>JBJMQQ010000155.1:0-14551 GCA_045802645.1 Polyangia bacterium
CCGTTGCCGAGCGAGGCCGAGGGATTGGTCGTCGCGCCCGGACGCGCCGTCACGCGAGCCCTCGTCGGGTTCCTGCGCGAGCAGGGAATCAACGTTCGCACGGCAGCCGACGCCGACCGCGCCTTCGAAGAGGCGTTGCTGCACCCGCCCGACGTCGTCCTGATCGACGACCGCGTGCCACCGTCGGGAGCCGTCGATCTTTGCACGCGTCTCAAAGACAACGTGCGCACGCACTTCGTGCCGGTGATCGTCTGCGCGCTGTCGGATTTACGCAGCTTCCGGATCCACGCGCTGGCCGCGGGCGCCGACGCGATCTTCACGCCGTCCACGGACGTGCAAGAGCGCCGCGCCCGCCTCTGGGCCTTGCTCCGCACGCGCGCGCTGTACAAAGAGGCTGACCGGCGGCAGCGGACACAGAAGAGCGAGATCGTCGAGCGGCGGCACTGGCTGTCGCACTTCCTGCACGACCTCACCGGGCAGGTCGCAGCGCTGGCCGCCAACGTCGATTTCATGTCGAAGTTTGCACCGCCGTCGGACGATCGCCGCCGCCACGACTTCGACGAGAGCGTCTCCGACGCGCGCGGCGTCTTCGAGCGGCTGAAGGCGACGATGCGGACGGTCATCGACTACGACCGCTTCGAGACCGGCCAGCTGGTCCCGCGCGAGGCCCGGTTCGTGCTGGGCGAGGCGGCCACCGAGGTCGCCGAGGAGCTCCGCCGGCATGCCACGATGGCCGACAAGACCGTCATCGTGACCTGCCCGCCCAACGAGCAGCCGCTGATCGGCGACCGGTCGCTCATCGCCGCGGCCATGCTGAACCTGGGATTGGGGGCGCTGCGCCGCATCCCGAGCCACGGGACCCTGACAATCGACATCTTCGAGACCGAGGGCGGCACCCGCTTTCGCGCCGTCGCACCGGGCGCGCCGCTGCTGACGGCCGAGAAGGTGCGCGTCTTCGAACCGTACGGCCGCCGTCCGGGCGGCTCGGCGACCTACGGCATGGGGCTGGCGCTGGCCCACGCCGTGATCACGCTCCACGACGGGAGCATCTGGGTCGAGGAGCTCGAAAACGGGGGCGGGTGCGCGTTCGTGTTCGAGCTGCGGCGGGCGGGCTCCGGAAGCCGACCCAAGCGCGGCGCCGACGGGGGCCGCAGCAGCGGCCTGACGGCGGAGCGTCCGTGAACCGCGCCCGCCTGGGCGTCGTCGTGCTGGCAGTGGCTCTGGCGGTTGCGACGCGCGTGCGCGCGGCGGACGTGCGGGTCCAGGACCTGTGCAAGGCCGTCGTCGACGATCCGAACTACAAGATCCGGGTTCAGGCGGCGCTGGTCCTGGGCAAGGTGCGCGATCCCGTCGCCGTGCCCGCCCTGATCAAAGCGCTGGCAGACGCGAACGCCACCGTGCGTGGGATTGCCGCCGGCGCGCTGGGGGACATCGGCGACGCGACGGCCACCGACCCCCTGCGCGACCTGGCCCGGCGCGAAAACGACGGATTCGTCAAATCGCAGGCGACCAAGGCGCTGGCGCTGCTGAACGGCGCGGCTGCCAAGCGGGCCAAGATCTACCTCGCGTTCGGACCGTTCACGGGGGGCGTCAAGACCGCGGGCCCCGAAGCCGCCAAGCTGATTGCCGATGCGCTGGCGCGCGAGCTGGCGAAGCTTCCGTCCGTGACGTTGACGCTGAGCCCAGCGGACCAGCACAACTTCGCCAAGACGGGCCTCCTGGGTTTCTACATCGATGGCAACATCACCCGGCTCGAGGACGTGGTGGCGGGCGGCGCGTCCGAGACCAACTGCGATGTCAAGGTGATGGTGGCCCGGTGGCCACAAAAGAGCATCATCAGCTGGACCAACGCGGGCGCCAGCCTGCAGTCTGGTTCGCGACCGCGCGACAAGGACGGGGCGCGCCGGGATTGCCTGGAGGCGTCGGCCGGCCAGCTCAGCGAGGAGCTGGGGCATTTCTTCAAGTCGCAAGGCGGATAGAGCACAATGAGCCAGAGCATACGTGGACCGGGAGGGTGCCTATGACCACCACAGAAGCGGCAGCGGCGCGGCCGGCGTACAAGCGCAAGGTCCGGAACTACCTGCTGGATGCCGGACTGCAACTCCGGTACACGGCGACCATCGTGGTGGTCGCGATTTTCCTGACCGCCGGGCTGGGATTCAAGATGTACCAGGCGACCCGGGAGATCTCGCGGATCATCCTGTTCACCGGCCTGGCCGACCCGGCCACCGCCCAGGAGCTGCAGGCGCAGTTCGCGAACAGCGACCGCGTGGTCCTGTGGGGGATCATCGGGTTCGGCTTCGTGCTGATCCTGTCGATCAGCGCGGTCGGCATCCTCATCACCCACAAGGTGGTCGGGCCGCTCTACAAGATCTCCAGCCTGTTCTCGCGGGTGCGGGACAACCTGCTCGGCTCGGCGCCGCCCAGCCTGCGTAAAGGGGACGAGCTGCAGGACTTCTATTCGTCCTTCCGCGAGATGCATCAGTCCGTGCGCGATCGGGTCGTCGACGACGTGCGCGTGCTCGGCGAGACGATCTCGGCGATCGAGGCCAGCACCGAGGGGCGCACCCCGGCGGTTCAGCGGGCGCTGGACGATCTGCGCCAGCTTCGCAAGCGCAAGGAAGACAGCCTCGAGCCGACGCCCGAAACGAACCCCTGAGGAAGCCCCGACCGGGGAGCGGGCCCCCCCGGCGTCAGCCGCGGCGGGTCTGGGCGGCGCTGACGAGGCAGAGCCCGTGCAAGAACAGCCCGGGCAGGAAGCAGCAGGCGTAACCCATGAGCGTGGTCGCCATCCAGGCGACGCCCGCACCGGCGCGGCCGGAGTAGATGTGCCCGGCGCCCGGGATCAGCATCGAGAGCATCACGGCCGTGACCGGGCTGGGTCGCGGCCGCAGCGTCAGGAAAAACGAGTCGCCGCTGGAGATGGGCGGAGGGCCGACGAGTGACGTGTCGCCGACACGGTTCGCGATGGGCTTGCGACCCGGGTAGACGTACTCGATGACCACGGCGGTGTTGGTCCGGACGTTCAGCGTCCCGTGCTCGACCATCCGCGCCAGGTGCTTCTCGGCGGTGCGCACCGACACGCGACCGAGGTAGGCGACATGTGCTGCCGTTACCGGGACGTCCGTCTCGAACAGCACCTTCAAAACCAGCTGTTCGAACTCTTCGAAGTCCATCGGCTCCGAGACTTAGGGTAGCACAGCGCCCCGGGGCCGCGCACGCCTCTCTTTTGTCGAAATTTACCGAATTTTTTCGATTTCGCCCGGGTGGGCGGCGCTCAGACGTGCGCACACCGACGAGAGGAACGACCGTGAACCTGAGCAGAGCAACTTCGTTTGGAATGGCGCTGGCACTCCTGTGGATCGCTGGCTGCGGCAGCAGCGCTGGGACCAAGACGGCCACGGGCGGGGCCGGCGGCGCCGGAGCGACGGGCGGCACGGCCGGAATGGCCGCGATGGGCTCGGGCGGATCGGTCACCGCGACGAAGACGACGCTGCTCGTCGACTTCGATGACAGCGACAACAATGTCGACCCGACGGACACGTCCGCGGCACCGTCGGCTTCTGACACCGCTTTCGCCACGCTGCTGCAGGGGGAGGGTGTCCGCTACGACACGTTCGTCGTCCCGGAGGCGGCGATGCCCAGCACCCCGGCGCCGTCGGCGCTGGCCGGCTACAAGGTGCTGGTCTGGTACACGGGCGAGCAGAGCGGCCAGAATCAGACCCTGTCGGCTGTCCAGGAAGCGACCGTCGAGGCGTGGCTGGATCAAGGGCAAAAGACCATGTTGGTCTTCTCCCAGCAGCTCTTCTTCGGGCTCGGCGTCGACGACTGGACGACGCCGGAGAGGAACGTATTCCTGGCGAACTACATCGGGGCCGCCGGCGACGCCGTCGACAACCTGGCGGACGTCACCTACACCGCCAAGGGAGCCGCCGGGAGCGCTTTCGCCGGTCAGGTCTTCCAGGTGATCTCGGACACACCGATCGGCAGCACGGCCGACGAGGTGAACCCGAAGTCCGGCACCGACACGCTCGTGACGGTGTCGGATGACCCCGACGGGTCAGGAACCAAGCACGACGTGGCGGTCGTCGTCGGTCGCAAGCACGTCGGCGCGGCCGGGACCTCCACCGTCGTGTACGTCGGGATGCCGCTCGAGAACCTCCAGGCGAGCGCCAAAAACAGCACGTCCGCGCAGTTCTTTCACGCGGCGCTGGTGTACGCGGGCCTCGAGTCGCCGTAATCGGGCGACCGTTCTCTGATAAATCGCCGTTTGTTTCGAAATTGCGGACGCCGGCGCCGTTTAGAGAACATCCGCATGTACAGGTGCCAGGTGACGGCCGGCTCGGTCGAGGTGTATCTTCGAGCCCGCGCAGGCGCGACTCTTTCGTCGCGGTACCTCTGCAACAACATATGAAGAGAGGGAAGAACGTGAAGCTAAGCAGAGTGAGTTCGTGGGGAGTGGCGCTGGCAATCCTATCGACCGTCGGCTGCGGCAGCAGCGGCACCAGCACAGGCGCGGGCGGCGCCGGCGGCTCGAAGACGGGCAACGGCGGTCACGCTGGCGGCCTGGGTGGCAAGGGCGGCGCAGGCCTCGCCGGTAACGGCGGTGCAGCGGGCGCAGTCACCGGCTCGGGCGGCAGCACCACTGGGGTCGGCGGTGCAGCCGGCGGTGTCGCAGGCGCGGCGGGCGGTACAGCCGGTGGCGGCGGTGTCGCAGGCGGCGGCGGTGGCGCGGCCGGTGGCAAGGCGGGCGCGGGTGGCGGCGGCGGCACGGCCCTCGGCGGCAACGCTGGCGGCGCGGGTGGCAAGGCGGGCGCGGGCGGTAGCGGCGGCAAAGCAGGAGCCGGCGGCGCAGCGAATGGCGGCGCGGCTGGCGCCGTTGCGGCCAACACTCTGTTCGTCGATTTCGACAACAGCACGAACAACGCGGATCCCAGCGATACGACGCTGACGCCGTCGGAGTCCGACGCTCTCTTCGCGACCTTGTTGCAGGGAGAGAACATCGGCTTCGACACGGTCGTCGTCCCGTCGGGCGGGACAACGGCGCCGAATGTGCCCACGGCGCAGGACCTGGCCGGGGTCAGCACGCTCGTCTGGTCCAACGGCGACGGCGCCGACGGCATGCCGAACACGAATTTCTCGGCGCCGCAGCAAGCGATCGTCGAGGCTTGGCTGGATCAGGGACACAAGACGATGCTGATCTTCTCCGAGCAGCTCTTCTATGCGATCGGCACGCGTTCCTGGAGCACGGAGACCAACAAGTTCCTCACGGACTACATTGGGGCCGACGGTGACGCTGTCGACTTCCTTCAGAAGAGTAACTTCGACGCAACGGGCGCGGCGTCGACGCCGTTCGCGGGCAAGGTGTTCCATGTCGTCAGCGGCACGCCGATTTTTAGCACGGCGGACGCGGTGAACACGAAGACCGACACGGACACGCTGGTGACCGCGATGATCGATCCGGACGGCAACGGCGTCCAGCCCCTGGCGGTCGTCGTCGGCCGCAAGCAGGTCGGCACCGCCGGCACCTCGACCGTCGTATATGTCGGGATGCCGATCGAGAACGTCCAGATGACCGGCAGCACCAACAACAGCGCGGCGCAGTTCTTCCACGCCGTGCTGCAGTACGCCGGTCTGAAGTAGCCAGCAGCCAGCGACTCAACGAGCCCTCCGCGCCCTCCGGCGCGGGGGGCTTTTTTCATGGGCGCCGCCCTCGGGCGGGCTTCCCGGATCCCCCTGGCCATTTCTGGACCGATGCCTAAGTTGGCTCATCCATGGCCGATTCGCGCGTGAACGGGACCCATCCCGACGCGACCGCGGTGTCGCTGTTCGACGGCGGCGGCGAGCTGGGCGAACGCATGCGGGCCCTCGATTGGTCCAGGACGCCGCTTGGGCCGGTTGCGCGCTGGCCACAGAGCCTCAAGACGTGCGTGCGCATCGTCTTGACGTCGCGGCAGCCGATGTTCGTGTGGTGGGGCGAGGACCTCATCAACCTCTACAACGACGCCTACAAGTCCATCGTCGGCGGCAAGCACCCGGCGGCGCTGGGCCAGCCCGCCTCGGTCGTCTGGCGCGAGATCTGGGACCAGGTCCGCCCGCGCGCCGAGCGCGCCATGCGCGGCAACGAGGGCACGTATGACGAGGCGCTGCTGCTCATCATGGAGCGGCACGGCTACCAGGAAGAGACCTACTACACGTTCTCGTACAGCCCGGTTCCGAACGAACGCGGCGGCACGGGCGGCATCCTCTGCGCGAACAGCGACGACACGCAGCGGATCATCGGCGAGCGGCGCCTCGCCGTTCTGCGGGAGCTGGCTGCGCGGACGGTGGATGCGCGGCGGGCCGAGGACGCGTGCGCGCAAGCGGCCGTCGCCCTCGCGACCGGAACGCGTGACCTGCCGTTCGCGCTCATCTATCTGGCAGAAGCCGGCTCATCGGCGCTGGTGCTGGCCGGGGCGGCCGGGATCCGGCCCGGCCACTCGGCGGCGCCGCTCCGCATCGAAGGCGCCGCCGATTCGCCGTGGCCGGTCGCCGAGGCGCTGGCCAGCCACACCGAACAGATCGTCGACGACCTCTCCCGTTTCGCGGGCGACCTGCCGACCGGCGCCTGGGAGCAGCCGCCGGCGCGCGTCGTGGTCTGGCCGCTGACGCCGTCGGGGCAGACCGGACGCGCGGGTGTGCTGGTCGTGGGCCTCAATCCGTTTCGCCCCTTCGAAGACGACTACCGCACGTTCGTCTCCCTCGTCGCCGGCCAGATTTCCGCGGGCGTCGCCAACGCGGAAGCGTACGCGGAAGAACGGCGCCGTGCCGAAGCGCTCGCCGAGATCGATCGCGCGAAGACCGCCTTCTTCTCGAACGTCAGCCACGAGTTCCGGACGCCGCTCACGCTGATGCTGGGGCCGCAAGAGGACGCGCTGGCGTCGCCCGATGGCGCGCTTCGCGGCGAGAACCTGAAAGCGGTCCACCGCAACACGCTGCGCCTCTTGCGGTTGGTCAACAACCTGCTCGATTTCTCGCGGATCGAAGCCGGGCGGGCCAAGGCTCTCTACGAACCGACGGATCTGGCGACGTTGACCGCCGACCTGGCCAGCGCGTTTCGTTCGGCCATCGAGCGCGGTGGGTTGGCGTTCGAGGTGGATTGCCCACCGCTGCCGCAGCCGGCATACGTCGACCACACGATGTGGGAGACGATTGTCCTCAACCTGCTCTCGAACGCGTTCAAGTTCACGATGAACGGGAGCGTCCGGGTCGAGCTGCGCTCGCGCGAGGGGCGGGCCGAGCTGCGGGTCAGTGACACCGGGGTCGGCATCCCGGCGCGCGAGCTGCCCCGCATGTTCGATCGGTTCCACCGCGTCGAGGTGCCCGAGGCGCGCACGTACGAGGGGTCCGGCATCGGGCTGGCGCTGGTGAAGGAGCTGGTGCAGCTCCACGGCGGACACATCACGGTCACCAGCCAGGAGGGGGCGGGGACGGCGTTCACGGTCTCGATTCCGATGGGGCGCGCGCACCTGCCGGCCGAGCGGATCGGGGCGGGGCGGGAAGCGGGGCGCGACAGGGCCCCGGCCACCCGCGCCGAGCCGTTCGTTCAGGAGGCGCTGCGCTGGATGGACGGCTCCGGGTCGGACGGGCAGGGGGTCACCGAGGCGTCGTCTCGGCGGGCGACCCTGGCGGTGGAGCCGCTGGACGCCCGGGTCCTCATCGCTGACGACAACGCCGACATGCGGGAGTACCTGGCGCGCCTCCTGGGGCAGTACTGGCACGTCGAGGCGGTCAGCGACGGCGTGCGCGCGCTGGAGGCGGCGCAACGACGGCGTCCCGACCTGATCTTGACGGACGTCATGATGCCGAAGCTGGACGGCTTCGGCCTGCTGCGTGAGCTGCGGCGTCAACCGGCGCTGGCCGACACGCCCGTCATTCTGCTGTCCGCGCGAGCCGGCGAGGAGTCGCGCGTCGAGGGGCTGGAAGCGGGCGCCGACGACTATCTGGTCAAGCCGTTCGCGGCCAAGGAGCTCCTGGCCCGCGTGCGCAGCCACCTCGAGAGCGCGCGTCTCCGCCAGGCGGCCGAGGCGGAACGCCAGCGGCTGCGGCTTCTGCTGGGCCAGGTGCCCGCCATCGTGAATTTCTTGCGGGGACCCGACCTGGTATTCGAGTACGTCCACCCGCTGGCCACGCAGGCGTACGGCGGCCGGGACGTGCTCGGCAAACCGCTATTGCAGGCGCTGCCCGAGCTGGCGGCGCAGGAATATCCGGCGCGACTGCGGCGCGTGCTGGAGACGGGCGAGCGATACGAAGGGAAGGAGAAGCGCGTGCTTCTGGACGACGGGCGGGGCGTCCAGACGGAGAAGTTTTGGACGTTCATGTACCTGCCGGTTCGCGACGCGCGCGGCCGGGTCGAGGGTGTGATGACGTTTTCGCTGGACGTCACCGACACGGTGCGCGCGCGCCGGCTGGTCGAACAGCAAGCGGCCGCGCTGGCTCAGGCCAGCCAGGACGCCGAAACTGCGCGCGCCGCCGCCGAGACCGCCAACCGCGCCAAGGACGAATTCCTCGCGATGCTCGGGCACGAGCTGCGAAACCCGCTGTCGCCAATCCTGACGGCGCTGCACCTGATGCGGATGCGCGGCGGCGAGACCCGCGAGCAAGCGGTGATTGAACGACAGGTCGGCCATCTGGTGCGGCTGGTCGACGACTTGCTGGACATCTCGCGCATCACGCGCGGCAAGATCGATCTGCGACGCGAGAACCTGGAGCTGAGCGTCGCGGTCACCGCCGGGATCGAGATGGCGCGGCCGCTGCTGGAGCAGCGCCGGCAGCGCCTGGACGTGGACGTGCCGGCCGAAGGCCTGCTGCTGCAGGTGGACCCGAACCGGCTGGCGCAGGTCGTGTCCAACCTCCTGACGAACGCGGCCAAGTACAGCGATCCGGAATCGACGGTCCATGTCCGCGGCCGCCGCGAGGGCGCCTGGATCCGGCTGTCGGTGCGCGACGAGGGCGTCGGACTGCCGCCAGACCTGCTGAACCGGGTGTTCGACATCTTCTTCCAGCAGCCGCAGTCGATCGATCGCTCGAAAGGCGGGCTGGGTTTGGGGCTGGCGATCGTGCGCAGCCTGACCGAGATGCACGGCGGTCGCGTGTCGGCCTTCAGCGACGGACCGGGTAAAGGCAGCGAGTTCGTCGTCGAGCTTCCGGCGCAGGCAGCGGTGGAGACCCGGGATGCTGCGTCGGCTCACGCGCAGACGGGGAGTGTTGCGCTGAAGCCGTCTCGCGACAATCCACGGCGGGTGCTGGTCGTCGACGACAACGCGGACGCCGCCGACACGCTGGCGGATCTCCTGACCGACCTCGGATACTTCGCCCGGGCCACGTACGATGCCGTCTCGGCCCTCGAGCTGATTCGGTCGTTCCGCCCCGAGGTCTGCTTCCTGGACATCGGCCTGCCGGTCATCGACGGCTACGAGCTGGCGTCGCGCGTGCGACAGATACCGGAGGCCGCCGGCGTGCGGCTGGTCGCCATCACCGGCTACGGACGCGACGCTGACCGACAGCGCGCGCGCGAGGCGGGCTTCGACGGCCATCTGGTCAAGCCCGTCAACCTGGACGCCCTGGACCGGGTTCTCGCGGCCGGCGCGACGAACGCCGTCGCCTGAATCGTCACAACTGAGCGGGCAGGCCGAACGACGCGACCAATCGCCCATCGAACGTGGTGATCTCGCGGACGAGGTCGCCTTCGATGCGCAGCACGTCGATCTTGAACGCGCGGAATTGGGTATCACCGGGCCGCAGCAGGTAGCTGACGGCTGCCGGCATCCTGTTCGCCCACGCAGGGACGAGCTTCCAGGTGCCCATCCCACCGCTGAACGCTTGCGTCAGCAGCGGTGTGAGGGCGTCGCGCCCCTCATACACGAGCGGCCGTGGAGGCATCGTGACGCGGATGTCCTCATGCATGAGGGCGACCGAGGCGGCCACGTCGGCGCGTTCATGAGCGTCGATGAACGCGGCCAGCAGATGACGTTCTCTCGGCGTGGGTTCGCGCGCTGGCGCCGTGGCGCCATCCTGGCTGGCGCGCCCTTGCAAGGTTTCGCGCGCACGCTGGAGGCCGCTGTTGATGGCGGCGATGGTCGTGCCCAGCGCCGACGCGGTCTCGGCCGCGGACCAGTCGAGCAAGTCGCGGAGGATCAGGATCGCGCGCTGGCGCGCGGGTAGCCGCTGAATCAACGCGAGGTAGCCCAGAGCAATGGTTTCCTTGTCGACAATCGCCGTCTCGGGCGTGGACGGCGCCGGGATCTCGTCGAGGAGACGATCCGGGTAGGGCTCGAGCCAAGGAATCTCGGCGAACGTACCGGCGCCGGACGCCTGGCGGGGCGTCCGGCGCAGAAAGTCCAGGCAGGCATTGGTCGCGATGCGATAGAGCCACGCCCGAAAGCCAGCGTCTCCGTCGTTGCCGTCGAAGGATTCCCGGGCTCGCCAGGCCCGCAGCATCGTCTCCTGGACCAGATCGTCGGCGTCGTGAAACGAGGCGACCATCCGGTAGCAGTGGATATGCAGCTCCCGCCGATGACGGTTGGCGCGAACGGTGAAGGCCTGTTCCTCGGTCACCATGCCTGCGCCGGTATACTCGATCGGCGCATGAGGGCGCGCGCAAGCGCCGCGGACGGAAACGTCATGAGGGAGAGGGCCACCGGGTACCAAGTCGGTCCGGCGACCAGGAACCCAACCACGTTGAACACGGACCGATAGCCGACGGCGAGGAGGTACGGACCGGCGCCGAAGTACGGTTGACCCCACGGCGGGAAAACGCCAACTGCGTGGAGAATGAGGTCGACCATCAGGGCCAGAAGCGCCGTAGTCAGAAGACCGGCGACGATCGCGCCGATGCTTCTCCCGGTCGAACGACTCCGGTTGGCGATCATCGTGCGCCTCCCTTCGCGAGAAGCCTCTCGAGCTTGTCGAGCTGGCTGGCGCGTCCCGCGCGGATCCGGTTCGTCCATTCATCGTCGTGCAGGGGGTCCACAGTCGTGACCGCCTTGGTCCCGCCGGCGACCGGGATCAGGTCGATTCGGTTCTGAATCGAGTAGGGAGCGACGCCCGGGACGAAGTCGATCAGCGACTCGTACGAGAAGAAACGCGGGTGCTCGATCTCGCCGAAGGTCGCGTGGGCGTGACTGCCGAGCGGCAGGCCGGCCTGCTTCATGAAAGCGACCGTCTCCGGTGCCGTCGCCGTCATCGTGTAGTGAAGGCGACCGCCTGGACGCAGGTCGTGCTCCAGAACTTCGACCGTGAAGCCGTCCGGCCCCCACCAGGATTCGATACCGGCCTTGGTCGTCCAGAGGTCCCACAGCTGCTCGGGTGTCGCGGCGAATGTCCGTTCGATCGTGATTGGCGTTGTCATCTCTGACTCCTTTCACCCGTACAACGAGGGCGGCTGCCCAGACTCATCGCTGCAGCGATGAGCTTTTCGAAAATCGCGCGGCGCGTAACGGATTCCGGTCCGAAAGGCCGTAGTTGACAGAATATTTCTTATCGGACATTTACGCGGCCCGGGTTGCACGCGCGGCTTGTCGAGGACCGGTCGCTTCGTATATTCCTTTTGTACAAGAATGGCCTACGGGCACATCTTGGTCGTCGAGGACGATGAGGACGCGCGCGCGTCACTCGTCGACATCCTGGAAGATGCGAACTTTCAGGTGCACGCGGTTTCGAATGGGCGCGACGCGCTCGCGGAGCTGCAAGCTGGGCTGCGCCCGAATTTGATCCTGCTAGACCTGAACATGCCGGTCATGGACGGCTGGGAGCTTGCGCGGCGCGCTGCCGCGGACCCGTCGCTGGCCAACATCCCGATCTGTATGGTCAGCGGCGCCGAGCCCAGCGTCGGGATCCCGCCGCAGGTCGTGGCCGTGTTGCGCAAGCCAATCGAGATGACGCGGCTGCTGTCCGTCGTCTATCAGTACTGCTGACGCGTGGACTTCTGACGTGGCTCACCGGCGCCGCGGCACTTTGCGGCGCAGCGCCCAGACCATCGCCATGGCTTCGGTCACGATCAGCCCCGACATCTTCGACTGGCCGACGCGGCGGTCGATGAACGTGATCGGAACCTCGACGACCCGGAAGCCGGCCACGATCGTCCGGTACGTCATCTCGATCTGGAACCCGTATCCGCGCGTGGTCACGGCGTCGAGATCCAGGCCCAGCAGCGTTTCCCGCTTCCAGGCCTTGAACCCGGCCGTCAGATCCTGGATGCCAACCCCGAGGACGGTCCGCGCATAGGCGCCGCCCCCGCGGCTGATGAGACGCCGCACGAGCCCCCAGTTCTGAGTGCCGCCGCCGGTCACGTACCGCGACCCGAGCGCCATGTCGGCGCCTTCATCCAAGGCCCTCGACAAGCGCGGGACGTCGGCTGGATTGTGCGAAAAGTCGCTGTCCATCTGCACGATCCGCCCGTAACCGCGCGGCGACGCGAGCGCGCGCCGGAACGCGTCGAGGTAAGCCGCGCCCAGCCCCTGCTTGCTCGCCCGGTGCAGGACCTCGACCTGCGGGTCCGCGGCCGCCAGTTGATCGGCGATGGCGCCGGTCCCGTCGGGCGAGTTGTCGTCGACGATCTGGATGTACACGTCCGGAGCGGCCACCCGGATCGCCGGAACGATCTGGACCAGAGTCTCGCGCTCGTTATAGGTCGGGACCACGACCAGCGTAGGTGCGCCGCGCATTGACTTCGTGGCTTATTGCACGAAAATCGCGCGCGATGAAATTGATGGTGACGGGCGGTGCCGGCTTCATCGGCTCTGCCTTCGTCCGGATGGTGCGTCGCCGCAGGCCCGCGGATCAGGTTGTCAACGTCGACGTTCTCACTTACGCCGGGAACCTCGAAAATCTGCGCGATCTGGAGCGCGATCCCGGCCACGTCTTCGTGCGTGCCGACATCCGCGACCGGCATGAGATGGAGACCTTGGTCCGCCAGCACGGGATCGAGGCGATCGTGAACTTCGCTGCGGAGAGTCACGTCGATCGGAGCATCGAGTCGGCGGTGCCGTTCCTGGACACGAATGTCGCCGGGACCCTGAGCCTGCTCGAGGCCGGTCAGGCGGCCGGCGGTGTGCGGTTCCTGCAGGTGTCGACGGACGAGGTTTACGGGTCACTGGGCCCGACCGGCGCCTTCGAGGAGACCACGCCGCTGGCGCCGCGCAGCCCCTATTCGGCCAGCAAGACGGCCGCCGACTGCTTCGTGATGGCGTTCCACCACACCCACGCGATGGACGTCGTGATCACCCGCTGCTCCAACAACTACGGGCCCTACCAGTTCCCCGAGAAGTTGATCCCGCTCATGATCCTCAACGCGCTGGAGGGGCACCCCCTGCCCGTTTACGGGGACGGCCAGCAGGTGCGGGACTGGATTCACGTCGACGACCACTGTGACGCCATCGACCGGGTCCTGCTGCGTGGTCGGTCCGGCGAGGTCTACAACGTCGGCGCCGAGAACGAACGACCGAACCTGGACGTGGTACGCGCGATCCTGGCGCTGACCGGCCGCGACGAAACACTGATCCGGCACGTGCCCGATCGGCCGGGTCACGACCGTCGCTACGCGATGAATTCGCGCAAGGTTCGTGAGGAGCTCGGCTGGGTGCCCCAGCGCGATTTCACGCAGGGCCTCGCCGAAACGGTCCAGTGGTACCGCGACAACTCGGAGTGGGCCGGACGCGTGCGAAGCGGCGCGTATCGCGACTACTACGAGCGCCAGTACGCCAAGCGCCTCGCCAAATCCGCCGCCAAATCCGCTCGATAGTCCCTAGTCGACTGCGCGTTTCGTGCCTGTCTCTTCGGCGACGTAAGCGCGCAGCGCCTGGTCCCACGGCGACAGCAGCCGGGCCAGCCCGCGCTCCCGCAGCATGCGCGTGTCCAGCACGGCACGCCGGGGGCGGCGCGCCGCCAGCGCCAGCCCGGCGTCCGACACCGGGTCGATTCGCGCATCCGGCAGCCCCAGCGCGCCGGCGACCGCACGCGCGAAGTCGGCCCAGGTCGTCTCGCCATGCGCGGTGCAGTGGTAAAGGCCGAAGTGGCTCGTCGCCGCCAGCGCGATCGACACCAGGGCCACCTCCCGCACCCAGGTCGGCGAGACGCGCCGCTCGGCGTCGACGCGCAGCCCTTCGCCGGCCAGTAGCCGGCGCACGATCGTCGACGGGAAGTTGCGCCCGCCGCGGCCGTACACACAGCCCACGCGCAGGATGAAGTGCCGTGGCGTCGCGGCGGCGACGCGCGCGTCGCCCTCGGCTTTGCTGCGCGCGTACACCCCCAGCGGGGACGGTGGATCAGCCTCGTCGTACGGACGGTCCTGCTCGCCGTCGAAAACGAAGTCCGTCGAGTAGTGGACGACGGTGGCCCCTGCCCCGTCCGCGGCCAGCGCCACCGCCTCGGCGCCCGCAGCATTCACCGCGCGCGCCAGCTCCGGGTTGGCCTCGGCCCCGTCGACGTTGGTATAGGCGGCGGCGTTGAACACGACGGTTGGGCGCGCCTCCCGGCACAGCGCCCGGAGGGCAGCCGGATCCCGAATGTCACA
>JBJMQQ010000156.1:0-31421 GCA_045802645.1 Polyangia bacterium
ACCGTACGGCGCTGGATGCGCGGAACTCGTCCAGGGTGGCGGCCAGATACTCTTCGGCGGTGGTCGTGAAGCTGTCCTGCACCCAGCGCCCTTCGCGACCGATGTTCCGCAGCGACGTCGTGTAGGTCGACGACGACACGACCGCCGTACCTATCGACGTCGTGTCCATGTAGAGCTGCATGGACGTGCCGCTGTGGGTGACGGTGACCAGGTGCCAGGCGCCGTCCGCAATGGAAGACGTGCTGACCAGGTCGGCCAGTCCGGCGCCCGAGTCGTCGCGCAGCAGCGCCATCAGCTTGTTCGCGTTCGTCGAAGATCCGTCCCGCCCGACCATGATGTCGACGACGACATTGGAGTTGGTGCTGGACCGAAGCGAGAAGATGCCGCCCGTTCCGTCGCTGGTTTTGACCCACCCCGAGTAGGTGAAGCTTCCGCTGCTGGCCGTGTTCAGCGATGTCCCCGAGTTCGCGGCGATGTAGCTGGTCGAGCCATCCGTCGTCACGCCCGAGCCGATCAACCCGGTAGCCGTCGTCACGCTGGTCGCCGTGCCACTGTTCGCGTTGGACGTCGCGTCGGTCATCTGGGGCGCGGTCCCGGTGGGGTCCTGGTTCAAGTGCCACACGGCCGTGAAGTTCGAGTCCCAGGTCGATGTCGGCAGCGCCGTGCTGGTCGTGATCGCCGCGTTCCCGAACAGGATGTTGAACGTGGTGTTGGCGCTGTTCGTCTGCGCCTTCAGCGCCGGGACGTTGACCCAGGCGATCAGCTGGCCCGTCGTGCCGTCGTACTTCTCGATTTCGTGCGCGAACGTGCAAGCGATGGGGCCGCCACAGGTGGTGGTGTCCAGCCCCCGAAATATGATGTCGTACCCGTTCGTGTTGCGGACGCGGCCACCGTTGGCCACCGTCTTGAGGCTGGTGTCGGTCACGCTAATCAGGACCGGGTAGTTCGTGAGGGTGGTCGGAGACGCCGCCGTCCCCACCTTCGTGCGATCGACGGTGATGGTCTTGTAGTAGTCGAACCGCGAGAACGCACACACGCTGGGCGATCCCGAACAGTGATACAGCGACTCGACGGTACAGCTGCTGGTGCAGCCGTCGCCGTTCGTGAAGTTGCCGTCGTCGCAGGGTTCGCTGCCGGTCACGATCGCGTCGCCGCACACCGCGGTGCACACGCTGGGCGTCGTCCCCGCGCAGGAGTAGCCGCTCTCGACGGCGCAGCTGCTGCTGCAGCCGTCGCCGTTCATGAAGTTGCCGTCGTCGCAGCCCTCGCCGGCGACCTTGGTCCCGTCGCCGCAGGAGGCCAGGGTCTCGCTGCCGATGACGAACGTCGCTGCCGGCCCCTTCTGGGTGGCGTAGTCGGTTACCAGCCAGTCCGCGGAACGCACCGTCTTCGAGATGCGGAACTCGTCGAACGTGGCGCCCAGGAAGCGCTGGTCGAGGGTGCCGTAGTTCGATTGAACCCAGTTCCCCTCGCGTCCGATGCTCTGGTAGCTGCCCGAGGCGCCGGTGGTGATGCTGCCGGCGGCCCCCGCGCCGGTCGCCGAACCGATCGACGAGCCATCGACGTACACCTGGATCGTCCCCGCCGTGCGGGTGACGGCGAAATGGTGCCAGCCACCGTCGTTCACGGTCGCTCCCCCGTTCAACTCGGCGAACGTGCCGCCCGTGTCGTCGCGCACGAGGACGCAGATCCTGCCGGAGCTGGACGTCGACCCGTTGTAGCCGACCGTGATGTCGATGACTGGATTGCCGGCGCCGTTGTCGCGCTGCGAATAGAGCGGGCCGAACGAATCGGTCGTGTTGAACCAGCCCTCGTAGGTAAATGTGTCCGACGACGTCCAGTTGAACGTCGCCGAGCGGTAGTCGAGATAGCCATCACCCGTGGTGCCGCTGGTGCTGATTCCGGAGCCGATGAGACCGGTGGCGGTCGCCGGGAGCGATGTCCCCTGGAACGTGGCGCTGGCGGCGCTGGACGTCGAATCGCTGGCCGGCGAGCTGGACTGGTTCAGGTGCCACACGCTCTTGAAGCTCGTGTCCCAGGTGCCGTTGACGTTCTGGGTCGGCGCCGAGATGGTCGCGTCACCGTACTTGACGACGATCGTCTGATTCGACGACGCGGAGACGGTGTTCAGCGCCGGGATCTGCACCCAGGCGATCACGTGGCCCGTCGTCGCCGTGTAGCTCTCGATCTCGTAGTTGAACGTGCAGGTGGACGGCCCGTTACAGGTGGTCGTGTCGGTGCCGACGAAGGTGATGTCGTAGCCGTTCGCATTCTGGACGTGTCCGCCGTTCGCGACCGTCTTCAAATTCGCGCTGGTGATGTCGAGGAGCAGGGGATAGTTCGACAGCGTCGTCGGCGCGCCCGTGTTGCCGACGCGGTTGCGGTTCAGCGTGATGTCCATTCGATAGCTGTAGGCCGCCTGAGCGCGCGTGCTGGCCGCGACCGCCAGCGCCAGCGCCAGCCCGGCGATCGCCCGCCGCAGCCAGCGCGGTGAGGGCCGCCGCGCCACTTTGGCGTGCCGGCGGCGCCCGACGGCCAGCAGGCTCCAGAGACCCAGCGCGATCGCGGAGGGGGCGCCCGGTGCTCGCCCGCCCGTCGCGCAATCGCAGCCACCATCGCCCGCGGGGCGTGGCGTCGGCCCGTCGCCGCTGGCGTCGAGAGCGGCGTCGGTTCCGCCGGCGTCGTGCGCGACCGCGTCGCTGGTTGCAGCGTCCCGGGTCGTGGTGTCCGGCGCGCCGGCGTCTCGCCCGCCCGTGTCCGACCCGGCATCGCGGCCCGGTATCGCCGCGTCAGGGGCGCCGTCAGGAGTCCCGGCGCCGCCGTCGAGCGTCGCCGAAGGCGTGCCGAAGAGCGTCGGGTCGCCGAACAACAACCAGGTCCGGCGCGCCTCCAGGTCGGTGACGCCGCGCTTCGCGGACAGCGCCGCTTCGCCGAGAGACTTGCGTCCGATTCCCATCAGAAACTCCTGGTCGAAAGCCGGCTGCGGTCCGAAGTCGGACAGCGTGGACGACGCCCACACCGCGACCGCTCCGCCCCCGGGTGCTTCCAGCAGGGACTCCGCCATGCTGGTCGTATAGAGGTCGTGAAAAAATCCGTTGAGGCAGTTCATGATCACGTAGACGGACGGGTGGGCGTTCGTCAGCGCGGCAGCTTGCGTGCTGTCGAACAGGCTGTCCCACACCTCCACCGAGCCGTGGCCCACGTAGTTCACCAGGAACGGCCCGGCGTTCAGCTTGGCTGCCAGCGCGGCGCTGGTGGCGCCGGGGTCACCGCGGCGGAACAGCTCGACGGGCATGCGGCCGGCGACGCTGGCCTCCGCCTGCGCGGTCGCACCCGAGAAATCGAACCCGGCTTCGTCCTGATCGCTGACGAAAAGAGCCCCGCGCGCCAGGTCCGGCGGGCCGCCCTTGGCCAGCGTTGTGGAAACCAGGGCCGCCGCCTGCGCCGCCGTGCGCACCGGCCAGCGGCCGATCGCGAGCTCGGGGACGCCGTCCAGGTCCGCGTCGACGAACCAGTCGTCGGACGCCGTTTCCATGGCCGACGTGTCGATGAGACGCGTGGGCGCGAAGTCGAAGTCACCACGCCCCAGGAAGTTGCGCGGGTCGAACGTGGCGTCGCCGACCAGCAGCACGAAGCGCGGCGGCACGCGCCAGCCGGCCTGGGCCGCCTGGATGAAGGCGCGAATGGCGTCCGGGCTCTTGTCGCCGAAGCCGCGCTCGTCGTAAACGTCCTGGAGGTCGGCCAGCTGAACGGTCCACCCTTCCGCCTGCCGGCGCGCTACCAGCGGCGCAAGCGCGCTGACGAAGGCGGCGTGCGACAGGATCAGCAGCTCACCGTCGTGTGAAGCCGACCACCGCGACGGCCGATCCGCCTGGACGGCGACCGGGGCCAGAATGTGCGCCGCCGTGAACGCGTAGAGAGCGCGCGCCGAGGGTCCGGCCGGCACGTCGATGGCCGCCCGGAACGTGCCGTCGCCGCCATCGGCACTCACCGTGACGGCCAGCGCCACCGGATGCGCCGGGTCGCTGACGTCGGCGATGCGCACGTCGGCGGTCGAGAAGCCGGCCACCTCCAGGTGCGCGCCGGCGGGCGCCGTGAAGTCCAGGGCGTCACCGTCCGCCGCGTAAGCATGCCGGTACGACACCCAGACGCGCTCGGTCGCCGTGTAGTCCGTCTGGTCGCGCGACTTCAGCGTCACGCTGTTCGCGCCGGCGAGCAGCCCGGTGGCGGGGAACGCGCAGGTCGCGCGCGCTTGTCCGTCCAGCCCGCAGGGGCCGAGTCCGACGCCGTTCAACGCCACGTCCACCACGTGCGCGGTCGCCGTCACCCCTTGCAGGGCGACGCTCAGGACCGCGTCGTCCGCCGCCCCCGGCGCGGGGTGGGGGACGGTCAGCGCGACGGTCACCGGCGACGTCGAGACCGCGGCTCCGTAGAAGTTGCTCACGTCGCCGTTGCGAATCGCGGACAGATAGATGTTGCGCGCGACCAGCGCTTCCGTGTGAACGAAGCTGTCGGGCGCCGCGAGGCCAGCGGCGTCGGCCGTTTGGGCCGCCACGCGCTGTCCGACACCGCCCGCCACCAGCCAGTACGTACGGATATCCGTCGACGGGGCGTCGCGGCCCGTGCCGTAGAACTCGATCGCTTCGTCGATGCTGAAGCGGCGATCGCCGTTCCCCGTCACTGCGATCGCCTGTTCGACACCGTCCGCGAACAGTTGCAGCGACGCGGGATCGACGTCCGGGCTCAGCCCGGCTGCCGTCAGGACCGGCTGGCCAACCCGCACCCATCCCGTTCCGCGCACGAGCATCTTGACGGCGCCTGCGCCCGCCAGTGCGAGCTGCTGATCGGCCGGGCTCGCAGCCGACGCGCGCGACTCCGCCCGGACGCAGACGAGCACGACCGCGATGGCTCGCAGGCCAACGCGCACGCTGGCGCTCCCCCCCCAGGGCATACGGGGGCTATCGACGGGTGCGGGGCATTTCTACACAGCTCGGCGGGCGAGCTGCTGCGTCAGATTCGCGGCGCGATCAGACGGGCGCGCGCGTGCCGAAGATCGCCGTGCCGACCCGGACCAGGGTCGCGCCCTCGGCAATCGCGTGCTCGAAATCGCCGCTCATGCCCATCGAGAGCTCGCGCAGCTCGACGTTCGCGCGGGGGCGCGCCGCCTCGCGATCCCGCAGCACCCGCAGCGCCGCGAAGTGCGGGCGGGCGGCCGCCGGGTCGTCGGTGAACGGCGGGATCAGCATGAACCCGGCGCACCGCACGTGAGCCGCGGTGGCGAACCGATCCAGCAGGGCGGGCAGGGCGTCCGGCGCGACACCGCGCTTCTGGGCCTCGCCCGCCACGTTCACCTGAACCAGGCAGGTCTGGGCGACGCCGCGCGCCTCGAAAGCCTCCAGCAGCGCAATCGAGTCGATGGTGTGAACCATCGTGACCTGGCCGGCCACGTACTTGACCTTGTTCGTCTGCAGCGGCCCGATGAAGTGCCACTCGGGTGGCTGGGGATCGCCGGCCAGCGCGGCCCGCTTGTCGCGCAGCTCCTGCCCGTAGTTCTCGCCGAACGTCCGCTGGCCCGCGGTCATCGCCGTGCGGACGTCCTCCGCCGGCATCTTCTTGCTGACGGCGATCAGGCGCACCGACCCCGGGGGACGGCCGGCGGCCTGCTCGGCGCGCGCAATCCGTTCGCGCACGACGGCCAGTCCGGCGGCGATCTGCTGCGCGCGGCTCATGCCGCCGACGCGCCGAACGCCGGCGGCGGGTAGTCGCGCAAGCCGTCCAGCGCCTGCAGGTCGGCCAGCACCTCGGCCAGCGGAAGGCCGATGACATTGGTGAGCGACCCGCGAAGCTCGGTCACGAAGGCGGCGGCGATCCCCTGGACCGCGTACCCGCCCGCCTTGTCGCGCCCTTCGCCAGACGCCACGTAGGCGGCGATCTCGGCCGGCTGCAGCGCCCGAACGGCGACGACCGTGGTCACGGCCCGCTCGACGCGGCGGTCGCCGAAACGGATCGCGTAGGCGGTCACGACCTCGTGCCGCCGCCCGGCCAGACGGGTCAGCATGGCGTGGCCGTCGGCATCGTCGGCCGGCTTGCCCAGGATGGCGCCGTCGACGACCACCGTCGTGTCGGCGGCCAGTACCGGCAACCCGCGGGTGGCCGCCGCGCCGTCGGCGACCGCGTCGCACTTGGCGCCGGCGATGCGGCGCGCGTAGTCTCCGGCCGCTTCACCCGGGCGGACGCTCTCGTCGATGCCGGCCGGCAGAACCTCCAGCGTCAGGCCGACCCGCTCGAGGAGCTCGCGCCGGCGCGGTGACGCCGAAGCGAGGATCAGGTCGGTCCTTCGGTCGAGCATCGGCGGGCTTTTACCACGCGCGCAACCGCGGCGGGGGACGGTCCGAGAACCTTCACGATGCGTGCTTCGCTGCTGCTCACGATCGTCATGGCGGGCTGCGCGCCTTCCACCGATCTGTCCCACGTGACCGCGGGCGGCGCGACCGGCCCGCCTCCCGCCGGTCCAGGCGGCGCGACGTTGATCCAGCCGGCGGCGGGCTCTTCGGAGGTGCCCCTGAACCTGGCTGGTGTCGTCGTCCGGTTCCCCGGGGCCATCGCCTGGGGCGGAGCGGGGCTCGTGCTTTGCGACGGTGCGCAGGCGGTGGCAACGGGCCCGCCCGCGGATGCACCCTGCGGGGACGGCGCGGCGGGCGCCTGCTATCGGGTCGCGCTGGAGGGCGCTTTGCCGGCCGGCATCGCCTGCGCGGTGGCGCTGGCGCCGGGCGCCGTCGACGCGACCGGCAGCCCTGTGGCGTCCGGGGTGATTGGCACTTTTCAGGATGCCGCCGCGCCCGACACCACGCCGCCGGGGCTGGGCGACGTGGCCGTGCGCGTGTCGGGCCCGTGTCTGCAGGTCACCTTCACCACCGACGAGACCGCCGCCGCCACCGCGACCGTCTCGGCCGGCAGCGTCCAGGTGGACACGGCGGCCGGCGCGGGACAGACCCGCTTCGACGTCGGGATCCCGCTCGGGGGGCTGCCGCCCATGGCCGCGGCCACGTTGGTCGTGAACGCGGTGGACTTGGCCGGCAACCAGGTGGCCTCTGCGCCGTTCGCGTTCACGACGCCGCCCGCCGTTCCGCCGCTGGCCATCACGGAGGTGGTGGCCAACCCGGCCGGTCCCGAGCCGCAGCAGGAGTACATCGAGCTGCGGAACCTGGGGGACGCGGACGTCTCGCTCGGTGGGCTGCGGCTGACCGACAGCAAGGGGGGCGACGATCTGCCGTCCGAGACGCTGGCGGCGGGCGGCTACGCGCTGGTGGTGACGGCGGCGTACGACCCGACTGTCGGGCCTGACCCGCCGCCGCGGCCGGGGACGCTGCTGGTCCGGGTCGATACGCGGCTCGGCTCGGACGGCCTGTCGAACGGCGGGGAGGCCGTCCAGTTGCTGCAGGGCGAGGCTGTCGTGTCCAGCTACGGCGGCTGGGTCGCGGTCTCGG
This sequence comes from Polyangia bacterium, assembly GCA_045802645.1. Classification (GTDB taxonomy): domain Bacteria; phylum Myxococcota_A; class Polyangia; order Fen-1088; family Fen-1088; genus JADGRB01. The sequence goes on from JBJMQQ010000156.1 coordinate 7,488, forward strand.
CGGGCAGCTGGAACGGAAAGGCCGTGCACCGGCTGGTTCAGTCGGCGTGCGACGCCGCGGCGGCGTGGAATCATACCCCGCTGCCGCCCACGCCCGGCAGCGGCCCGCCATGAAGCCCAGGGCGAAAATTCTGCTGTCCGGGCGGGGCCCATGGCTATGATAGGCGCCATGTCCGGGCACAACCGGTGGACCAAGATCAAGCACAAGAAAGAGGCTTCCGACTCCAAGAAGTCGAAGGTCTGGACCAAGCTCATCAAAGAGCTGACGCTCTCCGCCCGCCTGGGCGGCGGTGACCCGGGCGGCAACCCGCGCCTGCGGACCGCGATCGACAAGGCGCGCGGCGCGAACATGCCGAACGACACGATCGACCGCGCCATCAAGAAGGGGACGGGCGACCTGGACGGCGTCAGCTACGAAGAGTTCAACTACGAGGTGTTCGGCCCGGGCGGCACGGCGGTGCTGGTCGAAGTCATGACCGACAATCGAAACCGGACGGCCGGCGACATCCGTAGCGTGATCACCCGCCATGGCGGGAACCTGGGCGCCTCGGGCTCGGTCGCCTACATGTTCAAGAAGCAGGGGCTGATCGTCTTCGAGAAGAGCGCCGTCGACGAGGACAAGGTCACGGAGCTCGCGATCGAGCTCGGTGCCGACGACGTTCGGACCGAGGGCGAGTCGCTGCTGGTCGTGACCGAGCCGAAGGCGTTCGAGACGATCCGGGAGGGGCTGAAGAACGGCGGCCTGCCGGCGCCCCTGTCGGCCGAAGTCACGATGGTGCCGCAGAACACCGTCAAGCTGGTCGGCAAGGAAGCGGAGGGGGCGGTCAAGCTGGTCGCGGCCCTGGAAGACAACGACGACGTCCAGAACGTCTACTCGAACATGGACGTCGACGACTCCGTGCTGGAGAGCGTCGGCTGAATCGCAGGGCGGTGTCGGGGGCCGTCGCGCCGCGGACGGCCACGGCAGTGCGAATCCTCGGCATCGACCCCGGGTCGGTCCGGCTCGGTTACGGCGTCGTCGAGGTCGCGGGCCCCGGCGGCGCGCGCGTCGCCTACGTCGAGTGCGGGGTCATCACCGCACCCGCCAACCGGCCGCGGGCCGTCCGTTTGGCTGAAATCGGACGCGGCCTGCGCGACGTCATTGCCGAGGTTCGCCCGCACGCGGTCGCGATGGAAGAGGCCTTCTTCGGCGTCAACGTCCAGTCGACGATCGCGCTTGGCGAGGCGCGTGGCGTGGCGCTGTTCGTCGCGGCCGAAGAGGGGCTGGACGTGACGGGGTATCCGCCCGCGACGGTCAAGAAGTCGGTCGTCGGACACGGCCGCGCGACCAAGGAACAGATCGGGTTCCTGGTTCGCGCGTTGCTGTCCATGCGGCGCGCGCCGTCGCCCGATGCCGCCGACGCGCTGGCGATCGCCATCTGCCATGCACGCTGTGGCGCGCCGGTGCCGCGGTGATCGCGTTTCTGCGCGGGCGCATCCTGGAGGCGGACGCTGAATCGGCGGTCCTCGACGTGGCCGGGGTCGGCTACCAGGTGCTGGTCAGCGCGTCGACGGCGGCGGCCCTGTTGATGGTGCCCGCGGACGGGACGACGCAGCTCTACGTGCACACCCACTTCGTCAAGGACGAGCCCCTTCGTTTGTACGGCTTCGCCGACACGTCCGAGCGGACGTTGTTCCAGACGCTGATCGGCGTTCAGGGCGTCGGGCCACGTGTGGCGTTGGCCATCCTCGCCGGGATTCAACCCACCGAGCTCGTGCGGGCCATCGCGACCGGCGACGTCGGCCGGCTGACGCAGGTCAAGGGGGTGGGCCGCAAGACGGCCGAGCGCCTGGCGCTGGAGCTGCGCGAAAAAATCCTGACGGTCCCCGCCGGCAAAGCCGTCGCGCTGGAGACGGCGCCGCCCAGGGGGGCGGCGCCTGCCGGACCGCTGGGGGATGTTTACGGTGCGCTCGTCCAGCTGGGGTACAAGCCGGCGGAGATCGAGCCGCTTCTCGACCGGTTGGACCCGGCCCGACCGGTGCCCGATCTCGTGCGTGAAGCGCTGGGCGCGCTGCGGAGGCAGTGAGCGATGGCGCGACAGCGACACGACGACCAGGACCAGAACCCCGACCCCGGCCGGGTGGTCTCCGCCCAGCCTGATACCGGGCTGCGCGATCTGGACGACGATGCGGCGTTGCGGCCGCGCACCTTCGCCGAGTTCGTCGGTCAGCGGAAGGTGGCCGACAACCTGGCGGTCTACGTCGAGGCGGCGCGCAAGCGAGGCGACGCGCTGGATCACGTGCTGCTCTCGGGCCCGCCTGGCCTGGGGAAGACGACGCTCGCGTTTCTGCTGGCGCGGGAGATGGGCTCGCAGATCCGCGTCACGTCCGGTCCGGCCCTGGAGCGCAAAGGCGACCTGGCGGGCATCCTCACGTCGCTGGGGCGGGGCGACGTCCTCTTCATCGACGAGATCCACCGCCTTCAGCCCGTGATCGAGGAGAGCCTCTATCCGGCCATGGAAGACTTCCGGATCGAGCTGGTGACCGGCGCCGGCGCCGGCGCGCGCGCCATCCCGCTGCCCATCGAACGGTTCACATTGGTCGGCGCGACCACCCGCACGGGGCAGCTCGGCTCGCCCTTGCTGTCGCGCTTCGGCATCGTCGAGACGTTCGCGTTCTATTCGGCCGCCGAGCTCACGGACATCGTGCGCCGGTCGGCGCGGTTGCTGGAGATCCCGATCGACGACGCGGGCGCCGAGGAGATTGGCCGCCGGTCGCGCGGCACCCCGCGCATCGCCAACCGGCTGCTCCGGCGTATCCGCGACTTCGCCGACGTGCGCGGCGACGGGCGCGTCACGCGCGACGTGGCCGAGTTCGCGTTGGGGCGCCTGGAGGTCGACGCCGCGGGCCTGGACGCCGGCGACCGCCGAATTCTGTCGACCATCATCAAGCGGTTCGACGGCGGACCCGTGGGGATCGATTCACTGGCGGCCTCTCTGGCCGAGGACCGCGACACGCTTGAGTTCGTCTACGAGCCCTACCTGATTCAGGAAGGCTTCCTCATTCGCACCCCGCGCGGCCGCCAGGTCACGAAGCACGCCTACGAGCACCTGGGCGTCCCCCCGCCGACCCGCCCCGGGCAGGGTTCGTTGTTCTAGCTGGTCGACCCGAACCGGAGAATGAAACGCCAGGACGCCAAGGACGCCAGGAACGTGGGCATGATCGAGATCCGACCTTTCGAAAAGGCGGACCAGCCGGCGCTCGAGACGTTGTGGTCGCGTGTCTTTGCGGACGATCCGCCTTGGAATCAACCGGCCGTCCTGATCGCGAGCAAGCTAAGGCTGCAGCCCGAGTTGCTGCTGGTGGGCATCCTCGAGGGCCGCGTGATCGGCGGCGTGATGGCGGGGTTTGACGGGGTTCGCGGGTGGATTTATCACCTGGCCGTCGATCCCGGCGTGCGACGTCGCGGGATCGGCCGTCAGCTCGTCCACGCCGCGGAGTCCGGGCTGCGCAAGCTCGGTTGCGCGAAGGTGAACCTGCAGGTTCGCGCCACGAACCCGGACATCGTCGCGTTCTACCGAACGCTCGGTTATCAGGTCGAGGAGCGCGTGAGCATGGGGAGGCGCTTGGCGGACGTCGACCCGACGACGACTCTGACGGTCCGGGAGTTTCGCGACGGCGATGAGGGGGCTCTGTACGCCGTGTTTCACTCCGCGGTTCACGGGGTGGCGGTGCGGGACTACACACCGGAGCAGCTCGCGGCGTGGGCGCCCGATCTTGCGGAGCTCACGCCTTGCACCGAGAAGATCCGCGCCTTGCGGCCGTTCGTCGTGGAGGACGACGGACGGATCGTCGGGTACGCCGACCTTCAGCCGTCCGGGTACATCGATCACTTCTACGTTGCCGGAGCCGACGCGCGCCACGGGGTGGGGCGGGCTCTGATCCAGCGGATTCACGCTCGCGCCGCGGAGCTGCAGCTCACCCAGCTGTTCGCCGACGTGAGCGTGACAGCCGAAGGCTTCTTCGAACGATTCGGGTTCCGCGTGGTCGAACGCAAGCTGGCCGAAGTCCGCGGCGCGCGCTTGCCGAACGCGCGCATGGTCAAGGACCTCGCGCCGCGCGGCGATATTGAAGGCCGCGGCGGATGAATCCCAGCCCGCGTAGCAGCCCCGACTCCGCAGCGCCTAACCCCGAGCAACCCCGACGCCGTAACCGTCGAGCGAGGAAATCTTTAGCGCGGCTGCAGTTGGGCGTCGCTGAGGACGCCGCTGAAGACGATGCGGGCGGGGCCACGCAGGCGGACGCCCGAATAGTCGGCGGCCACCGTGATGGCCAGCGTGCCACCCGGCAGGTGGACGGGCGTCTCGGCGCCTGGCGCCTGGCGCCCCTCCAGGCAAGCCGCCACGACGGTGGCGCAGGCGCCGGTGCCGCAGGCCAGCGTGAGGCCGCTCCCACGCTCCCACACGACCAGATCGATCTCGGGGCCGCGCACACGGGCGAATTCGACGTTCGTGCGACGCGGGAACCGATCGGCCACCTCCAGCGTGGGGCCGTACGTCTCGGCCAGCGCGCGCAGGTCGTCGTCGCCGTCGACGAAGATGACGGCGTGCGGGTTGCCCATCGACACGGCGGTGAACCGGAACTCCCGGTCGCGCGCCCGGATCGACTCCCGCAAGGCGCGGTCATTGCCGGCAGGTGAAAGAGGGATCTCGCTGCGGGTCAGGCGCGGGCGCCCCATCTCCTCGGCGACGTCGCGGACCGCGCCGCCGGCGACGTCCACCGTGCACGCCAGCACGCCGGCGCCGGTCTCGATATTCAGGGTCGGCCGGCGCAGGGCAGGGTCGGACTCGTACAGGACCTTCGCCACGCAGCGCAGGCCGTTGCCGCACATCTCGGCCTCGCTGCCGTCGGCGTTGAGCACCCGCATCCGCGCGTCGCCGCTGGCGCTGGGCAGGATCGCGAGCACGCCGTCCGCGCCCACGCCGAAGTGACGGTCGCAGATCTGCCGGACGACCGCGGGGTCCTGAATCGCCTGGGCGGGTGGGGCGCCGGCATCGCGGCGCAGATCCACGACGACGAAGTCGTTCCCGGTCCCCTCGGCCTTGACGAACGGCAGCGGCATCGTCGCGCCGCCCGGTTACGGCGCGGCCGGAGCCGACTGACCTTCGGGCTCCTTGGCGGCCGGCTTCTCGGACGGGGCGGTCGAATCCGTGCTTTCCGCGCCCGGAGCAGCCGCCGGCGTCTTCTTGCGCCGCGGAGCCGCGGGCGCGGTGGTCGCATCGGAGGCCGCAGGCTTCACGCCCGCCGCCTTCGTGGTCTTCTTGTCGACCGTCGTTCCCGTCTTGGTCTCGGTCTTGGTCTCGGTCTTCGTCTCGGTCTTGGTCTCGACCGCGGCGGGGGCGGGCTCCGTGGTGCCGGCCGCGGGCGCCGTGGCACCGGCCGTCTTCTGGATGTTCTGGCGCGCCTTATCCAGATCCATCTTGAGCTTCGCCGAGCGCGCGTCCTCGTCCTTCTTCTGCACCGCCTTCTGCTCGGCCAGCCTCTGCAGCCGCCGCGAGTCCTGCTGGCTGGAGTAGTGGGCCAGCGCCAGCGACGTCAGCAGGAACAAGAAAGCCGTGATCGACGTCAGGCGGGTCAGGAAGTTGCCGGCGCCGGACGAGCCGAACACCGTCTGGCTTCCGCCACCACCGCCAAATGCGATGCCCATGCCGCCGCCTTTACCGGCCTGCAGCAGCACGACGAGGATCAGGAACAAGCAGACCAGAACGTGAACGATTGTCAGGAACGTGATCATACGGACGCGCCCTCTTTCACCAGTCGAACGAACGATTCAGCCGACAGAGATGCGCCGCCGATGAGACCACCGTCGACGTCCTCTTCGGCCATCAGGACCCGGATGTTGTCCGGTTTGACGCTGCCGCCGTACAAAATTCGCACCTGGGCCGCCACGCCGGCCGAGCGGCCAGCGACCCGCGAGCGGATGAACCTGTGCACCTCTTGGGCCTGAGCCGGGGTCGCGTTGCGCCCGGTTCCGATGGCCCAGACCGGCTCGTACGCGATCACGATCCGGGCCAGCTCGGCCTCGGCCATGTCGGCCAGCGCGGCGTCCACCTGCGCTTGCACGCGCCCGATGGTCTCGCCCGCGTCACGCTCGGCCAACGTTTCGCCCACGCAGATGATCGGGGTCAGCCCGACCTTCAGCGCGGCGCGGGCCTTCAGGTTGACCGCCGCGTCCAGCTCGCCCAGCAGCTGCCGCCGCTCGGAATGGCCGACGATGACGTACTTGCAGCCGACGTCGACGAGCTGCGCGGGCGCGACCTCACCCGTGTACGCGCCCTTGTCCTCCCAGAAGCAGTCCTGGGCCGCGACGGCGACGGGACCGTCTTCCAGCCGCTTGGCGACCGCGTGGAGCGCCGTGAAGCTGGGCGCCACCGCGACGTCGACGTCCCGCACGGCCGACACGCCGTTGCGGACGTCTGTCGCGAGAGCCAGCGATTCGGCAATCGATCCGTTCAGCTTCCAGTTGCCGCAAAAAAACGGCCGCCGCGTCCGCGCCATGGTCAGGTCCTCTCAGCTCTCAAGCGCCGCCAGCCCCGGGAGCTTCTTGCCCTCGAGGAATTCCAGCGAGGCGCCGCCGCCGGTCGAAATGTGGGTGATCTTGTCGGCCAGGCCGCTCTTGTGGACGGCCGCAACCGAGTCGCCGCCGCCGACGACCGAGAGCGCGCCCGCCGCGCCCGCCACGGCCTTGGCGACCGCCACGGTGCCGCTCGCGAAGGGCTCGGATTCGAAGACACCCATCGGGCCGTTCCAGAAGATCGTCTTGGCGCGCGCGATGGCGTCGGCAAAGCCGCGCGCCGTCTCGGGCCCGATGTCGAGCGCAGCGAGGTCCTCGGGAACCGAGTTGGCCTGCACGACGCGCCCGGAGTCGGCCTTGATCCCCGCGGCCGCCACGACGTCGCGGGGCAGCAGAATGTCGATGTTCCGCTCCTCGGCCTTCCTCAGGAACGCCCGCGCCAGCGCCAGCTTGTCCTCCTCGACCAGCGAGCGGCCGAGGCGGCCCCCTTTGGCCTTGAGGAAGGTGTTCGCCATCGCGCCGCCGATCAGCATCTGGTCGACGCGCCCGAGCAGACTCTCGAGCACGCCGATCTTGTCGGACACCTTGGCGCCGCCGATGATCGCGACGAAGGGGCGCTCGACGTCGCCCAGCAGCTTGCCCAGGAACTTCACCTCGCGCTCCATCAGCAGCCCCACGCCCCTGTCGCCCAGGAACTTGGTGATGCCGACTGTCGAGGCGTGCGCGCGGTGCGCGGTCCCGAACGCGTCGTTGACGTAAACGTCGGCGTAGCTGGCCAGCGCCCGCGAGAACCCCTCGTCGTTGGCCTCTTCGAGCGGCGAGAAACGCAGGTTCTCGAGCAGCGCGACGGCACCGGCGTGCAGGTCGTTGACGACCTTGCGGGCGCCGTCACCGACTGGTTCGTCGGTCAGGGTGACGTCCGCGTCCAGCAACTCCGCCAGGCGGCCCGCGACGGGCTCCAGTGTGTATTTCTTGTCCGGCTTGCCCTTCGGCCGTCCGAGGTGCGACGCCAGGACGACGCGCGCGCCTTTCTCGATCGCCAGCTTGATGGTTGGCAGGCTCTCGCGGATTCGGGTGTCGTCGGACACCTTGCCCTCGGCGGTCAGCGGAACATTGAAGTCGACACGGATGAACACACGCCGTCCGGCGATGTCGAGCTCCGAGATCGTCTTGGTGGCCATGTACGCGACTCCGCGCCCGACTCCCCCCAGCGCCTGCGGACAAAAAAAAGCGCGCCCGGGTCTGGGCGCGCGAAGAATGCTCGATGAGGTCGGGAAAAGCTAGAAAAATGAGGGAGCGGCGGCGGCGCTGTGAGGCGCCGCGCGGGCCGCTAATCCAGGTTCAAATCGCTCGTGACCAGGCTGATGATCTCCGAGGCGAGCGCCACGATCTGCTTCGGCTCGTAGCCGTTCTCGCGGAGCTCTTTGTAGATGGACTTCGACAGGATCTGCAGCGCCTTCTCGCGGTTCGGCCCGGAGGCCGACGAGACGACCGGCGTTTCAACCGACTTGATTGGTGTCGCTTGCGTTACGACGTGAGCCATCTTAACCCTCCTCCCAGAAGGTCGGCCCGTCATGTAGCACGCGCCGTGCCACGCAAGTCGGTCCGTAAGTGCTTGAATTTCAAGCCTGTGGACAGATTCAATGGCCTCTGGCGCGAAGCCGCTTACGCACCTCTGGCGCGCGTTCGACGCGCTGCCGCGTACCCAAACATCGCTGTTTCCGTCGGAGAGCCGTGACATGCGCGACACGTGCGGCCACTTCGCGGCATCTCAACCAGATCCGACAAGGGTGCGAAAGGAATTTTGCAGGCGCATACCCGTTGCCGGCCGGGGCGCGCGAAAATCGGTCGCTGTCCCGGAACCGTCTCGTCTCCCGGTTGTCGGATCGCCGGGCTCGAGCGTCATTCTCGGTCCGCTTTTCGGCTGCTATGCTAGCCGCGCGAGGTCATCAGTGAAGCACACGCATTCTCAAGCTGTCGAAGTCGCGTACCTGATGAACGGTGAGCTCGTCTCGGTACGGCGACTGTCCAAACGCGCCGAATGGCGCAGCGCGCTCTCTACATTTTCAGTCGTTGCCGCAATGTCGGTGGCGACGGCGGCCATCGTCGCGCTCGCGTTGCTGCTTGCGCATCGGGTGCTCTTCGTACCCACCTACCTCGGCCTCTGGTTCGCCGCGGGTATCGGCGCGGCCGCCGTGGCCGGCGCGCGCGCCGCGCGCCGCTCGCGATCGTACAACGTCGGCGCCGCAATCGAGGACGACGCGTTCGCGGGGATGCCGATGCGCCTGGTCCGCCGGGAGGGCCGGGGATACCGGCTGGTCGTGGCGCCGGGATTCACCGGCCGCCTGGACGGCGATCGGGAGGGAATGCCGATCGAGGCCTTGCTCGGCGCCGCCGACGCGGCCTCGGGGCGCACCGTCGAAGTCGCGCTGGAGCCCGGCGCGCGCGCCCAGATCCAGGCGGGCACCGCGACCTTCGTCATCCAGAGCCTGCCCGATGTCGGGCCGGCGCCCGCCGGCGCACCCGGTTCCATTCGCCGGTTCGCGCGCCGGGCGTTCCTGCCGCTAGAGATGGCGGCGCTGGCCAGCGTCTTTTGCGCCGTCCCCGTCGGCGCACAGATCGGCGAGGCCGAGATGCGGTCGGCGATTCCGTCGCGCTCGACGCCCTGGGAGATCGAGAAGGCGCTGCGGGCCGAGGCCCAGACGCAAGCGCGCTCGCTGCACCAGTGCTTCGACGTCCTGCCCATCGGCTGCCAGCACTCGGGCTACGTGGGGGTGGGTGTGTCGCTGTCCCGCGAAGGCGAGATGCGCGATCACTGGATTGCGCGTTCCACGTACAGCGCGGACTGCCCGGTGGAGCAGTGCATGTCGGACGTCGTGTCGACCTGGTTCTTCGAGCCGCTGCCGCAGTCGATGCGGGTGATCCTGCCGGTGCAGGTTCTGCGTACCGACAGGCCGTTGCCGTACGGTCCCGCGCGCGCCGCGGCCGATGTCGAGCGCACGACCAGCCGCAAGAAGGTCAGCACGGTCAATTGAGCGCCCGAAAAGAGCCATACGCCGACGCCGCGCAAGAGCTCGAGCTCATCGAAGCCTGTTACGCGTTCCCCGGTGAGTTCGAGCTGGCGGTGATCGCCCACAACGACGAGGGCACGCTCAAGAACGTGCTGGAAGCGGCGGCCACCGAGGCCGGTCCGCCGCACGGCCACGAGCAAAAGGCGTCCGGCGGCGGCAAGTACGTCAGCCACCGGCTGCGCGTCCGCTGCGCCACCGCCACCGAAGCGCACGCCGTGCGAACGCGATTACGCGCGCTGCCGGGCGTGATGACCGTCCTTTAGGGGATCTCGTCGCGCCATCGGCGCGAAACGGCGACGGCGTCGCGGTAGGCGGCCAGCTCGGCGTCACGCCGCTGCGGTGACCAGCCCAGCTCGGCGCCCACCAGCCGCGCGGCCTGATCGGCCGCCGCCAAGCCCTGATCGGCGGCGTCACGGAAGAGCGGCACCCGCCGGATCAGCACGTCGTTCAAGCGACGCGCCTGTTCGAATCGCGCGGCGTGCAGCACTTCGGCCCACAGGTACGGCAGCCCTGGGTCAATCCGTCCGGAGAGCTCGGGCAGCTTCGCCAGCTCCAGGACGGTCGCCGCGCGATCGCCGTAGCAGAACAGACGGTTCCGTACGTCGATCGTTTGACCGTCGAGGACCTGGCCGCGGAGCTCCGCCGCGCCCGCGGCGCCGGGCAGCGGGCGCGTGCGGGTGGTGCAGGGCGCGACTGCCCATTCGAGTCCCGCGGCGCGCAGCATCTCGGCGACGACGTCCACGGTCTCCTCGCCCATGCGCCGCAGCGTGGTCAGCTTGCCACCGGCGACGACCACCGTGCGATCCGTGGCGGCCGTGATGGTGTGTTCCCGCGAGGTCTCGGAAGGCGTCTGCGCGCGGCCCGCCAGCAGCGGACGCAGGCCGGCGAACGTCGAGACCACGTCGGCCGCCCCGAGCCGCAGCGAGGGAAACGCGTGGTTCAACGCCTCCAGCAAATAGCTGACGTCGGAGCCGTGCGCGCGGATCTGGTCGCCGACGCGGGGCGCGCGCGCGGGATCTTCGGCGGGCGCGAAGTCGGTGTCGGTCGTCCCGACGATCGTGCGCGGGCCCGCCGGTAGAACGAAGTAGAGGCGATTGTCCTGCGGTGTCCGCAGCACCAGCGCGCGCCCGCCGTGCGGCACGCGCGCGGCGTCGACGACCAGGTGAACGCCCAGCGTCGGCCGCAGCCGACGGGGGCCGCCCAGGAAGCCGTCGGTGAACGGGCCGGCCGCGCTGACGACGACACGCGCGCGAACCTCGAAGCCGGCGCTGGTCTCGCCGTCGACGACCATCGCGCCCCGCGCGCGTCCCTGGCGATCGCGTAGGATCGACTGCACGCTGACGTAATTGGCGCAGGCCGCCCCGGCCGCCGTCGCGTCCAGCACGTTCTCGAGCACCAATCGCGCGTCGTCCGTCTGGCAGTCGACGTAGAGCTGCGCGCCCGTGAGCCCCGCCGCGCGCAACTGGGGCGCCAGCCGGTACAGGCCGTGCGCGTCCAGGCGATGCCCGGTCGCGGGCGGGCGCCACAGGGCCAGCGCGTTGTAGAGGGCGACCCCCGCGCCCAGCTCGGCAAGGCCGGGGCGCTCCCCGTGGTAGGCGGGGAAGACGAATTCGACAGGTCGGCAAAGATGCGGCGCGGTCGACATCAGCCGCCGCCGTTCGCGCAGCCCCTCGAACACCAGCGGCAGGTCCCCGTACTGCAGATACCGGAGCCCGCCGTGAATGAGCTTGGAAGAGTGGCTGGAGGTCTGGCCGGCGAAGTCGCCGGCGTCGACCAGCGCGACGGTCAGCCCGCGCAACGCGGCGTCGCGCGCGATGCCTGCGCCGGTGGCGCCGCCGCCGACGACCAGCACGTCGAACAGCTCCGACGCCAGCCGACCGAGAAGGCTCGCGCGCGCGTCGGAGGAGGTGCTCATTCCTTCAGGGCGATGTGCAGCTCGTCGAGCTGCCGGCGCGTCACCGGCCCGGGCGCGTCCGTCATGAGGTCCGTCCCCTTCTGCGTCTTCGGGAAGGCGATCACGTCGCGCAGCGAGTCGGCCCCGCAGAGCAGCATCGAGAGGCGATCGACGCCCGCCGCGATCCCGCCGTGCGGCGGCGGTCCGTACTTGAACGCCTCCAGCAGGAACCCAAACTTGGTCTGGGCTTCCTCGTCGGACAGCCCGAGCGCGCGGAACACGCGCGCCTGCACGTCCGACTGGTGGATCCGGATCGAGCCGCCCGCGACCTCGTTGCCGTTCAGCACCAGATCGTAGGCCCGCGCCCGCACCGAGCCGGGGTCCGTCTCGAGCCGTTCGAGGTCCTCGGGGTTGGGCGACGTGAACGGGTGGTGAGCGGCGACCAGCTTGCCTTCCTCGCTGGTCTCGAACAGCGGGAAGTCGGTGATCCAGCAGAACCGCCACTGGTTCTTGGGAATGAGGTCCAGCTTGGCCGCCAGGTGCAGGCGAAGTCCGCCCAGCACCGCGTTGACCAGTTTCTTGGCGCCGAACTGCAGGAACAGCAGGTCCCCGTCGGCCAGGCCCGCGGCGTCGTTGATCGCGCGGCGAAGCTCGTCGCTCATCGTCTTCATGGGGCTCTGGGCCCAGGTGCCGCCTTCACCGATGCGGGCGCGCGCCAGGCCGCGCGCGCCGAAGCCCTTCGCGAACTCCTCGAGCTTGTCGAGGTCGGCCCGCGACAGCGATTTGGCCTGCGCGGCGGGCAACCGCCAGCCTTTGACGACGCCGCCGGTCGTCTTCAGCGCCGCCTGCAGCAGGCCGACGCCGCCGCCGTCGTGGCGCGCGACCGCTTCCGTGAGGTCGACCAGCGGCAGGTCGAACCGAAGGTCCGGCTTGTCGTTGCCGTACTTGCCCATCGCGTCGGCGTAGGTGAGGCGCTGGAAGGGGCGGGGGATGTCGATCCCCAGCACGTCCTTCCACAGGGCCACCATCAGCCCTTCAATCGTTTGCTGCACGTCGTCCTCGGTGACGAACGACATCTCGAGGTCGATCTGCGTGAACTCCGGCTGGCGGTCGAGGCGCAGGTCCTCGTCGCGGAAGCAGCGCACGATCTGGAAGTAGCGGTCCATGCCCGCCACCATGAACAGCTGCTTGAAGATCTGGGGCGACTCCGCCAGCGCGTAGAACTGGCCGGGGTTGAGGCGTGACGGAACCAGGAAGTTGCGCGCGCCGCCCGGCGTGTACTTCACCATGAAGGGCGTCTCGATCTCCAGGAACCGGTTGTCGGCCAGGTAGCGCCGCGTCGTCTGGTAGATCTGCGAGCGGGCGATGAAGTTCCGCTGCAGCGCCGGCCGCCGCAGGTCCAGGTAGCGATGCTTGAGCCGGATCGTCTCGTCGGCCTTGGTGTCCTCGCTCAGCTCGAACGGCGGCGTCTCCGCCGTCGAGAAGATCGTCAGCGCGTCGGCCTTCACTTCGACTTCGCCCGTCGCCATGTGCGGGTTCTTGTGGCCGCCGCGTTCGACGACGGTTCCCGCGATCGCGATGCAGTACTCGCGCCGCAGCTCGCCCGCCTGGCGGTGCGCCTCCGCGTTCGTCTGCGGCTCGAACACGACCTGCGTCGTGCCGCCGCGATCGCGCAGATCGATGAACACGCAGCCGCCGTGGTCGCGGCGCGCCGCCACCCAGCCGAAGAGAACGACGCGCTTGCCGGCGTCGCTGGCGCGCAGGGCGCCGCAGTCGTGGGTCCGCTTCAGATCAACAAGGAACTCGGGCATGGCGGTTCACTTTATCCGCTCCGTCCGCCGCGCGCGAGTTGTGTTAGCTTCCGAAAATGCGTCTGCGCGTCCTTTATCACGGCAACTGCTTCGACGGATGCAGCTCCGCGGGCGTGTTCACCCGGTTCTACCGGGAGCGCGTCGCGAAGGGACCGGTGGAGGTCGTCTACCGGCCGCTCGAGCACAAGGGCGATCCGCAGCCGTTCGCGCCCGAATGCTTCGACGGTGACGAGAACGCGTGCGTCGATTTTCGCTACTCGCAGGACCCGCGGCTGACCTGGTGGTTCGACCACCACGCCTCTGCGTTCCAGCTGCCGGGCGACGAGGACCACTTCCGCGCGGACGCGACCGGGCGAAAGTTCTACGACCCCAAGGCCAAGAGCTGCACGAAGTTCCTGGCCGACACCGTGGCCGCCAAGTTCGGATTCGACGCCGCGCCGCTGGCCGAGCTGATCCACTGGGCCGAGATCATCGACGGCGCGCTGTTCCCGGACGCGCAGATGGCCGTCGAGCTGAAAGAGCCCGCGCTGCGCCTGATGACGTTCATCGAAAACAACCGCGACCCGGCCCTGGCCGAGAAGTTCATCGGCGACCTGGTCAGCCGGCCGCTGGCCGAGATCGTCGCCGACCCGTACGTCGCGGGGCCGCTGGGTCCGTTGCTGGCGCAGCACCAGAAGAACATCGAGACCATGCGGGAGGTCGCGCGCCTCGAGGACGGCGTCGTCTTCTTCGACCTCGCCGATCGCGACGTGGGCCCCTTCAACAAGTTCATCTCGTACTACCTCTTCCCGGAGGCGCGGTACTCGGTCGGCGTGACGGCGTCCTCGCGCGCCAAGATCTCGATCGGCTCGAACCCGTGGTCGAAGGTGCCCCGCACCCACGAGATCAACAAGATCTGCGAACGCTACGGCGGTGGCGGCCACCCGGTGGTCGGCGCCATCTCGATGCCGCGCGCCGACCTGCCCCGCGCGCGCCAGGTCGCGCAGGACATCGTCAAAGAGCTACAGACCTAGGTTCCAGCGTCTCGCGAAGCAGGTCGCGGGCCGCCGTCCACGCGAGCCGGTCGGCGTCCTCGTCGTAACTCACGCCCGGCCGCGCCGCAGCCCCGGGCGCCGGCTGCTCGGAGAACCCGTGCATGGCGCCTGAATGAAGGTGCATCTGCCAGTCGGCGCCGGCCGCCGTCATCTCGTCCTCGAAAGCGTTCCGGTGTTCGCGCGTCACGAACGGGTCAGCGGCGCCCGTGCAGACCAGGATCGACGCGCGGACCTGGCCGGCGCTGGCTGGCGCCCGAGAGGTCAGCCCGCCGTGAATGCTCACGACGGCTCGGATGTCGGCGCCGCTGCGCGCGAGCTCGAGCGCCGCGTGACCGCCGAAGCAGAAACCGAGCGCCGCGATCCGCGCCGGATCGACGCCGGGACGCGCGGCGATTGACGCCAGCGCTGCGGTTGCGCGCGCGCGGAGCCTGGAGGGATTGGCCACGAGCTCCGTGATCACCGCGATCCCGCGTTCGCGGCTCGCGAAGACTTCGCCGAACAGATCCGGGACGAAGGCCACGTACCCGAGCCCCGCCAGCATCCGGGCCCGCGCATGCTCGTGCAGCCCCGGCCCCGCGCCGCCGTGGAGCACCAGCACGGCCGGTCGGGCGGTGCTGGCGTCACCGCCGGGCTCGAAAATGACTCCCTGGAACGAGCGTTCGTCGGACTGGTACGCGACGCGATCTTCGTACATGGCGCTGTCTCCTCGTGGATGAGCGCCGATCTAATTATCACTAAATCGTCATAAATTTCAAGCACATTCGGCGCCGGCCGCGGGCTCAGCGGCGCGTGGGGCGCAGCGTGCGGGTGCCCCGGCGTGTCGTCGGCCGCGGGCGCTTGCCCTTCGGCACGGGGCCGGGCGGGGTGCTGGCGAGGCGCGCTTCGAGGCGGTCCATCCGCTCCCGCAGGCTGGCCGTCTCGCCGCGCAGGCGTTCGACCTCGTCGTGCAGGCGGCGCGCCTCCTCGGCCGGGCGCGACCCGTCCTCGATGTCCCGGATCGCCTCGTTGATGCGGCGGCGGGTGCGGCCGTCCAGCTCGCCGGCCAGGGCGCTACGCAACGCCGGCAATGCGTCGGTCAGGCCCAGGCGGCCGAGAGCCACCGCCGCCTCGCCGCGCACGCGGAAGTCGCGGTCGCCGAGGCGCAGCTCGATCGCTTCCCGCGCCGCGCGCGCCTGCGGCGTTCCGCGCGCGAGCTCGGCCAGCGCGCCGACGACCGCTCGCCGCGCCGGGAAGCCGGCCCCGGGGCGCCACGCGTCGCGGATGAGGGGCAGCGCCCGCTCGTCGCCGGTCTGCCCCAGGCCGTCGATGGCGCGGCTGGCGACCAGGTCCATGTACGACGGGCGATCGACGAGGCGCGGCAGCAGCGACAGCGCCTCCGGCGAGCGTGTCTTGCCGAGGGCCAGCGCCAGCTCCGCCTCGACGAACACGCTGGCGTCGCCCGCGTCCAGCCGCTCGGCCAGCGCGCGGCCGGCCACGTCGTCGCCGACGAAGTTCCCGAGGCCAGCCGCCGCCGCCCGCCGGACCCGCGGCTCCGCGTCGCGCAACGCACCGATGAGGATGTCGCGCGCCTCGGCGCGGCGGGTCTTGCCCAGCGCGCGCGCCGCTGCACCGCGCACGCCCCAGAACCGGTCCTGCGCCAGCGCCTCTTTCAACGCCGTCAGGTTGGCGGGGTCAGGCAGTTCGCCCAGCGCCCGCGCCGCCAGGACGCGGTCGACGGCCAGCTCGCCTGCCGCGAGCTGCCGCCGCCAGAGCGCGCCGCCCTTGGTGAACTTGATCGACTTCAGGATGACGTCGCCTGGGTCGAAGATCACCTGCGTCGGGCGCACGGGCAGGGGGAGCTCGAACGCATGCGCTGCCTCGCGAATCGCGACGCGCATGTCCTGCGTGTGGCCGTCGATCTCGAACCGGACCGTCGCGCCAAGCTCGAAGACCGGCGTCTCGGGCGCGACCGGCTGCTTTTGCGCGATCGACAGCGTGCCGACCTTGCGCTCCTCGTCCCAGCGCCACTCGGCCGCGAAGTCCGGGTGGCCGGGGCGCTCGATCCAGCGGTCGAGGAAGGCTTCGACGCTGCGCCCGGTGGCGTCCTCGATCGCGCGGGCCAGATCGCGCGTCTCGACCGAGCCGCGGGCGTGCTTGCGCGCGTAGTACCGCAGCGCCCGCCAGAACGCGGGCTCGCCCAGCTCGTGACGAAGCATGTGCAGGACGCGCCCGCCCTTTTCGTAAAGGTGGGCGTCGAACAGATGGATCGGCTCGTCGTACTGGCGGCAGACCACCGGCCGCTGGTAGCGCCCGGCCTCGGCGAGATAGCCGTCGGTGTCGGCCAGGAGCTCATGGTCGGCTTCGTCGCGCCCCTTGGCGTGCTCGCGCCACACGTACTCGAAGTAGGTCGCGAAGCCCTCGTTCAACCAGCCTTCGGACCACTCGCGGCAGGTGAGCAGATCGCCCCACCACTGGTGGGCCAGCTCGTGCGAGACCAGCCCGTCGATGTCGTGGTCCAGCGCGGCGCGGTCGTCCAGCAGCACGAGGTCGGTCAGCGTCGTCGCCGTCGTGTTCTCCATGCCGCCGAAGATGAATTCCGGCACTGTGATCTGGCTGTAGCGCGCGTGGGGGTAGGGGACCCCGATCTTCTCGGAGAAGTGATCGATCATCGCGCCCGTGCGGGCGAAGCTGCGCCGCCCGTCTTCCTCGCGGCCCGGCGGGACGAAGGCGTAGACGTCGACGCCGGTCTGCGGCGCGCGGTCGCGCAGCTCGACGAAGGGCCCGGCGACCAGCGTCAGCAGGTAGGCGGGTTGTGGCAGGTCCAGCGTGTAGTGCCAGCGGGTGCGGCGCCCGTCCGGCAGGTCGGCGCGCTCGCGCAGCGAGCCGTTGGACAGCACGAACAGGCCGGCCGGCGCCGTGCAGACGACCTCGGTCGTGAACTTCTCGATGGGCTGGTCCAGGCACGGCCAGAAGCAGCGCGCGTCGTCGTCCTGCCCTTGCGTCCAGGCTTGCAGCGGGCGATCGGGGTGCTCGGCGTCGGGGGCGACGAAGTACAGACCGCGGCGCGGACGGCAGGCGTACCGGATCGCGACGTCGAACCGGTCTCCGTCGCGCGCCGGCTCGGCCAGCGCGAGGCGCAGCTTGCTGCCGTCGTTTTCGAAGGTCGTCGCGCGGCCGGCGACCAGGACCTCTTGTACATCCAGCTCGACCGCGTCGAAGACGATCGCCGAGAGGCGATCGCGGCGCACCACCACGGTCAACGTGGCCACACCGCTCAGACGTCGGCCGGCGAGATCCAGATCCCATTCCAGCCGCGCGTGTTCCAGTCGTACCGGCCGGTCGCCGACGAAGTTGGTGCGCGTTCCCGGGGGCGCGAAGGGGCGAGGCATGGGCGGTGGACGTTAAGCGCCACCGTCGGGCGCGTCAATCGGGCGGCTTGGCGCGCGGCCGGCGCCGTGCTGAAATCGATGGCGATGAGCGAACGTGCCCCGGTCGAGAGACGCCACGTCATCGCAGCGACCAGCCCCGCCCAGGTCTACGACGTGGTGAGCGACTTCGCGTCCTACCCGCGCCTGTTCCCGGAGATGAAGGCGACCCGCGTCCTCAGCGGCGGCGACGCCCCGCGCGCCGGCGGGACGATCCGCGTCGAGTTTCGCCTGCAGATCGTGCTGCCCGTGCGGTACGTCCTGGACCTGGTCTGCGACCCCGCCGCCCAGACCCTGGACTGGACGTACGTCGAGGGGGAGATCGTCACGCACTCGGTCGGAAGCTGGCGGTTCGCGCCCGAGGGGGACGGCACCGCCATGACCTACCGCGTGTCGCTGGACGTCAAGGCGCCCGTTCCCGGTTTCGTGCTGCGCAAGGTGACCGACGGGCTGGTCGCCGCGTCCATCCCGGCGATGTTCGCGTCGATCGAGCGCGAGGTTCGCCGGCGTCACCCGCGCGAAACGTAGGGGTTGTCGGGAACGTAGAACCGCAGCAGGCGCTGGGCCCATTCGCCGGCGTAGTCGACGCCGACGCGCGGTGACCGCGCGCGCTTCGGCGGCCGCGCGCCGTCGTCGGCCAGGAAGAAATCGCCGCCGGCAACCAGGTCCCGGCCGTTATCGGCCCGGGTGATGTCGAGGCCCGCGCACAACTTCCCCGGCCCGGTCAGCGGACGCTTGGTCCCGTCGAAACCGAGCAGCGGCTCGGCGGCTCGCAGCAGGACCGCGCCCGCCACGCCGTCAGTCTCCGTCACGACGTTCATGCAGTGGTGCATGCCGTAGATCAAGTACACGTACAGGAACCCCGGGGGGCCGAACATGATCGCCGCGCGCGGGGTCGGCCCGCGCCGCGCGTGCGACGCCGCGTCGCGCACGCCCAGGTAGGCCTCGACCTCGACGAGCCGCGCGACCCGCGGTGGCCACCCCGGCGTCCGGCGGACAAGCAGCTTACCCAGCAGCTCGCGCGCGACGGGCAGCGTCGGCCGGCCGTAAAACGACCGCGGCAGCGGCGCGAGCCGATCGACGTCCGCGTCAATCACTCAGCAACAGCCGGCGCCGATCGATCCCGTCCAGCAACCGCCCGAACCGCCCGTCCGTCTCCAGCGCGCTCAGCATGGCGCTGACCGCCTGGCGGTAACCGTCTCGGTCGAGCTCGCCTGCCACCAACCGGTAGCGCAGGAACACGAACGCCGTCTGCGCGACGTCGGACAGGCAGTAGCGCCGCAGGGCATCCAGCTGTCCCGCCTGGTACAGCCCCTCGACCTGGCTGCCGTCGACGCCGTCCTTGCCGGGCAGGCCGATGACCCGCGAGGCACCGTCGAGCGACGTCATCTTGGCGGCGCCGTGGTCCGACAGCAGATCGCACAGATCCAGGTGCCCCTCTTCACTGAAGCGGTACCGGTACCCGTCGCCGCGGTAGTACCACCGGAAATCGGCGCCGAAGCGCAGCGCGCGCAACGCGAGCACGGGCAGGTCGAAGCTGCGGCCGTTCCAGGTGACGACCAGCGGCCGCCACTTGGTCATGAAATCCGCGAAGTCGGCCATCATGCCGGCCTCGTCCTTGCTCTCGCCGATGGTCCCGATTCGCTTCACGCCCAGGTTCGCGTCCAGCCACATGACCCCCAGCACGATGGGCCGGCACGCATAGAGCGGCGGGAACGGCGCGACGGCCCCCGGGCTGCCGGGCGCCCCCGCCGTCTCGGGCGGAGACCACAGCTCCCGGTCTGGGACGGTCTCGATGTCGAGAACGAGGTACGTCGGGTCGACTGTCACGCGCGCATCTTAGCGTGATAAAAGCTCGGCATGTTTGCCCCTCGCCCCTGGTTGCTCGGGCTGCTCGGGCTCATCGCGGCGACGGTCGCCGGGTGCGCGCATTCGCCGCCGCCCGTCCAGCCCTGGCAACGCGAACACCTGGCCAAACGCGCGTTACGCTTCGACGCCGATCCCCAGGAGGATCGGTTCCGCCAACATTGGTTCGGCGCCCGCGAAGGCGCCGACCTGGGCTTCGGACAGCCCGGCGGCGGGTGCGGCTGCAATTGAGACGCGCTAGTTCATGCCTGGCCGCGCTGGCCTTGTTGACGATGACGGCGGTTCGCGCGCGCGGCGCTGACCAGGTGACGATCCGCGGCGCCTACTACCGCGAGCCGTCGACGCGCGTCATCCAGCCGGTCGTGGAGATTCAGAAAGATCTGCCCGACGGGTTCGACCTGGACGCGCACTATCTGGTCGACGCGATCACCTCCGCCTCGGCCGCGGCAGGAACGGGGAAAGACGCGATCTTCACCGAGGTGCGCAACCAGGTCGGCCTCGCGATCGGCAAGAACTGGGACCGGACGCGCGCAACGCTGGCCTACCGGTACAGCGCCGAGTCCGACTACTGGTCGCACGGCCTCGGCGCGTCGCTGGCGCAACGGGCCTGGGGCGATACCGCGACGCTCGCGCTATCGCTGGGTGTCAGCTTCGACACGATGTCGTCGCGCGGGCGCACGCCGGACTGTGCGGGCTCGGGCACGTCATGCAGCCTGAACTCGTACTTCGGCGGACTGTCTTACACGCAGGTGCTTTCGCCCGTCGCGCTGGCCCAGGTGTCCGCCGAAACGGCGTTCCTGAACGGCTTCCAGGGGAACCTCTATCGCTCGGTGCCGAACTTCGGGTACGAGGTCCCGCCCAATCGGCGCCAGCGCAACGCAGTGAGCGCGCGGCTGGCCTACTACTTCCCCGGATCCGAGACCGGGTTGCAGCTTCAGTACCGCTATTATTGGGACTTCTATCCGGGGACGCCCAAGGTGAGCTACGACCCCTGGAACCTGCGCGCGCAAACGATAGAAGGGCGCGTCTTTCAAAAGCTGAGTCGCAGCCTGGAGGTGCGGCTGCTCTACCGCCACAGCATCCAGAACCACGCCGCCTTCTGGTGCGACGTCGTCGCGAACCAGAACTGCTACGAGATGATGGCGGCGCCGGTGCCGTACCAGAGCAGCGACCCCAAGCTGGGCCCGGTCCGCACCGAATACCCCGAGTTGAAGCTGTTCTGGGAGGCGGAGAGCCTGCGCGGCGTCCCGCTATTCGGGTGGTTCGCGGCCGGCACGTTCGAGATCTCGTACGGCTACTACATGCAGAACGACAGCTTCGGCAACGCCCACGTGCTTCAGGCCGGCTACACGATGCCATACTAGGCGGCATGGCCAGGCCGCCGTCTCCGTCCTCGCCGCGCCTGGGGCTGCGGCAAGTGCGTGCCGCCCAGCTCCGCGGCCGTGCCCGCAAGCGCGCCATCGGGCAGGTGCTGCTGGGGTCGGTCTTCCTGATCGGCGCGCTGGCCTATGCACGCGCGCCCGATCGGCACGCACAGGGGAACATCACCTGGATGACGGCGCTGGTGGTCCTGTCGACGCTGGACGTCGCGCTCGGCCTGCGGGTCCTGGCCCGCCTGGCGCGGCAGGGCGCGGGCTGGTGGGTGGCCGGAAGCGCCGCCTGGGGCGTCCTGTCGGTCGCGCTGCTCGGGTTTCTGCTGCGGAGCTGACCATCTTGGACGGGACGCGCAGCGTGCTCATCACCGGGAGCTCCTCCGGGTTTGGCCGTGCCGTCGCCGAGCGCTTCGCGTCACGGGGCTGGCGCGTCTTCGCCAGCATGCGCGACCCAGGCCGTGGCGCGGCGCTGCGGGAGCTGGCGGCGGCGAAGGGGTGGCGCCTGACGACGCCGCCGCTGGACGTCACGAACGGGGTGTCGGTGCAGGCGGCCATCAGCGAGCTCCTGCGTGACACGGCCGGCCGCCTGGACGTGCTGGTCAACAACGCCGGGTACTACGCCTACGGCCCGCTGGAAGAGACCACCCCGGACGAGCTGCGCGCGCAGCTGGAGACGAACGTCATCGGCGTACACCGGGTCACCCGCGCGGTGCTGCCGGCGATGCGCGCCCGGGGCGACGGCGTGGTCGTGACCATCGGGTCGGTGTCCGGGCGGGTCGCGCTGCCGATCGTCGGCCCGTACCACGCGTCGAAGTGGGCCCTGGAGGGGATGATCGAGTCGTGGCGGCTCGAGCTGGCGGCGTTCGGGATCCGGGTCGCCCTGGTCGAGCCGGGCATGTTCGCGACCGCGCTCTACGCCAACGAGCGGCTCGCGGCGGCCTTCACCCCGGAAAGCCCGTATGCGGACCTGGTCGAGGCGTACCGCCGCCAGTCAGCGGCGCTGCCGCGCGCCGAGGATTTGACGCCAGTCGTGGATGCAGTCGAGCGCGCCGCGACAGCCGCCAGCCCGCGGCTGCGCTGGCCGGTGGGCCCCAGCTCGTTTTCGGGCGCAAGGCTGCGGCCGCTGGTCCCGGATCGCCTGTACGAGTGGCTGATCCGGCTCGCGTTCCGCACCCGCCCGCGCAGGCTGGAGAAGGATCCCAATCCGGCCGGCACGCGCCGGCCGTTGCAGCTATAATCGAGCGTCGTGTCCGATAAGCTCACGCGCAGAGAGGTCGACTTCGTCCTGCGCCGCGCGGCCGAGATCGACACCCAGACGGCGTCGACCAGCGAACCGACCAGCGGCGAAGCCCTGAGCGTGACCGAGCTGGTCCGGCTGAGTGAAGAGGCCGGTCTGCGGCCGGAGGCGGTCGAGCAGGCCCTGCTCGAGATGCACCGGGGCGCGCCCATCGATCCGGAAGAGGGCGGGGCGCTGACGCGCGCGCTTGGCGCAAGCCGTGTCGTCGTCAGCCGGGTCGTGTCGGCCCCGCTCGAGACGGTGCGCCGGGCCGTCGACCGTTTCCTGCGCGAGCAGCTCATGACCGTGCGCCGCCACCACGGCGAGCGCGTCGAGTGGGAGCGGGCGCAGGGGCTGTGGCCCGGCCTGGTCCGGTCGCTCGATTTTTCCAAGCGGTACGCGTTCGCGCTGGTGACCCGCGTCGAGACGATCCTGTCGTCCGAAGCGGACGGGAACCAGACCGCCGTGACGTTCAACATCGACCTCACCGAGATGCGCCGCGAGCGCTTCGGGCAAATGGGAATGCGCGCGGCCATGGCCTTCCTGCTTTTCGGGGTCGGCGGTGCACTGATGGTTCCCGGCTCGGCCGTTTACGACCTGGTCGCGCTGGCGGGCGGTGGTGTCGCCGCGGGCGGCATCTTCGCGATCGAGCGACGCCGTTACCTCGAGAGCCGCGGCCGCGTCCAGCTGGCGCCCGAACGTTTCCTCGACCTGCTCGCGTTACGCCACAAACGCAACGCGCCCGACGAAGAGTGACTTAACCCGTCCTCGTGATCGTCCTCGTCCTCGTCGCCGTCCTCGATCTGAGTCCGGGGGCAACAAAGGCGAGACGACGAGTACGGCGACGAGGACGAGGACGGCGACGAGGACGAGGACGAGGACGAGGACGGGTCAGAACGACGGCATGGCGAGGCCGTCCTCGTCGATGACGCTTTTGCGTTTGGTGTGGTGTGCGGCGGGACGGTGGTGGGCATCCGCGGCCGTCGTCGGAATCTTGTCCAGCACCACGTGCATCGTGCGGTCGGCGGTCGGCGTGGCGGTCACCGGAACCTCGCGGTAGCCGGCCAGCCGCAACTTGTACTTGGTCGGCTCGCCACCCTTCGGGAGCTGCACCTCGATCGGAACGGCGCCCAGGTCCTTGCCGTCCTTCTGGTCGAGCACGTGAGCGCCCGGCGGATCCGCTTCGAACCGAATCGTGACGATCTTGCCCTCGGACTTGGTGTCCGACTTGGCGGGCGCCGCCTCCGGCGCGGGCGCGGCGACGGGCGCCGCCGGCGTTGCCTCGGGCGCGGGGCTGGCGGACGCGACGGGCTCCGGGACGGCGGCGTGCTTCTTCGGCATCAGCAACACGACCAACAGGATCGCGGCCACCGCCGCGCCGCCCGCGATGACCAGCTTGCGCGTTCGAGCCGGCGCCATGCCCGAATCGTCCAGCTCGGAGCTTGCCGACGACAGTGTGGTCGCCGCCCGCGGCGAGCTCGCGTGCGCCGAGCCCAGCTCGGACCGTCGCGCGCTGGACTGCGCCGCCAGTGCGGGCAGCTTCACCTCGCCGATCAGCGCCCGGCGGAACTCGTCCTTGCTCTGGAAGCGTTCGGCCTGCTCCTTGGCCAGCGCCTTGATGATGGCGGCGGCGATGTGCGGCTCCGTCGCGGG
>JBJMQQ010000157.1:0-46060 GCA_045802645.1 Polyangia bacterium
ACCCAGTGCTCGCGCGCGGCGAGTACCTGGTCAAGAGTGTTCTCAATTGCGGCGGGTGCCACACGCCGACGGGCGGGGCGTTCCTCTCGGGCAAGGACTGCTTCGCGGGTAGCACCGCCGGTCCGGACTGCTTGAGCAGCGCGAACCTGACCAACGACGACAGCGGTCTCAAGAACCTGACCGACCAGCAGATCAAGGACGCGTTCACGGCGGGCAAGGACCCTGACGAGGCGAACAAGTACCTGTTCTCGAACATGCCGTACTACCAGTTCGCCAACCTGAGCGCGGACGACGCGAGCGCGATCGTGGCGTACCTGCGCACGGTACCAGCCGTCTCGCATCAGGTGCAGGCGAACGCCGGCATGTACGCGACCCAGCCGACGGCGGCTCAGTGGGCGCCGGTGAACCCGAGCGACCTGCCGGCCGCCGGTACCGCGGCGGGCGCGGCGAACGGCAAGTATCTGGCGACGCTGACCTGCGTCACCTGCCACACCGCCGACGCGACGGGCGCGACGCCTCAGCACATCGACGCGACCAAGGGATTCCAGGGCGGCAAGCTCGTCACGGTCAACACCACGACGACCGTCCAGAGCTCGAATCTGACCCCCGACGCCACCGGCGTCATGGGTTGGTCCGCGCTGGACATCGCGAACGCGGCCAAGCTCGACAAGGACAAGAGCTGCAAGACGATCTGCGGGATGCGCCCGCTGGGCGGCCTGACCGACAGCGACGCCATCGACATCGGGACCTATCTGACCAGCATCCCGGCGGTCGCCAACACGATCACGATGCTCTGCCCCTGATTCGATCGTACCTTTGGTGTGGGGCGGTGGCCCCGCATCCATGAGCACGAGGGATCAGATCGCGCGCGGACTGCTCGATGGGGGCACCGCGCGCGTCGTGGGGGTCACGGCCACAGACGTCGTGCGTGAAGCCGCGCGCCGGCACCGGGCGACCGGTGCGGCCGCGGTCGCGCTGGGGCGGGGATTGGCGGCGGGGCTGCTGCTGGCGACTCTGACGAAGGACGACGAGCGGCTCACGCTGCAGATCCTGGGTGACGGGCCGCTCGGCTCCCTGACGGTCGACTCCAGCGCCGCTGGGACGGCGCGCGGGTACGTGAAGAGCCCCGGCGCGCGCCTGCCCCCGGCGGCCCCTGGCGCGCGCATCGAGCTGGCGGCCGCGGTGGGCCGCTCGGGCCTGGTCAGCGTCGTGCGGGATCTGGGGTTGCGGGAGAACTTCGGTGGGCAGACGCCCATCGTCAGCGGCGAAATCGACGAGGACGTCGAGCACTACCTGAACACCAGCGAGCAGATCGACAGCGCGCTCGCGTGCGAGGCCGTGGTCGACGGCAACGGCAACGTGGTCGCCGCTGCCGGAATTTTGATTCAGGCGCTGCCCGGCAGCGCCGCGGGCACCCACCTCCAGACCGCCCGCACCCATCTTCGCGCCGGTGGCCTCACCAGCGCCGCCGCCGCGTGCGCGCCGGAGGGGAACGTGGACGGCCTCATCGCGCAGGTTCTGGGCGCCACCCTGGGCACCGTCCAGCTGCTGGAGGTGCGGGGGGTGCGGTTCTACTGCCCTTGCTCGCGCGAGCGTGCCGGCGGTTCGCTGGCGCTGCTGGGGCAGGCGGAGCTGGCCCAGCTGATCCTGGACGACGGTCGGGCGGAGGTGACCTGCAACTTCTGCCGCGAGCGGTACGAATTCACGGAGGCGGAGCTGGAGACCATCCGCCGCGAGCTGGACAAGACCGCCGGGCTGCCCAGCTGAGGGCAGGCCTGGTCACCTCTTCGCCCGGCGCCGCCGCGCACCCAGCAGCAGGATGGCGGCAATTGCCGGCCACCTGAGGTTTGAGCCGCGGCTGCCTGGCGCCGTCGCGCAGGAACATCCGCTCGCCGCGCCGTCGCCAGCGGACGCAGGCGTCCCGCCGGATCCGCTGACTGGCAGGCCGCCGGTGCCGGCGCCCGTCGCGCCGCCCGTCGTCGGGTGCCCGCCGGTGCCGGAGCCACCGGTGCTCCCCGTGCTGGCACCCCCCGTGCCGGGCGCGCCGCCCGCGCTGCCCCCGCCCGTGCCGGAGCCGCCGGTGCCGACCGCGCCCCCCGCGCTGCCGCCGCCGGTCCCTCCGGCGCGCCCCCCGAATCCGCCGCTCCCGCCGCCGCCCCGCCCAGCGGTTCCGCCAGTGCTGCCCCCATGGCCTCCGCCACACGCCGTGACCTGGGGATCCGCCCCCGTCTTGTCGAGCCCGAACCAGCTGATCACTGACGCGGAATCGATCGGGGTCGTGTGGCCGCCGCCCATCTGGGTGTGCGCCTCGAGGACCGTGTAGCCGCAGGCCGAGCTCTGCCACTTCTCGATCGTGTAGCCCTGCTTGGACGTGGTGTCCGTCGACGTCGCCGTGGCCGGCAGGCCGAGGACGTTGGTCCACTCCTTGATGGCCTCCGTCTGGTTGTTGTAGTTGATCGTCGTGTCGGACGTGCCGTGCCAGAGCTGCACGCGCGGCCGGTAGCCGCTGTACCCGGGGTACATCCCGCGGACCAGGTCGCCCCACGCCATGGCGCTCATCGAGTCCTGCCCGTTCGCGCAGGTGCCGCCCCAGTTGCTGGCGGCGGACCAGCCGTCCGACCAGCACCCGGCAGGCACGCCCGAGAACTCGGCCCCCGCCTTGAAGATGTCCGGGTAGACGGCCAGCATGGCCTCGGTCAGCATCGCGCCCGACGACGCGCCCATGACGTACACGCGGGTCGCGTCGGCGCCCCGCTTCGTGACCTCGTACTGGACCATCTGGGCAATGGCCTGCGTGTCGCCGCCGCCGTCGTGCGTCAGCGACGCCTTGGACCCGACGTCCCAGCACTTGGCCGACGTCGCCGGGTTGGTCGTCTGCGGGAAGACCATGATGAAGCCGTTCTTCTCGGCGGCGGCGACGATGTCCGGGACGCCCGTGAACGTGAAGAACGCCTGGGCGCTCCCCCCGCAATAGTGGGCGGCCACGACGACCGGCGGCGGGGATGCCAGCTTGGCCGGCACGTACTCGTACATGGAGATGTACGAGGGCACGCCCGCGTTCCACCCGCTGACCGGCCCGGATAGCGAGCCCGCGCCGCGCGCAGACGAGGCACCCAGGACTGCCGCCGCGCCCAGCATGAACGGCAAGAAACCTCGAGAGGGGGACATGCGCGCACGCTAGTCCCCGAGACTGCGCGAGATCTTCGCAGCTCTGTTGTTCCCCGCCGCGCCACAAATGCGCGGCGATGCGATGCGATGCGACGGCTACGGGAAGCTGGCGAAGAAGTCGACCATGGCCTTCATCGCGAAGCAGGGGATGCCGTGCTCGGTGCCGCTGTAGCTGGGGTCGTTGTGCGAACACCAGATCGTCGGGACCTTGCAGTTGTCGTAGATGATGCAGCCGGGGTCGACGGTCGGGTTGCCGGAATCCGTGCTCTTGCAGGACGCCACCGCCGTGTACGGCTTCGACGTGTCGGCGCACATGTTCGCCACGCGGAAGTCGGCCACCGTATCTTTCGCCGAGTTCGCGCTGCGCTGGTTGTCCATCTTGCCGTCGATGTAGAGAACCGGCATCGGAATCGCAGGCTTGTAGGGATCGGCGGCGACCGGCGAGATGGCCTTCAGATTCAGGTGCTGAATGTCGCTCTTGTGCGACACGATTTGCACGAGCATCTGCGCCCCGGAGCTGTGCGCGATCGCGAACACCCGGTTCTGGTCGATGCAGTAGTTGTTCACCACGTCGTCGTACTGCGCCAGGATGCGCGCCGCATCGGCGGTGTAGTTGCTCCAGCACTGCCCGCTGTCGGGGGTGTTGGGGAACGACCGCACGTAATCGGTGGCGAACGCCGTGTTGTTCGTCGGGTTGACGAACTCGGTGTTCGGGTTGCCGCAGGCGTGCAGCGCGATCAGCAACGGGTACGGCTTCTTGCCGTCGTAGCTGGTGGGGAACATGTAGAGCGACGTGTTCGAGACCTGGACCTGACCGCCCGACGGGCGAGCGGTGCCCTTGCTACAGCCGGGGCTGGGCATCGGCGCCAGAGTCTGCACGGTGCCGCCGGCACCGCCCGTCGACGCGCTGGTCCCGGCCGCGCCGCCAGCCGCCCCGCCGCGTCCGCCGGCGCCGCCGCCCGCTCGTCCGCCGGTCAACAACGGCTCGCCGCCGGTTCCGACCGTGCCACCCGAGGCCGGCGTTCCGCCCGTGGAGGTGGTGCCGCCGGCGGCGGTGGTGCCGCCCGTGGACGTCGTGCCGCCGCTGGAGCTGCCGCCCGAGCCCGTATCACCGGTCAACGTTCCCGACGAGCACCCGATCCCGGTCCCTAGCCCAACCCCGACGAGCAGCGCGACCGCGATCCTGGTGAGATGCATCGTGTGTGTCCTCGTCATGCGAGCATTCCGCTGATCATCCCGGTGCCGGTTCCCATTCCGAAGTTCACCGCGGTGGTGCTCTTGTCACGGGTGGCTGCCGTGATGAGCCCGTTGAACAGCTTGTTGTTGGTGACCTTGCCGGCGTCGATGAACTGGCCCGTCTTCAGGTACCCGCCGCCGTTGCCCCAGATGATGTGGGGGACGTTGCTCATGCTGTGACTTGGGCCGTCGGCGATGTGGTTGGTCCACATGATGATCGACTTGTCCTGCAGTCCGCGCGCCTTGAACGCGTCGAGTCCGTGCAGCAGCGACTGCATGCGCAGGATGTCGATCTCGTGGTGCGCCTGCTCGGCCGTCGGGTTCATGCCCGTGTTCGAATCGGAGTCCACGCGGTGGCTGAGGTGGTGGAACGGCCAGCCGAGGCTGGCATTCGACGGCACGCTGTACTTCGTCCCGTCTGTGCCGTCGCCCCACTGCAGCGTCGCGACGCGGTTGAAGTTGCACGCGAACGCCAGCGCCACCAGCTCGAGGTGCAGCTTGACGACGTCCTCGATCATGCCGTTCGTCGTGAACGCGATCCCGCTCTTCCAGGCGGTCAGCATCGACGTGGACAGGCCGTCCTGCGTGCAGGTCGTCCCCATGTTTCCCATCGTCACCTCGACGTCGCGGATCGAGTCGAAGTGCTGCTGGAGCCGCTGCTTGTCCGCGCTGCTGAGCGCGGTGTTGCCCATCAGGCTGTTCAGCTCGTCTTTGACGAAGTCATTGACGCTCTTGCGGGTCGTGGCCAGCTCGGCAGCGACCGGGTCTGTCGCGCTGCCGCCGCCGCCGCCGGTCGTGAGCCCCGTCAGCTTGCTGTAGAGGGTATACGGGTTCAGATCGGCCGGTCGCACCTGCCCGGCGCCCGCGGCCTTGAACGAGATCCGCTCGGCGATGTAGCTCTTCGCGCCGGCGTAGAGGGTGAGCGGGTCGCCTGCGCTTGGGTTCACCGCTTTCGCGATCACCATGTCCGCGGAGATCCCGCTGGAATAAGAGGTCGAGCCCGCGCCTCCGGGGGGCGCCGCGGTCAGCGACTGACAGAGGCCCTGCGCGTGGCCGCAGTTGGTCGGCGAGCCCAGCGGGAAGTTGATGCCCTTGATGAACAGCAGGTTCTCCGCGTGGGGTGCCAGGACGCTGACCGCCTTGTCCGACAGGCCCATCAGCGATGCTTGCGTGATTGAACCGGTGGCGTCCGGGAAGAACTTGTTCCCGACGACGCCGCAGGCGGCGACCATGAACATGCTGAACACCGGCGGGCTATCCGCGGACCAGGCGGACCGTTCGGGGAGGCCCTCGAGGAACGGGAGCCCGATCGCGATGGTACCTGCGCCGCGCAAGAAGGAGCGGCGATTGAAGATGGGACGCTCTGGTTTACGCATGGCTAGTTTCCTCCGGAGCGCGTGCGGAACGCGTCGCTACGGACGAGCTGGACGATGAGGTTCTTGACCGAGCCGTTGCTGCCGAGGCTGGTCTGGGCCAGCGACTGCAAGAGCGGCATGTCGGACTGGATCACGTCGCGTTGCAGAGCGTAGCTGGCGAGCTTCTTGGCGTAGCAGAGGTGCGGTTGCGTGTCCGACGCCATCGCCTTCATCAGCTCGCCGGCGTTCGAGAAGCTCTTGGTGCCGCTCGTGAAGGCGTAGCTGCCGCTGGAGTCGATCGCCAGTCCGCCGTTCTCGGTGTCGTGGTACTGCCCCATCCCGTCGAAGTGCTCGAACGAGAAGCCGAGCGGGTTGATCATCTGGTTGTGGCATTGCATGCCGCAACCGGAGGTCAGCGTGTCGATGCGCTGCCGGTTGGTCTGCCCCGGCATCAACGGGGGGATCGGCGGCAGGTTCGGAGACGGCGGTCCCAGCTTCGCGCACAGAACGTCCGTGTTGATGCTGACGCCGCGGTGAATCGAGTCCGGCTCCGCGTTGAAGCCGTAAAGGGTCAGGAACGGCACCTGCGAGAAGTAGCCGACCCGCTGAGCGCCCAGGTCCTTTTGCACGTAGCTGGTGCCCGAGGCCGTCATCCCATAGAGGGGCGCGGTCTGCGGTCCCACGTAGCCGGTGGTCGACGTCAGGATGTCCTTCACGCCGAGCCCCTTGGTGAAGATGTTGTCGAAGAACAGGTTCGACACGTCCTGCAGCTCGGCGTTCAGCGCCGTCGTGTAGTTGGAGACGTTGAGCTTGCTGATCTGCGCGTAGCGATCGAAGTGATAGAGCTCGCTGTGGAACTCACGCATCATCGTCGTCGCGTACGTCTCGTTCAGCATCGTGGTGGCCAGCGCCGCCGCGCCGTCGGCGGTGTCCAGCTTGCCGGGCCCGGCGGCCGAATCCAGCAGCGCGTCGTCGGGCGTCGTGCCGCGCAGCCAGAGCGACAGCTTGGCCGCCATCTCGTACCCGGACAGCGGCGCGCCGGCGGTGCCCATCTCGGCCCGGTAGAGGAAGTTGGGCGACTGCAGCATCGCCCGGATGACCAGCGATGCACCCTTGGCGAAGGTGCTGCGCGTTCCGCTGAGCGACGACCCCTTGCTGAAGAGGGTTGCGTACTTCGTCTGCTCGGCGGACGTGAGCGGCCGGCGGTACACGCGGCGGCCGAACGCCTGGATGAACCCCGCCGCGTCCGTGCCGGTGTAGATCTTGGCCAGCGCGGCGTCCGTCGCCGTCACCTGCGCCGCCAGCGTCTCGGCCGCGGACTCGAAGTCGGCCCAGGACTCTTGATTGACGTCCAGCACCAGCTCGTTGTTCGGGAAGGCCGTAGAGCCGGTGACCGGGGCCTGCAGGTTCTTTTCGAGGCCTGACGGCGCCGACAGCTTGAGGACGTCCTGGACGGCTCGCCCCCACTGGGCGTTGGTCAGCCGGACCATCCGGTAGTACTGGGGCGAGCCGGTGAAGTCGAGCTCGCCGACCGCCCCGGTGGTGTTGCCGGCCCCGCTGTTGTTGCCGCTTCCGGTGGTGTTCCCGGCGCCGTTCCCGCCTGTGGGGTGTCCCGGTCCGCCGGTCGCCTCACCTGCACTGCCGTCGCCGATTCGCCCCGTGCACCCGGCCGCCACCGAGAGGCAGAGGACGGTGGCACATGCCCATACGTTTGTAGGTTTCACATGTGTCTCCGTGCTGGTGGTTGCCTACTGACCCCGCCGCCCGTCACACACACCCGATGCTGGCCCTAGCGACTGTCGAGTGTAGTGAGCCGTTGTTATGAAAATCGTCTCCGAACCGGTCGCCGCAGCAAATGAGAGACGCAGTGCCCTGTCGACGCGTCATCCGCCTGGCGGTGTATTCTCCCCCTCGATGCGCGAGACGGCTCGCTACCGTGTGCTGCGGAAGATCGCGCATGGGGGGATGGCGGAGATCTTCTTGGCCCTGCAACTGGGCGTCGAAGGCTTCCAGAAACAGGTGGTTTTGAAGCGGATTTTGCCGGCGCTGGCGGCGGACCCCAGCTTCGTCCGCATGCTGGTCGACGAGGCCCACATCGCCTCCACGCTGAATCACAGCAACCTCGTGCAGGTGCTGGATTTACGGCATTCCGGCAGCGAGTACTTTCTCGTGCTCGAGTTCGTCGACGGTTGGAGCCTCGAGCAGGTGCGGCGGCGGGCCCAGAAGGCCAAGCTCAAGCTCCCCCTGCCGCTCGCGCTGTCCATCGTCGGTGCGCTATGTCGGGCGCTTGCCTACGTGCACGGGCGGACGCGCGACGGCCGGCCGCTGGGGATCGTGCACCGCGACGTGACGCCCCAGAACGTCCTTCTGAGCGCCGAAGGGGACATCAAGCTGGCGGACTTCGGGATCGCCAAGGCCCTCGGCAAGCGCGAAAAATCGGCCACCGGCGTCATCAAGGGGAAGTTCGCCTACATGTCGCCTGAGCAGGCGGCGGGCGAGACGCTGGACGGGCGCTCCGATCTGTTCTCTGTCGGCACGCTGCTCTACCTGCTGACCACCGGGAAAAAGCCGTTCGACGGTGCCACGGACCTGGACGTCATCATGCAGGTCCGCAAAGCGCGTTACGAGAAGCCGTCCGCGTTCATGAAGGACTTCAACCCCGACGTCGAGCGGTTCATCGCGCGCGCGCTGCGGGCGAATCTGAACACGCGCTGGCAGACGGCGCAGCAGATGGCGGATCGGATCGATGCCATCCTCATCAAGTTGGGGCAGCCCACGGGGCCGACGGCCCTCAAACGTTGGCTGGAGACGCTGTCGGCACGCGACGGAATCAAGTCGGCGGCGCACGTGGAGAGCGAAGGAACGATCGAGGTCCTGACCGGCGATCTCGTGCTGGAGGCGGTCACGGCCGAAGACACGGGTCCGGAGCCCGAGCCGGCGCCGACGTCGCCGGAGCGCCCGCAGCGGCCGATGCCGACGGCCGCCACCCGGCCCGTCTACGCGGCGGCCACCGTGGTCGACGCGGAACGGGTGGGCCGGCTGGCGGCCATGACCCGCGTTCCCCCGGGGGCGGCGCGCGACGTCGATGTGGTCGATCCCGCCGATACGCCGCCCGCCGAGCTGGAAACGCCGGCGCCGGCGGCTGGCGGTTTCGGCCGGTGGGCTCGAAAGGTCGCGGTCCGGACGTTTCTTCTCGTGGTGGTGCTGGCCGGCGCCGGCTATTTCGCGCGCCCCCACCTGCCACCGGAGCTCACCGCGCCCGTCGAGGGGTGGTTGCGCGCCGTGTCCCGAAAGGTCAGCGCGGCCCTGTTGCTGCTTCTGTTCGGCTAGGTCGCGTCAGCTCCGCGATGGCGTTGATGAGGGCGCGGCTGTCGAGCGGCTTGGCCAGGAATACCTGAAAGCCCGCCTCGCGCGCGCGGCGGGCGTCGTCGGGCGACGCGTACGCCGTCAGCGCAACGGCGGGGGTCTGCCCGCCGCGTTCCGCGGGCAGCCGGCGAATCTGGCGCATGAACGCGTGCCCGTCCGTCTCGGGCATGCCGATGTCGCTCACGACGACGTCCGGATGGAACGCCGCGAGCTGCTCGAGGCCCGTTCGCGCGTTGACGGCGGTCGCCACGACTGCGCCGGCGTCTTCCAGTAGTTGCCGCGCGACCTCGCGCGCGTCGGGCTCGTCGTCGACCACCAGGACGCGCACGTTCGCGAGGGACGCGGCCGGCGCGGCAAACGGGAGGTCGCTCTTTTCTGGATGCGGGATCGACGCCGCCGCCGGGATCGGCACCGATAGCGTGAAAACGGCGCCCGAGCCGGCTCCCCCGCTCTGGACGGCGATGGTGGCGCCGTGCAGCTCGGCCAGATGTCGGGCCAGCGCCAGACCGATGCCCAGGCCCCCGTAGGCCCGGGTGGGCGCGCCGTCTCGCTGGCGGAATCGATCGAACGCGTGCGGCAGAAAGTCCGCGGGTATCCCGATCCCGTCGTCGGAGACCTGCAGGACGGCCGCGTCGGCCTGCTGCGCGAGCCGCACGTCCACGTGCCCCCCGTTGGGCGTGAACTTCACCGCATTCGAAATCAGGTTGCTGACGATCTGTTGCAGGCGATCCGGATCAGCTGACACGGCGGGGACGTTCTGGTCGACGTTCAGGGTGATCGAGAGACTCTTCTGTTCCGCGGCCGGGCGAAAGCTCTCGACGACGCGCTCGACGAGCGGCGGCAGCAGAACGGGCTGCAGCTCCAGCCGAAGCTTGCCCGCCACGATGCGCGAGATGTCGAGCATGTCGTCGATGAGCTTGGCTTGCGCCTTGGCGTTTCTCTCGATGACGTCGACGGCGCGCTCGAGGGCCGCTGCCTCGAACTGTCGCTTCCGCAGAAGCGCGGTCCAACCGAGGATCGCGTTCAGCGGCGTTCGCAGCTCGTGCGAGAGCGTCGCCAGGAAATCGTCCTTCAGCCGGCTGGTCTCTTCAGCCTCGACCCGAGCTCGGTGCTCCGCGGCGGCGACGCTCTCCTGATCGGCGGCGTGCTGTCGGAGCTCCTCCGTCTCGCGCTCGACGCGCCGGTGGGTCTCCCATCTCACGCGCTCCGCGATCAGCTGTTCCTGGTGGTCCTTCTCGGCCTGGCGGCGGACGTCCTCGATGCGCCGCCACAGGTCGGCGATCGTGCGCACCTTGGCCCGGAGCGCGGCCGGGTCGATCGGCTTCTGCAGAAGCTCCGACGCGCCCACCGCGTAGGCCTTGGCCAGCTTGTCCTGCGTCGCGTCGTACGCCGTCAGGAACATGATCGGGATCGGACCAGCTTTTTCTTCTGCGCGGATCGCGGCTGCGGTGTCGAAGCCGTCCATCTCGGGCATCTGCACGTCCAGCAGCACCAGCGAGAACTGCTCCTTTCGAAGCGCCTCCAGCGCTGCCACTCCCGAGCTCGCGCGAACGACGGTCCAGTCGGCATCGCCCAGCAGCGCCTCGAGCGCGGTCAGGTTGCTCTCGACGTCGTCGACCGCGAGGATTTTGACCGGCATGAAAGAGCCCCCCGGAATATGGGGCGCCTCCACACGATCATGTACAACTTTGTCTCGTTTCGTCGCTGTTTTTGCGCTTTTAGCTCATCCGGGTTCCAGGATGTCGCTACGGTCCGACGGGCGCGAAGGCGATGACGCTGTACGCGACGGCCGTGGTGCCCGCGAGGTTGCGGTAGCCGTGTCGCTGGTCGCCCCGGAACACCACGACGTCGCCGGGCTCGAGCGCGAAGGTCGCCCCGCCGGCGGATAGCTCGATTTGCCCCCGCTCGCAGGTCAGGTATTCGCGCGTGCCGTCGGTATGGGGAACGCCGGCCATCGACGCGCGGGGCGGCAGCTCCATGCGCTCGATCTCCAGCCCCGCGATGGTCTCGGGCAGTAGCTTGCGCACCGTGACGGCGCCCCGCATGCGCGTGGGAAGCGACGCCGCCCGGTAGAGGCGACCCACGTGGCGCGGCGCCTCGATCAGCTCCTCGAGCCGGACCTGCAGCGCCTGCGCCACCTTGATCAAAACCGCCAGCGTCGGGTTGGCGGAGCCTGACTCCAGATTCGCCCAGGTGGCGCGCGGCACACCGGCGACCCGCGCGATCTGTTGCTGGGTGTGCCCGCGCGCTTCCCGCAGCGACTGGATGTTTCGGCCCAGGTGAGCGGCGGCCTCGCCTTCTGCGTTCATGCCAACAGCTTGGCGGCCTGCCCGTATATTGGCAAGTCAGACGATATATTGTCAGGGCCCGTCATCCTGTGATCAGGAGGACACGCGATGACGTTCACGCTGACGAACCAAACGGCGATCGTGACGGGGGGGAGTCGGGGGTTGGGGCAGGCGCTGGGGGTGGCCCTGGCCGCGGCTGGCGCGCGCGTCGTGCTGGTGGCGCGCCACCCGGCGCCGCTGCAGGAAACGGTCGAGACCATCCGCCGGGCCGGGGGGGAGGCCCACGCGATCGTGGCGGACGTCGCGGACATCGACGCGGCCGCGGCGATCGCGGGGCAGGCGGCGGCGCTGGCTGGTCCGGCGGACATCCTGATCCACAACGCCAGCACCCTGGGAGCGGTTCCCTTGCGTCCCTTGCTGGACACCGATTGCGAGGACCTTCAGCGCGTGCTGGCGGTCAACGTCGTGGGCCCGTTCCGACTGACGAAGGCCATTGCCGGGCCGATGGTGCTGCGGGGCAGCGGCACCATCGTCAACGTCACGTCGGACGCCGCGACCGAGGCGTACGCGGGGTGGGGCGCCTATGGGGCGTCCAAGGCGGCGCTGGAGCAGATGGCGCGCATCTGGGCGGCGGAGCTGGAGGGGACCGGCGTGCGGGTGCTGACCGTCGATCCAGGCGAGATGGACACGGTCATGCACGCGCAGGCGGTGCCGGACGCGGATCGCCGCACGCTGGCTGACCCGGCGCGGGTCGCGGCGCGCGTCGTCGCGCTGCTG
This sequence comes from Polyangia bacterium, assembly GCA_045802645.1. GTDB lineage: Bacteria > Myxococcota_A > Polyangia > Fen-1088 > Fen-1088 > JADGRB01. The sequence goes on from JBJMQQ010000157.1 coordinate 12,191, forward strand.
GCAGACCCGACGCAGGCGCCGTCCGGCGCGCGAGTCGCCGTTCGCGTGGAGGCCAGCCCGTGAACCCGGCGCGCACCTATCCCGAACGCCGCGACGACGTGCGGTTGCTGATCATGGACCCGCGCGGCTCCCGGTTGCACGAGACGCGCACGCCCGCGCTGCCCGGATTCCTGGCGCCCGGCGATCTGCTGGTCGTCAACGACGCGGCGACGCTGCCCGCGTCCCTGCGCGGCCACGACGCCGGGGGGCGGCCGGTGGAGGCGCGGCTGCTGGCAGCGCGCGCCGGCGAGCACTTCGCGGCGGTGCTGTTCGGCGCCGGCGACTGGCGGGTGCGAACCGAGGATCGCCCCACGCCCCCGGAGCTGCCGGTGGGGGCCGCGCTGCGATTCGGGGCGCTGGCCGCGCGAATCGTCGCCCGCGACCCGACCTGGACGCGGATCGTGGAGCTGGAGTTCGAGCCGCGCGGCGACGCGCTGTGGAACGCGCTTTATCGCGAAGGGCGGCCGATCCAGTACGCCTATCTGGCTCACGAGCTGCCGTTGTGGGCGGTGCAGACCGCCTACGCCAGCCGACCCTGGTCGTTCGAGATGCCCTCTGCGGGGCGGCCGCTGTCGTGGGGGATCCTGCTGGCCGTGCGTCGCAAGGGGGTGCGAATCGTGTCGCTCACGCACGCCGCCGGCCTCAGCTCCACGGGCGATGCGGCGCTGGACGCCGCGCTGCCGTTGCGAGAGCGCTACGACCTCCCGGAGGCAACGGTGCAGGCGGTGGCCGAGACGCGGGCCCGCGGCGGACGGATCGTGGCGGTGGGGACGACCGTGGTGCGGGCGCTGGAAGGGGCGGCGGCGCAGGCGGGGCGCGACGCGGTCTTGCGGGCCGGACCTGGCGAAACAGATCTGCGCATCACGCCGGAATTTCGGCCGCGGATCGTCGACGGGCTCCTGTCCGGCGCGCACGCGGCCGGCGAGAGCCACTTCGAGCTTCTGGCGGCCTTCGCCGGGCCGGCCCTGCTGAGGGCCGCCGCCGTACACGCCGAGCGCGCGGGCTTTCTGACCCACGAGCTCGGCGACGCGATGCTGGTCCTACCGGGCGCGCTGGAACGAGCTCAGCGCGCGTCCTCGCCGGCGCGTCGCAGCGCACCGCGAGCTTCCGCCCGGTGCCAGCCGCGCGGCGCCAGCTCGAGGTAGTGGCGATACGCGACCAGGGTCTGCGGCTGGCGGCCCGCGTGCCGCTCGGCACGGGCGATGATCACGTACGCCTCGGCGGCGTTGGGATCCACAGCCAGCGCGCGGTTCGCCCACTGCGCCGCTTCCGGCAAGCGTCCGTGCGCGTGCTCGGCCTGGGCGACGGCCAGCGCGAAGGACGCGTTGCTGGGGTTGGCCTCGAACGCCCGCGCGCACGCCTCCGGCGACGCGCGCCAGGGGGCGGTGCGGATGGCCGCCGGATCGCACCCGGTCACCTCTGCGACGTCATCTTTCACCGCCGTCGGGGTCGTCGGGGTCGCCGCTGTCGCGCTGGTCCGCGGCTGGGGCGCGGCTGGCGCCGCCTCGGGGGGAGCCGGGATGGGGGTCGGTTCAGTCGCAGCCGGCGTCGGGACCGCGGCGGGCGCGGTCCGGCCACGTTCCTGCCAACCGCGCGCGACGCGCGGCCCGAACACGGCGGCCACGGCCACGCCACCGACGACGGTCAGGAACCAGAGCCGCGCCCGGCGGGTCTGCTGGCGTGCGCGCCGGCGGGCCACCTCCTGGGCGGCGCGGACCGCTTCCAGCGACGCGCGCGCCTCGTCCGACAGGGAGAGCCTGACGGACCCGATCGAGACGGCGCTGGGCCCCGGCGAAAAATCCAGTTGTTCCATGGTCGTTCGATTCAGCCACCCTTCGGGCGCGGGGGCAAAAAAACTGCTGTCCGGGAGATCTCCTGGGGACCCCTGATTGAAGGTCCTCGGGGATTTCTTATGGTGCCCCCGAGGCTTCCAACCCCGTGAGTGACGAACTCGTCAAAACCGGAATCATCGGGCTCGATCAGGTGCTCGGCGGCGGGTTCCGACAACGGCAGACCATCCTGATCACCGGCGAGCCTGGAACGGGGAAGACCGTCCTTTGCAGCCAGATCGCGTTCCTGCGCGCGGCGGCCGGTGTTCCCACCGTCGTGGCCACGATGACCTCCGAAACGCAGGACAAGCTGCTCGGCTCCCTGCGCTCATTCGGCTTCTTTCGCGAGGAGGTGATCGGCGATCCGCTCTTCCTGGTCAGCATGTACTCGTGGCTGAAGCGCGGTCCGGACGATCTGCGACGTGAGCTCACCGAGGTCGCTCGGTCGCGGCGGGCGAGCCTGCTCGTCATCGACGGGCTGCGCGCGCTGCGCGACGTCTGGAAGGACGAGGCGCTGATTCGCGAGTTCATCTACGAGATCTGCGCGAGCCTCGCGGTCAACGGTTGCCTCTTGCTGATGACGACCGAATACCGCATGAACCGCGTCATCGATTTTCCCGAGGCCACGGCCGTCGACGGGATCATCTCGCTGGCGATCCAGGAAGAGAACGACCGCGCTTTCCGGCGGCTGCAGGTGGCGAAGCTGCGCGGGCAAGATCACCTGACCGGGCGGCACGTCATGCGCATCGCGCACAGCGGTGTCGAAATTTACCCGCGGCTCGAGGCGCAGGTTCGTTCGAAGCCGTACCACCCGGCCCGGCCGCAGCGGCGGGCGCAGTTCGGGATCGAGAAGCTCGACGGGCTGCTGCATGGCGGGATCCCCACGCCCAGCACGACGGTGCTGGCCGGCACGACCGGCGTCGGCAAGACGCTGCTGTCCCTGCAGTTCCTGGCGGAGGGAGCGTCCAAGGGCGAACCGGGCGTGTATCTGAGCTTTTCGGAGGAGCCGGAGCCTCTCATCGCGCGGATGGAACGCATCGGCGTCAAGTTGCGCCCGTACGTCGAGAAGGGGCTCCTGCGGATCGAATATCGCGCGCCCCTGAACCTGGAGGCGGACGAGCTGCTGGCGCATCTTCTGGACTGCGTGACCAGCACGAAGGCGACCCGCTGCGTGCTGGACGGCGTCGACGAGCTCGAACGCGCCGCCCCGGAAAGCCCGCGGCTGACGTCGTTGCTCACCGCGCTGTCGGTGCAGCTGAGGTCGCAGGGCGTGACGATGCTGGCCCTCAAGAAGATCGGCGAGCTCACCAGCGCGGGGATCGACTTCGCTGACACGGCAATCTCGACGATCGTCGAAAACCTGCTGATCGTCCGCAAGGTCGAGCTGCACGGGCAGATGCGGCGGCTGCTGGCCGTCCTCACCATGCGCGACACTGCGTTCGAAACCGAGATCCACGAGTTCGAGGTGTCGGACAGCGGGATCCGCATCGGGCCGATGGTCGAGGGGGCGGAGGGGCTGCTTTCGCGCAGCGATCCGCGGGTCACGTCGAGCCCAGGCGACGGCGACCTGAGCGGCCCGCGGTGACGTGAAATGATGAGTGTGCTGGTCGTCGACGACGAGGAGGGTCTCCTCGAGGTCATCGCCGACGTGATCGCGGCGCTGGGCTACATCCCGGTGACCGCGCATGACGGGGCCGAGGCGCTGGCCCGCGCCCACGAGCACCGGCCCGACCTGATCCTCAGCGACCACATGATGCCGCGGCTGACGGGGATGGACCTGCTGCGGCAGGTGCGCGCCGACCCCGGTCTGCACGAGGTCCCGTTCATCCTCATGAGCGCCGCGACGCCGAACGGGGCGGACCAGGCCACGCGGTTCCTGAGCAAGCCCGTCGACCTCGAGACCCTCGAGCAGGCGGTCCGGGGCGCGCTCGACCACGGGGCCACGGGAAAGGCGCTCAACCAGACGCGGCTGCAAGCGGTTCCGCCGGTGCTGGGGCCGCGGCGCGATCTGCTGCTGTGGATCGGGCATGAGGTGCGCACGCCGCTGGCGGCCGCGCGGCTGAACGCCGAGGTGCTGGCCCGGCACATCAGCAACGGCGACCCCGCGAACCGCTCCCGGGCCCAGGCGCTGGTCGGCCAGCTCACGGTGCTGAACGAGACGCTCGCCTCGCTGATGGACCTGGCGGAGCTGATGGATTGTGGGCGCATGCCGGTGCGCGGCGAGGACCTGACCCGGCTGGCGGGCGAGGTCGCGGACGAGTGGCGCTTGCGCCTGCCCGACGCGGTCGTCAACGTGCACGCGCCCGCGCAGCCCCTGGTGGCGCCTGTCGACCGGGAGCGGATCCGGCGCGTGATGAACACGCTGGTGGCCAACTCCTTTCGCCGGACCGGCTCGCGCGGGACCGTCGATCTGACCGTTGGCCCGACGGACGGCGGGGCCGTGCTGCGCATGACGGCCAGCGACATCGTCCCGCCGGCGCTGATGAATCACCCAATCGATCCCGACCAGCTCGCCAACTCGGGGGTCGACGACCTGTCGGTGCTGCCGCTGTATGTGGCCGCGGTGATTGCCCGCGCCCACCACGGGACGCTGGTGGTGAACGCGGAACCCGACCAGCGGTCCACGTTCAGTCTGCAGCTTCCAGGCGCCTAAAACGCGTGGACGCGGCTGCGGAGCGGCCGTAACGTCGCCACCGATGTCCGATCGAAGCGCTCCGGTCGTTGCGGCAGCTTTGTGGACTGCGTTCGCGTGTGTGGCGGGCTGTTCCAGCGCCGGCCCGGGCGGGTCTTCCACCGGCGGTGCGCCGGGGTCCGGCGGGCAGGGCACCGGCGGCAGCGCGACCGGCGGCACGACTGGGACGGGGGGACACCCGGCGACCGGCGGCGGCACCGGGACGGGCGGCGTGACGAACACGGGCGGTGGTGCGGGGACGGCCGGAGCGGCAGGTCAGGTCGGCGTCGTGCACACCGGCGGCGCGGGCGGCGGCAGCGGTGGGTCGACCGGCGGCGCTGGCGGCGTCAAGGGATCGGGTGGCACGGTCGCGACCGGCGGCATCGGCGGCGGCTCTGCGGGCAGCAGCGGAACGCAACATTGGGTCGGGACCTGGACGGCCTCTCCCTATCTCGACTCGGCAAACCCACCGCCCGTCGCGCTGTCGAACAGCGTCCTGCGCCAGGTCACGCACGTTTCGCTGGGCGGCAGCCAGATCCGCGTTCAGCTTTCGAACCTCGATGGCAACGGGTCGTTGGTGGTGACTGCCGCTCACGTCGCGCTCTGCAAGGCGGCGCCGGCCGTCGACAGCAGCATCGACGCGACGACCGACAAGGCGCTGTCGTTCGCGGGGAGCGCATCGGTGACGATCGCGCAGGGCAAGGAGGTCTGGTCCGATCCGATCGACTTCACGATGCCGGCGCTGGCCAACGTGACGATCACCTTGGCCCTGGGCACCGTCCCCAGCAGCCTCACCGAGCACTCCGGATCGCGGACCACCTCGTACATTCAGACCGGCAGCACCAACGTGAGCGCCGCCAGCCTGGGATCCGCCCAGACCACCGAGCACTGGTTCTTCATCTCGGGGATCGACGTCACGGCGGGCGCGTCGGCGCGCGGTGTGGTCGCGATCGGCGATTCGATCACGGACGGTCGCGGCACCAACACGAACCAGAACGACCGGTGGACGGATATCCTCGCGTCGCGCCTGCACGCCAACGCCGCGACGGCCGACGTCGCGGTGATGAACCAGGGAATCGGCGCGACCAATCTGGTCGGCAGCACCGGGACCGCCGCGCAAGCGCGCTTCGAGCGCGACGTGCTGGGGCAAAGTGGAATCCGTTACGCGATCGTGTACGACGGCGTCAACGACATCGGCGCGGGCGTGTCATTCACGGCGATGAAGGCGGCCTACGACGACTTGATCAGCCGCGCGCACGCCAAGGGCTTGCTCATCTACGGCGCGACCATCATGCCGTTCGGGGGCAACAGCTATTACACGGCCGCGCACGAGATGGTGCGCCAGCAGGTCAACACCTACGTCAAGAGCGGCGCCTTCGACGGCGTCATCGATTTCGACGCCGCTCTGAGCGACGGCGGCAATCCCCCCAAGCTCCAGACGAGCTACGCCGCCTGGTCCCAGATGGACGGCCTTCACCCCGGGCCCGCCGGCTACCAGAAGATGGGCGACTCGATCGACCTGACGCTGTTCACGAAGTGAGGGCGGACGTTCAGCCGGTGCAGACCGCACCGGCCGGGAGGCACTGAGCCTTCCCGGTCCGGTCGTAGCAGCAGGTCTGGCCCGGCTGGCACTGCGCACCACACCCCGCGCCCGCGGTGCCGCCGGTTCCCGAGGCTCCGCCGCTGCCCTTTCCTGCCGCGCCCGTCGTCACGGCCGCCGCGTCAGCGGTCGTCGACGACGAGCTGCAGGAGGCCGCCGTGCCCAGCCAGGCAGCCACGAGCATTGCGGAGAGCATCTGGAACGGCCTGGCGCGCATCGGTTCAGAACGTCGCCGTGTCTCCGACGACGATCGGGAGGTTAGCGCTGTTCGCCAGGTTCCGATTCGCGCAGAACGTGACGTGGCCGTTCGTCGCGCCAGGCGAGATCGCCTGGTCAGCCGCGAAGGTCGGCGTCACCGTGACGATGCCCGCGGCGCCCGAGAACGTGGCGTTCGCGCTGCTGAAGATGGTGGTCTGGTTGAGATTCACGGTCGCCGTCCAGCTGGACGTGGAGATGGCCCGCGCGTTCGTCACATTCAGACCCACGCAGTAGCCGCCGCCCCAGTCGGTCTGCACGACGGGAACCACGTGGATGCCCGACGGCACGTCCTGGCAGAAGCCGGCGCCGCAAACGCCGCTCAAGCAGTCGTTGCTTCCGACGCACATTCCGCCCGTTGCGCACGCGCCGCAGCCACCGCCGCAGTCGAGCCCTGTCTCCGTCCCGTCCTTGACGCCGTCGGCGCACGAATTGGGCGCGCCGAACTCGCATTGTTCGAAGATCGGACCGGCCGCGCAGTTGTCGTTGGCGCTTCCGCCCGCCAGAACGTTGCTCCCCGCTCCGCCGTTCAACGTGTCGAACCCGTCATCGCCGAAGAGGGTGTCGTTTCCGTCTTGCCCCTGCAGGTTGTCCTGGCCTTGACCGCCGTGAAGGACGTCATTGCCGGTTCCGCCGAGCAGCTGGTCGTCGCCATCACCGCCGAACAGGTTGTCGTCACCGTCACCGCCGTTCAAGGTGTCCTGTCCGCTGCCGCCGTAGATGACGTCGTTGCCGGCACCACCGGTGATGTTGTCGTTGCCGTCCCCGCCCGAGATGAAGTCATTCCCGGCGTTGCCGTTGATGGTGTCCTGCCCGCCGCGGCCGAGGATGCAATCCGCCCCGCTCGTCCCGGTCAACGTGTCGTTGTTCGGCGTGCCGAGGATGACGTGAGTGCCCGCCGGGCAGCAGGAAGCGTCGTCTCCGAGGATCGCCGTGATCACCTGGGTCGCGGTGCTCGTGTTCCCGTGCGCGTCGCGTGCCGTCCATGTCACCACCGTCTGCCCCAGCGGAAACCGCGCGGGAGCGTTGTTGGTGATCGTGACCGCGCCCCCGCACGCGTCGTCGGCGAACGCCGACCCGATGTTCACGCCGGTGCAGGTCGCGATCGTGAGGTCCGGCGGCACGACCGTGAACGCAGGTCCCGTCGTGTCCGTGACGGTCACCAGCTGCGTCGCGGGGGTCTTGTTACCCGCGGCGTCCGTGGCTGTCCAGGTGACCGTCGTGGGGCCCGAGCCAAACGAGCTTGGGGCGTCGCTCGTGACGGTCACGGGGCCGTTGCCGCAGGGGTCGATCGCCTGCGGGGTGCCGAGAGTCGCGGGCCCGCAGGTGGTCAGGCTGATTGGCCCCGGAACGGACGTGAAGCTGGGCGGCGTCGTATCCGTGAAGGTCGGCGTGCTGAGGTCGGGATTGGGCGGGCACGCGAAGAAGATGTCGATGTCCGTCGACGCCGGCGTGGTGCCCGGCGGAGAGGTCGCCGAGGCCCAGGCGGCGTAGAACCGATTCCCGATGCAGGCGACACCGTTGTAATCGCCGTACTTGGGCGCGCCGCCGCCGCCCTGGCAGGTCTCGCCGGCCAGGCAGGGACAAGACGCTCCGGGGCATGATGAAAAGTCGCAAGCGGCGTTCGAGTCCACCGTGGCCGGATTCGAGTCCCGGCACTGTCCCGCCAGTTGCGGTTGAACGGAGCAAGCCTCCGACGTCGCCGAGCTACGGGTGAGCGAGGGCCAGCCCGAGGCGCACATCGGGTCGGAGACCTGGGAGATCCGCCATTCCGCCCCGGCCACGAGAGCGCCTCCGGCGAGCGAGGCGGAAGATCCGAAAAGGTCGGCCAGATCGTTGCTGGCGCCGCCGACGCCCGCCCGCTGGTCGTACCAGCTCGCGAATGCCGTGCCGCCCGTCGCGCAAACCCAGGGCATGAAGCGGTGCCCGGCCGCGACGGTGTTCAGCTTGACCGCCGGGCGTGTCCACGTCGCGCCGCCGTCCGTCGAGTCCTTGATGAAGACGTCTTCCCGGCCGGTGGCGGGGCTGGTGGCGTAGGCGGCGAACACGTGGGCCGCATTGCTGCCGTCCACCGCGATCGTCGGACTGATCAGCGTGTTCCCGTCGTTGCAGCGATCGAGGCCGGGCAGGGTGGTGCAGTCGACCGGCGTCACGGCCGCGATGGTCACCGGCGCCGCGAACTGGGCGACGAGCCCGTTCGCGCACGAGCTGTATTTCTGCAGCAGGATGTTGGTGCCGCCGCTGTCCAGGAAGGTCGCGTACACGAACCCGTCTTGGCCGACGGTGACGCGTGGAAAGTCGCCGTTGCCGATCGCGACGCGGGCCGTGAACGTCGCGCCGCCATCCGTCGAGCAGGTGATCCCCGGGCTCACGAAGCCGCTGCCGATCTTCCCGCACGACGTCGCGGGCGAGGATGGGCTGAAGTCGCGCCAGACCGAGTAGATCTGGTCCTGGTTCGTCGCGGACAAGTTCACGCGATCGACGGCGATGTGCGGCTGGTCGGGGAAGGTGATCCCCGCGCCCGCCACCGGGCTGACGAAGGCGTAGCCTTGCAGGGTGAAGGTCTGACCGCCGTCAGTCGAGGCGGTGATCTCCGTCGCGCAGCCCGTCACGTTGTTCGCGGCGGCGCTACCGTCGGGTTGCCGGATGTGGCCCGTGTAGAACGTTCCGCTGGCGCCGACGCCGATCGAGGGATCACCCTGGTCGACGCCCGAGCCCGCGTTGTTGAACCGGCGGGTAAACGTGATGCCATAGTCGTTGGACGTGGAATAGTCGCGCGAATTGCTGACGATGACGATGTCCTTTCCGTCATTGGACCCGGCGACCTCGAGCTCTGAATCGACCCCCGCGCTGCTGTTGGTGCGCACGAGGCTGCCGGCTCGTGTGCCCGGCGTGGGCGTCAGATCGTCTGGGGAGGGAGGCGGGAATTCGTCGTTGTCTTCCTCTCCACCGTCATCCTCGGCGACGGCCGGTGCTGCGAGCCCGATCGACACGCGTCCCCGGCTGCGCGCTGCGGTGGACAGCGACGTGGGTTGCGTGAGCGCGGCGAGCCCGTTCGTCGAGAGCGTCTGGACGACCTCGTCGAGCTCTCCGGCGCCGGCGCCGCTGTCGCCGACGACGGCCCCGTCGAACCTGATGACGGCGTCATCTCGGGCGACCAAGGTGGTCACATACGTGACCATCGGCCGATAGGTGAACGACCGCGCGCGCGCCTTGCTGCTCGTGATCGGCATCGGCGCCTGGGTTTCGTACCGAACGGCGGTCGCACCGCCGACGTCCAGACGCGTCCCGTGATGGGCGGTGAGAGCCTCTTCCAGCCGTTGGTGCGCGACGACGGCGCTGCCGTGCGGCTCGACGGTCATCGAAAGAATCGCGCTGCTTCCCGTGAGGGTCACGTTGCCGCGCCCCGTGTCTTGCGCGTGCCAACCTTGCGGGTGACGGACGGCCAGGCCGCCGACGAGCTCGAGGGCAGGCCAATCCGCGTGAGCGACAGCAGACCGTCCACCTGTCGCCGTGCCAGGTTCCACCTGACAGGAGAGCGTGACCGCCCCCGCGACAACCACTCCCAACAGCGCCAGCCAGAACTTCTGCGTTCGTCCCGCCACGATGTCCTCCTCTCGACCTCCGCCCAATGAACGCGGGGTGGGGCGAATGTTTCCTTTCGTAAAGCGGGGTGGTCTTCGGTTTCGGCAAAAGAGCGGACAATGACTCGTTCACGTAGCCAAACGCCGCATGTCGATCGTTGTGCCGCTTGCGCGCTCGAGAGCAGCGGCTTACAAGCAATGTGCGAACGGAGGAGCGTGCGCCAATGAACAGAACCGTACTGCCCGTTACGTCGATCGCCGGTGTGGTGCTCTCGTTGTCAATGATTCTTGCTTGTTCAGACGGTTCGATGACTCCCGGTGGTACTGGCGGCGGCACCGGACCAGGCGGCGCGGCGGGTGGTCACGCCAGCGGCGGAACAGTCGGATCCGGCGGTGGCTCGGGACGCGGTGGCGTGTCCGGTGTTGCGGGTGCGCCCGCGACCGGCGGAGCTTCCGGTGCGGCCGGCGGGGGCGCCGGCGCTGGCGGTGTGCCGGGTACGGGCGGTCATGCCGGCGGCGGTGGCGCACCAGGCGGGCACGGCGGAACGGCTGGCGTCGCTGGTACGACCGGCATCGGTGGAAGGTTTGGTCTCGGCGGCATCGGGGGAGCGTTGGCCTGCACACCGACTTCGTGCGGCTCTGGCAAGGTGTGCGTCTCCTATACGGCCCTTGGAACGTCGGTCTCGGTGTGCCGCGACAATCCGTGTGCGGGGCAGGCTCTCTCCTGCGATTGCGCGAATACGGCGCTTTGTACCCCTCAGGCCTTCGGCATCTGCAACGTGACGAACGACGGCGCCGTCGCCTGCTTGAACGGAGGCTGACGGCGTCGAAATGCCTTGACGTAAAGATTCTTGATGTCAAGCTATGGTCCGGAGGCAGCGACCATGAGCAAGCGAAGAGTTCTGGTGACGGGGGCGACGGGCAAGCAGGGCGGGGCGGTGGCCCGACAGCTGATCGGCAAGGGGCACCATGTCCGGGCATTCACGCGCGATCTCGGCAAGCCCGGCGCGCAGACACTGGCGGGGCTGGGGGCCGAGCTGGCCGTCGGAAATCTGGATGATCGCGCGTCGGTCCAGCGCGCGATCGACGGCGTGGACGCGGTGTTCGCGGTTGCGACCCCGTTCGAGGAGGGGACGCAGGCCGAGACTCAGCAAGGCATCAACCTCGCGGACGCGGCCATCGCGGCCGGCGTGCAGCTGGTTTACAGCTCGGTCGCGAATGCGGACCGGCAGACCGGGATCCCGCACTTCGACAGCAAGTTCGCCGTCGAACAGCACATCCGCGCGGGCGCCAGCAACGCGACGATCCTGGCGCCCGTGTACTTCATGGAAAACCTGAACTTCATCCGCGCGCAGCTTCGGGACGGCGTGTACGCGTCACCGCTGACTCCCGACCGCAAGCTGGGCCAGATCGCGGTCAGCGACATCGCCGCCGTCGCGGTGGCGGTGCTCGAGGACGGGGCCGCCCACGCCGGGAAGCGCTACGACCTGGGCGCCGACGAGCTGAGCGGGAACCAGGCCATCGCGGTCCTGTCCCGCATCACGGGAAAGCCGCTCAACTACTACCAGCTTCCGCCCGAAACGGTGCGCGGCGCGATGGGAGAAGACGGCGCGCGCATGTATCAGTGGTTCCAGTCGACGGGCTACACGTTCGATCCGGCGGCCCTGCGGAGCGCGTTCCCGACCGTCCCCTGGCTGTCGTTCGAGGCGTGGGCGCGGGCGCAGGACTGGACCTGGCTGAATGGCCAATAGCTCCGGCGCGCACCTCTGGCTGGTGCTGATGAAGGCGCACCGCACGCTGGCGCGCCACGCGCAGCTCAGCATCGCCGCGCACGAGATCGGGTTGTCGGACTTCGCGATCTTGGAGGCGTTGCTTCACAAAGGACCGCTGCTGGTGAGCGAGCTCGGGCGCATCGCCCAGCTCACCAGCGGCGCCATCACGACGGCCGTCGACCGGCTGGCCTCGCAGCAGCTGGTCGAGCGCTCGTCCGACGCGTCCGACCGGCGGGCGCGGGTCGTCACGCTGACGCGCGAGGGGCGGGCGCTGATCACGAAGATCTTCGATCAGCACAGCGCGCGCCTCGACGCCGCGTCGGACGGCCTCACGGCCGCCGAGCGACAGACGCTGATCAACCTCCTCAAGAAGCTGGGCAAGACGGCAGAGCAGAAGCTGGCCCCTTGAACGTCACCGCGTGATCAAAATTGGGCGTGAACGCCGATCGTCGGCAGGATGATCTTGAGCCCTTCCTGTTCGACGGCCATCGGTGCGGCCTGCGTGCTGGCGGACTGCAGCTGCAGGATCTCCGGGTTCATCGTGAGGTTTTCGAAGTCCGCGTAGACGTCCATCACGAACCGATCGAAGACGAAGCGGCGCTCGGCCCGCAGGTCGACCTGGTAGTAGAGCGGAAGCTGCTGGTACGCGCCGACGGGGCTGTTGATGACCGGCGCCCAGCGCCCGGTGTTCAGGTGGAACCCGACGCCGACCGTCGTCGCGCGGCCGATGCGATAGCCGGAGACCACGTTCAAGATGTGCCGCTCGTCCCAGTCAGACCGGCCGAGCACACCGGTGTCGTCGTACCGCTGGCTCCAGGACAGCGTGTAGGCCACCCAACCAAACAGGCGCCCGGCGTCCGCGCGGCGCAACAGGATCTCGACGCCGTAGGCGCGCCCCAGACGCGACACCAGAAAATCGGCGGAGATCGGGTCGGGGTTGGTGATGTCGATGTTGCGAACGTCGGTGACGCGCAGCCTCTGGTAATAGCCGGTGATGTTCAGGCTGAGCCGGCCGGGCAGGCGGGCCTGCGCGCCCAGCGAGCCACCGACGGAGGTTTGCGCGCCCAGATCCGCCAGCGCGAACGCCTCGAACCCGGCCACGCTGACCGGCAAGCTGGGCATCTGCGCGAAGCGACCGCCGTTCGCCTTCAATGAGAGCGCGTCGGAGACCTGGAATTGAACGTCCAGGCGCGGCTCCAGGAATCCCTGGGTGGTCGCCTGCTCGGAAAAGACGTCGGCGCGCAACGCCGGCGAGATCACCCACCGCCGGCCGAGGCGCAGGATCACCGTCGCGTACGCCGCCTGCGACAGCGCTTTGCGCGACTTGGCGAGGTCGCTCTGCTTGCGCTGGAACATCGGCACGTGCGAGTCGAACGACTGCGCCTCGGCGCTGGCGCCGATCTCGAGGTCCGCCCGCGCAGCCAGCGCGTGCGTGTAAATCAGCCGCGGCGCCGCGCTGAGCGCCCGCACCTTGATCGGGCTGTCGTAAAGGGTCGAGTTGGCCCAGTCGATCCCAAACGTGACCCCCGCCAGCAGGCGGCCGCCGGCCAGCGCGCGCCGCCAGCGCAGGTCGAGCCGATGGAACTGCAACGAGCCGTACTCCATCGTGTCGGCCCCGGGGTTCGTCCAGCCCGCGTCGTCCAGGGAGCCGAAGGCGAAGAGTGTCGCCTGCCCACCTGCCAGCGGGTGCTCGACGCGCACCTGGTAGTCGCCGTAACGCAGCAGCGTGTCCAGCGCCAGCGCCGAGAACAGCGCGCCCGTGTACGAATAGCGCGCCGCCAGCGCGACTGTTCCGCGCCCGCCGTCCCACGGACCGGTCACGATCGCGCCGGCGTCGTAGAGCGTCACGTCCGCCGACGCGTGGATCCGATCGCCGGGCGGCGCCGCGGTCCGCGCGGCCATGATGCCCGACACGTACGGGCCGAAATTGGCGGGCCCCCCGCTCGGATAGAAATCCACGCCCTCGATCAGGTACGGGTGAATGACCGAACGGGGCAGCGCCAGGTGGAACAGCTCCGGAACGCGAATGCCGTCCAGGAAGAAGCCGGTGTTGCCCGGGTTCGCCCCCCGAACGACGTACAGCGAGGCCGGCCAGGCGATCTGCAAGACGCCGGGCAGCAGCCCGATCACGCGCAGGGGGTCACCGCCGGTGCCCGGCGCCTGGCGCGCCTCTACGGCCGACAGAGCCACCTGCTGGATCTCTGGCCGCGTCGCCCGGACGGTGGTCTGGTAGCGCGCGCCGCTGTCGGGCAGCAGCACGCGAAAGATCAGCTCCTCGGCGGCATGGTCGGGGGACAGGGACACCGTGTGCGCGACGATCTGCCGTCCCGCGAGCTGGACGGCGACCGCGTGCTCTCCGGCGGGCAGGCTCACCTCGAAACGGCCATCCGCATCCGTTTGTGCCGCCACGGTCCCGTCGATCGAGATCGACGCGCCCGGGACGGGGCTGCGCGTCCCCTTCTCGAAGACGCGGCCGCCGAAGCTCACGGTCGCGGCGGCGATCGCCGGTGCGTCGGGCCTGACGGCAGCGTCCTGCTGCCTCGCGCCGCCGTCGGGCGCCCCACTGTCCGGCGCGGCCGCGTCGGCCCCGGCGTCGCCACCATCCGTCCCGGCATCCGCTGGTGACGGCGCTGCGCGCGCCGGCGTCATCAGGCCGCAGGCCAGGCCCAGCACCAACGCCGCCTGCCGCGCGATCACGGCAGGTCTGCCGGTCTCACCGTCGCCAGCCAGATTCCGTCTTGCGCGGAGGGGTTGCGCCCCCGCACCAGATAGACCACGTCGTACGCGCCGGTCCACATCCGGTCGAACCCCGCGCCGCCGTCGGCGCGCACCGCCTGACCCTGCACCACGTACTGGCTGACGGCCGGCGAGATCGGCAGCTTTTGTCCGCTGTCGAGATTCAGCACCCCCAGCAGCCCCGATGCGTCCTGGTTGCTGTAGTTGTAGCCGGCCACGAACCACGACGCGCCGATGCTCGACGCCTGCCCGAACAGCTGCTCGGCAACGTACGAAAAGTGGCTCGGGTCGCGCACGTCGAGCCAGACCAGGTCGCCGTCGTACGACAGCTCGAGGTGGCTGGTCCCGTCGATGAACCCCGCCCCCAGCAGCCGGCCAGAGAGGATCATCTTGGCGTCGCTGCCGTCGCCGTTCGCCGTCCAGAGATTGGTGACGTCTCCGACCTCGGTCTTGTCGATCCACGCGATCGTGCTGCCGTCGCCGGAGAAGTCCGCCCAGAGCACGCTGTTGTCCTCCAGTGACACGCAGGTGTGCGGCTGCCCGGCGTCCAGCGTGAGCAGCTGCAGCGATGAGAACGTCGGCACGACGCTGAGCTGCAGAGGCCGGAAAAGCGCATGAACGCCGTCCGGTGAGACGACGCCGAACTGGAACGCGCCGCGGGACGACGGACAGACGGTGACCTGCGAAGTGGCGCTGTCCCAGACCAGGAGCTGGCTGGGCGCCCCGTTGGCTCCTGTGACCTGCACGCCGACCAGCGGCGGCCTGGGCTGCGGTCCCGCCACGTCATCGGGGCCGTTGACGTTGACGGTCGCGCCCACCGCCGGCGTGCCGCTGGCGCTGAGCTGGAACAGCGCCAGCTCGCTGGCGGGCCCGGACGAAAACGGACCGGCGAACAGCGTGGTCCCGCCGTCGCTCATCTTGCGCGTGTAGACGTAGTGGCCGCCGAACTGAAAGATGAGGTCGTTCGTCAGGCTGGTCGATTGCAAGGACCCCGCCTGCGGCGCACCGGCGGCCCACGCCGTGCTGCCGGGAGTCGCGGGAATCACCTCGGTCACCACTGCCGAAGGCAAGTCGATCGTGTACAGGCCTGAACCGGTCGACTCCGCCGGCGACGCGCCGAGCACGTACGCAGTCGAGAGCTGGCGTGCGAAGTCGGTCTCGAACGAAACGACCTGCTGGACGTCGAACGGAAGCGACACCGGCGCCATTCGCTGGTACGGGCCCGTCCACAGGACCTGACGGGTCGTCGCCGAGTCCCGCCGGAACGCCGCGAAGGTTCCGTCGTCGGCCACGCACCTGCCAAAGCTGGTCACCCCCTTGATGTCGGTCGCAACGCCAGTCGTCGTGTCCGTGATCTCGACGGTCATCGTGCCGTCCGGCAAGAGATCGTTCGTCCCGCAGACGTAGCGCGGGGTGCCAGGTAGAACGCCGCTGGACGCCGGCGGGTCGAGGCCGATGTCCCGCACCTCGCCCGTCGCGAGGTTCAGCGCCCACCGGGTGGGTGTCGGCACGCCCTCCGGCTGCGTGCTGTAGCTCAGCGTCGAATCCTCTCCGACGAGGTCATTGACGCTGAACAACTGGATGGTCGCGTCGCGAAGGGACAGCACCTGTCGTGATTCGAAGCCGCGGGTCACGGTGACGTTCCCGCCGCAGGCCGCCAGGCCGACCACCAGCGAGAGCACCGCGCGTCGCCCGAACTCATGTCCCCGACGACCCATCAGGAACGGCAACGATACCGCGTCCGCGGAATCGCCGCAGGTGGGTGACTACTGAGCCAGCAACCGGCTGAAACCGCTGGCGATGCGGGACAGGACCTGCGCACCGCCGGCGATCGTCTGGGGGGCGGCGTCGGGCTCCCTGACGGCGCACGCGTGCAGCTTGGCGCCCGCGATCGAGAACGTCGCGACCGCCGCGGCCGCCCACGGTCCGTGAACGCCGCCCTCGTTCTCGTCGAGAGACGGGCGTCGCGTCGGGTCGGCCAACATCGGCAGGCGCGCGGCCAGCTCCTCGTGGCTGCCGTCACCGCCCGAGTGGGCGACGCAGAACCCGAGCTCGTCGGAGACGACGATCGCGGCGAGCTCTTCGTCCTCGCGACAG
Organism: Polyangia bacterium; assembly: GCA_045802645.1. Taxonomy (GTDB): domain Bacteria; phylum Myxococcota_A; class Polyangia; order Fen-1088; family Fen-1088; genus JADGRB01. Next base: position 28,774 of record JBJMQQ010000157.1, read on the forward strand.
GCTTCGAGCTGCAACCGCAGCGCATCGGCGAGGCACCCGCTCCGGCGGCGGCGTCGTTCGGACGGTCGGCCTTCCTTTACGAGCATGTACGTAATGTAGGTCCTTGTGGGCGCCTGCGCAAGAAATCGTCAACCGGACAGACCGCGGTCGACGAGCAGCTCGAGGTGGCCCACCACCTGAAACCCGCAGCGTTCCAGGATGGGCGCCGACATGGCGCCGGCGTGGATGACCAGACCCTCCTTCCCGAGGCGCTCGACCTCGACCCACCGGGCCGCCAGGATGGCGTGGTAGACGCCGCGGCGGCGGGCGGAGGGGAGCACCCCGGCGCCGCCCATCAAGATGCCGGTCGATCCACAGGCGGAGAAGCCCGCACCGACGGCCTTGCCGTCGATGAACGCGACGTGCGTGAATCGATCGTCGCCGTCCTGCGTGTCCCAGAGGCTCGGGGCGGCGGCTCGCCAGGCGGCCCGCTCTTCCTCCGATTCGTTGAAGGCTTCGAGCACCGCCTCCAGCCCTGCCAGGTAGTCCTCGAACGTTCGGGCCAGCCGTGCTTCCACGCCGCTGTTGCGCTTCGGGGTGGGCGGATCCACGAGAGCCATGGCCGTCATCGTGGGCTCGTACGGCGGCTGCATCGCCGGCACAAACCCACGCGCCCGCAGCAGGCTGGCGAGGTCGTGGGGGCGCGACGACGGCCCGACATGCCAGACGTTGGTCTGCACGTTTCGTTGCCGCAGCAGCCCGCGGATCTCCGCGATCGTCGCGTCCAGCTCAGCCGCGGTGGTGCGGAGGCGGCAGGTGATCGATTGCAGGGGGCTCGGGGACAGCGCGAGGACGTACCGCGGCGTCCGGATGTGAGGGGCCACTGAAGGAACTTCGGTGATGTAGGCGTCGGGGTCCTCTGCGAACGCCTTCAGCGACTCGGACACAGTCATCCGACTTGATGATCTCACGCCCGGTCGGGTCGCTGCAATTGCCTCTGGGGACAGGTCGTCACGCCCGATCTGTGGCGCGATCCGTGGCTCGGGCAAGGACTGCGTGTCCGGAAGCAGCGTCTGGTCGAAAACTGGGCAGCAGCGCACACGCGCGGTTGCGTCGTGGCCAGCCGGTGCGGGTCTTCAACGAAGAGGTGATCCCCACGCTACGGGCTGCGGGCGCCGAGTTGCTGGAATCGATCAACCCACGCGACGTCGCGAACGGCTGGTCCGCCGACGATCCGTCGATTCCGAACTTCAGCATTCAGGACGTGGTGGCCCAGCTTCGCGACCCATCGACCCTGGACCCGCCCAGCACCACGACGGGGCTCCTGCCCAGCAAGCTCGATCTGTTCTTCGGGGCGGCGCCGTTCCCGGACGTCATCAACTTCCGCAAGCTCGCCAACACGCCCGCCGGCATCTCAGCATCGATTTCGACGACCTGAATCACAACGGCGATCGCGGCGAGCACATCAGCTTCACCTACATCGCCGACGACGCCACCGGCACGCGCACCCAGAAGGCGCGTCCGGGAGTCACCCCAGGGGCCGGCGTGCCCGCAACGGCCAACGGGCTGACGCTGGATACGCAGGGCGAAGCCGGTCACCTGTTCCGGGGGCAAGCCGTCCGCGAGATCGTCGCGCAAGTCCTGGCGCAGAACCACCTCGACGCGCTCGTCTACCCGTTTGAGACCATCCCCTCTCCGATCCTGGCCGGGACCGCGAGCTCGATCGCCTGGTTGACGTACGACGGCCGGACGAACCGCGGCTACTTCTTCCTGAGCGACGTGTCCGGCCTGCCGTCGATCGGCGTGCAGGCCGGCCTGACTCGCGTCGTCGACGATCGCACGACGCGCGCCGCCCCGTCCGAGGCGATCGCGCTGGACCCGCCGTCCGTCCGTCGCGACGTCAGCCTGCCCTTCGGCATCGTCTTCCTGGGCCGCCCCTGGTCGGAGCCGCAACTGATCGAGTCGGCGGCAGGTTACGAACGCGCCCGTGGCCCGCGCACCCCGCCGCCCGGCTTCGGGCCGATCCCCGGCGAACCCTGACGCCCAGGAACGTCAACCCTCGCTGGCGTTCAGCGCGCGGCCGAAGGCGTCCATGCGGCCCCAGCAGCCCGGGATGTTCAGCAGCTCGATGCGGCCGAGCGGCTCGGGAATGGCCGGGTCGATGATCATGTGCTTGCCGTCGGAGTCGAGGCCCAGCAGCGTGCGCAACGCCAGCAACGGCGCGCCGGTGGCCCAGGCTTGTGGGCTGCAGGCGGTCGGATATTCCACCGGGTAGCCGGTCTTCGCGCGCGGGTAGCCGCCGAATGCTTCCGGCAGCCGCCCGTCGAACAGGTCGGCTGCCTCCAGGATCGCGCGACAGATTCGTGCCGCCTCCGCCCGGTATCCGTAGCGCCGCATGCCCCAGGCGACGAACGAACTGTCGTGCGGCCACACGGTGCCGACGTGGTAGCCGATCGGGTTGTACGAACCCTCGCTGGACGCCATGGTCCGGATGCCCCAGCCCGAGAACAGCTCGTCGCTCATCAGATGCTTGACGCACATGTCCGCCTTGTCGTCGTCGGCGATTCCGCTCCACAGCAGGTGACCGATGTTCGACGTCAGCGAATCCACCTTGCGCTTCTGTCCGTCCAGCGCCAGCGCGAAGAAGTTGCGCTCCGGGATCCAGAAGTCCCGGTTGAAGCGCCGCTTGAGCTCCTCGGCTTCCTTGTCGAGCCTCTCGCCGAGGGCAGGGTCGTCCCACACCTCGCGTGCCAGGCGCGCGCAGCGGCGTTTGGCGTCGTAGACGTACCCCTGAAGCTCGCACGTCGCGCGCGGCGTGGGCGCGATCGTGCCGTCCGCGAACGCGATTGAATCCCACGAGTCCTTCCAGCACTGGTTGTCGAGGCCGGTGTCCATGCGGCGCTCGTACTCGACGTAGCCGTCCTGGTCGCGGTCCCCGTATAGATCGATCCAGTTCAGCGCCGCGCGCGCCTCGCGCTCGACCTCGCGCGCCAGATCCTTGTCGCCGGTCCAGCGTTCGTACTCTTCGAGCAGGATCAGGAAGAGCATCGTCGAGTCCGCACCGCCGTAATACGGCGATTGGGGCCGCGCCTCGAACGCGGTCATTTCGCCCAGCCGGATCTCGTGGACGATCTTCCCCGGCTCCGCATCGCGGAACGGGTCGACCTTGCGGGCCTGCACGATCGCCAGCGCGCGCAGCGTCGCCGCCGCCAGCTCGGGAACGAACGCCAGCGACTGGAAACTGGTGAGCAGGCTGTCACGCCCGAACACCGCCATGAACCAGGGCAGCCCCGCCGCCGGCAGCGCGCCGGGCGAGATGCCGGTCTCGAAGCGGAGGGCCGCGAGATCGATGAGGCTGCGGCGGTAGATCTTGTTCAGCGGATCCCAGCTGGCGATCAGTCGCGGCGCCGTGGCGAGCCACGCCGCGAGATCCTTGTCGCGGGTCGGATTCTGCAGGGCAGAAGTTCTTGGCCCCTCGGCGTCTTCGATGTCCGCCCGGCGCCCGCGCGCCGAGACGTCGAAGCTGACGGTCCAGGCCGACTGGGCCGGAATCTTGATCTTGAACAGGAAGCCGTCTTCTCGGAGCTCGCCCTTCTTGTTGCTGGTGACGATGGTCTCTCGCACGAAGTCGTCGCGCCGATAGCCCAGCGTCAGCGCGCCGCCGTCGATGTGCGTGTAGAGCTGACCGACCTTGGCCAGCTTGTCCTTCACCTCGAAGAGATCGGCGAAGTCGGCGGCCACTTCGAGCTTCACTTCGAGCTCCACGGGCTCCTTGCCGTGATTCTCGATCTCGATCGTCTCCTCGAAGCCTGCGGAGACGCAGCGCTGGCGCATCAGCGATAGATGGGAATCGACGTAGATCGTCCCCGTCGTCACCGCCTCGAAGAACTTGACCTTGAAGTAGGCCTGCTCGTCGACCGACAGCGTCTTCGGCCGGATGCCACCGACCGTCAGGATCCAGCGCGACAGAAATCGAGTGTCCTCGAGGAACAGGCCGTGGTTCTCCGTCGGCGTGGCCTCGAGGTCGCCCCGTCGGTCGCTGACCACGAACGTGCTGCCGTCCAGAATGCTGACCGTGTCCAGGCTCATGACAGTCCACCTTTCGAGAAGGGCGAGCCGACCTGCAGCCCAAGCATCACGCGCGTTCCGAATCCGCGATCTCCGCGGAGACGCGCCTGTCGTCGCATCGAGGCGATGTACGGGTTCAGCTCGCCCTTGAGCAGCTTGTGCATGATCGTGTCGTCCGCGCACAACAGCGTCGCGTCGGCGGGGCCGCTGGTGTCGGGCAGGAGGGCGACGTACGTCCCCTCGACCGCCAACGTCGCCACCGGCTTGCCCGCGACGGAGATGCGCAGCCGACCGTAAACGCCGGCCAGCCCGGGCGCATCGCCGCTGTGCAGCTGTTGTTGACTTGATCCCTGATGGGTTTCTTCGTTGGCCATCACTCCTCCTGCGCCTGCAGTATCAGCACGCCCTCCGACGTCGCGAGTGGGCCGTTGCCTCAAACCCGGCCTCGGCTCACAGGCTGCGTTTGAGCCGGTCCAGGATCGGGTCCTGCACACGGATGACGCCCATTCGCGGATGGGCCAGGTCGAACACCAGCCCGATCACGGCAGCCAGAAGCACCGGCGCGACGAACATGCCCAGCGCGCGCATCCGGGATTCGAGCCCGCAGCCGTAGCCGACCGCGACCATGGCGACGGCCGTGACCAGGAACAGGACCAGGAACACCGTGGGGGGCAACGGATTTTCGATCGCCTCCACGTGTTCCTCGCCGGCGTCGAGCATGCCGTTCGTCGACTGAATGAGGAGCGCCGTCATCGGCGACGGGGCAGCCCGCCCGGCGGACGCCACCCGCAACCAGATCTGATCCGCGAGCTCGGACGACTGGAGCAGGGCGGCCTGGTTCTGGCTTCCGCTGAGGCGAGGATCGGCGAACGCCAGGCGCGCGTCCACGTACCGGCGTATCAGCGCGCGCAGCTCCTGCCGCCCGGTCGCGTCCAGCAGGTCCGCCCGCCGATAGGTGGTCCCGATGTCGTTGGCCTCTTCGAGAACGATGTGCTTGCGTGCGTCGTAGCGCGCCTGCGCCATCGAGAACGTGAACCCGATGAGCAGCGCGGCCAACCCCAGCAGCGCGGCCTGCCATGCGGCGGCGTGCGACCCTTCCCCTGGGTCCATGCGCTTCGCCGCGCGGCGCCCGAGCCGGTACCCGAGCTGACACGAACAGGGCAGCCCCAGGAACAGCGTCGCGATGACCAGGAAGTACGTCACCCGCGCAGGATGGAGCCCGCAACGAGCAAACGATCGTCAGCGAGCGGAGGAAAATGTTGCGACAGAGCCGACGCTGGTTCGGAGCACGGTCAGTGGAGTCGGGCCAGTTATGTGCACGGAATATGCCGCCGCGCGCGCGTTAGGGGCAGCTAACGAGAGTGAGCTCGAGAGGATCGAGCTCACTCCATGTCCCCCTCAACCAGGAGCCTCATGATCAGTCGCAGAACAGTCACTCACCCCATGTTCACCGGCATCGGCCTCGCGCTGGGCCTCGCGCTCGTGTCGATGTCGGAGGCCCGCGCGTCGACCTACAACGTCGACACCAGCAGCACCTCAGCCATGTCTTTGAACGCCAACGACGGATACTGCAGCCTGGCCGAGGCCGTGGCGTCGGTGAACGCCGGTCACTCCATGTACAACTGTCCGGATCAAGACCCGAGCTCGACGGAGCACACGATCTGGTTACGCGAGGCCGCCGGCAAGCCCTACGCGAGCTTTCACTACGTGATCTCGGCCCTGACCATCACCACCAGCCGGCGCGTCATGATCAGCGGCTTGTCTGGCGCCCCGTTCATCGACTCGACGGGCATGACTGCCGCTACCGGTTATTCCGCTTTCGTGATCAAGGCTGGCGCCGCGGCGTTCTTCCAGCACGTCAACCTGACGAATATCGCCGGGAGCGCCGGCGGACGGTTGCTGGAGAACCGCGGCACGCTGCAGTTCTACGGCATCACGATCTCCAAGGGCGACGTCACCGGCAGCCAGCACGCGCTCGGAATCGGCGGGGCCCTCTACAACGGGCCCAACGCCAGCATCACGTTCGCGGAGAACTCCACGTTCAGCGGCAACAAGGCCAAGCGTGGAGGCGCGGTCTACAACGATGCCGGGAACATCAACGAGCTGGCGGTCACCATCTCGGGGAACTCCGCGACGATGGCGGGCGGCGGCATTTTCAACATCTCCACCACGCCGGCCCCCGGGCCGTCGACGAATGGGATCATTTCAACGACTGGGCTGATCCTGACCGGCAATTCGGCGAAAGCGGGTGGCGGCATATTCAATCGCGGCACGATCGATCTGAACTACAGCTCGATCACGTCAAACACGGCCTCGGGGACTGGCAGCAACGAGTCGTGTACCGGAAGCTCCTCGTGCGACGGCGCCGGTGGCGGGGTCGTGAGCGCGCACAAAGCTGGTGCATTCACGCGGTTCAGCCTTTCAGACTCATCGACGCTCTCGAGCAATACGGCGTCCGGACCTGGCGGCGCCATCTACAACGTCGGGGTCTTGAATCTGGGAGGCCTCACGATCTCCTCCAATCACGCGCAAACAGGCGCCGCACTCTACGTCGTCGGCCCGACGGACGGGACGGGTCAATACTGCAGCATCACGGGCGACAACGGTAGCATCTACGGGCCTGTGACCATCAACAACAACACCGCGACCAGCCCCGGCTTCAGCATCGTTGCGGGTGGCAGCACGTCGTTGCGGAAGTGCATATTCAGCGGCCTCAACGAGGGATTTCTGACGGCCTCCGGGAACAGCAGCCCCAACTTCTGCCAGTCGGGGACCATCGACACAGACAGCTCTCGCTGCCCCCAGCCGTAGCTCCTGATGACCGGGGGCCCAGGTTGACGTCGGTCAACCTGGGCCACCTTTCGCGATTCGACCGTGGCGCCAGTAGCAGGCCTGGTTCAACATCTGCCTTCTGAGGGATGTTGAGCACGCTGGTCGATGACTTGGGAGAGGTCGTGCGAAAGGTGGCGCTCGCCGAGATCGCGCCCCGGTTTCGAAAGCTCGGTGCCAGCGACGTGGTCGGAAAGCCGAGCGCCGAGGATCCGACGGATCTCGTCACGGTGGCGGATCGGGCCGCCGAAGCCGCGCTGACGAGAGAGCTGTCCGCGCTCATTCCCGCCGCGTCGGTGGTGGGGGAGGAGGCGACGGCGGCGGATCCGAAGATAGTCGAACGGATCAACGGTGACTCGCCGGTCTGGATCGTCGACCCACTGGATGGAACCCGAAACTTCGCCGCAGGTCAGGAGCCGTTCGGGACCATGGTGGTCCTGGTCGAGCGCCGGATTCTGCTCGCAGCGTGCATCTACTTCACCGAGGGCGATCGGCTCTTCCTGGCCGAGAGAGGACAGGGTGCGTTCCTCGACGGGAGGCGGATCTTCCCGCGCGCGCGGGAGCAGGGCGTCCTCTCCGGAACGCTCCACACCGGGTTCATGCCGCAGGAGCACGCCGCTCTGCTCGGCGCCCGCGCGGCCGCCCACGCGGTCGTCCCAGGCGCGACCTGCGCGGCTCACGAATACACGCAGATCGCGCTGGGCCTGAAGGACTACACGCAGTATCACCGCATGCTCCCGTGGGATCACGCGCCTGGCGCCCTGATCGTGCGGGAGGCGGGGGGCGTCGTGCGTCACCCGGACGGCCGTGACTACGACGTTCTCGACCGGTACGAGACCACGCTGTTGTCCGTCGACGAGCCGACCTGGCGCCGCGCGCGCGACGAGCTGTTCGGCTAGAACGTGTGCCGAAATTCGATGCGCGCGGTGTTCGGCCCGACCTGGACGTCCACGGGAGAGGACTGCGCGTTCCAGATGAACATCGTCACCGCGCCGGCCGCCAGCACGCCCGCGGTCCCGAACCCGATCCAGGCGTTGGTCCGATGACTCGACCAGGTGTCGTACAGCCCGGGGCAACTTGGATCTGACCCGTGGTTCGGATCATCAGCGCCGCACGCCTGCACGGCCTGGAACTTCGTGAGCGAATGCGATGCCTCCACCGCTTGCCAGATCCCGATTCCCCCCGCCACGATCGCGCCCGCCGACAGAGCCCAGGGAAGAATGCGCCGCCAGGTGGGTAGCTCCGCATCAGACTCTGCCGTGTCGCTGTTCTTCGTCGCCGGCGCGACGGGCGCCTGAGCCTCGCCGACCGGAGCCGTCGTCGGGGAGGATCCCTCGACCGGCTGCGCGGCCGCGCTGGCGACCGCAGCGGTCTGCAGATTCACGCTGATCTGGACGGGGCTGTTTCCCTGGACGGTGAGGACGCGGTGGTCGGCCTTGTACGTCGCCGCGCGCACGTCGACCTCGATGCGCCCTTCGTTGATCAGGACAGGCGCCGGCAGCGGCAGCGTTCCCACCGACTTCCCGTTGAGCAGCACGTCAGCGCCCGCCGGAGTCCCTTCGATGGTGACGCTGGCCAGATGGGACTTCGCTTCGGTCAGCGCCGCTTCCAGCGCGCGTCGGTTCTGGGTGACCCAGGAGTTCCGGCCCGAGGTCAGACCGTCGGTCAGATGTTCATGAGCCGCGTCCCAGTAGCCCAGCGCGAGCTCGGCCAGCCCGAGTTGCGCCGCGGTGCGGGGCGTCCGGGAGAGCTCGTAGGCCTGCTGGAACATCGGGAGGGCCCGGGCGTCCTCGTGCTGCCGGCGGAGAGCGTTGCCCTGCCGGATCAGCTCCTCCACCTTCTCCGCGTCCGAACCACCCGCTCGACACACTCGGACGTGCGCGCAGATCGCGCCGATGATGAATGCCGCAACCAGCCACCGCGCGGACCGTTGTCCCCTCACCATCGGATCGCCCCTCTCATAATCGGTCTCACTACCATACCCGTCCCTTCGTGCGCCGCCTCTTCGCAACACTGTCGGCGAAGGACCACGAATTTGTGCAACAAAAGCAGCGGCCCGTCGTTCACAGTGCCGAGCAGCTATGCGGCAACACCGACTTAAAATGTTCGTTTTTTTGGCCACCTGTGCGGCGGCGGCGTGCGGGACTCCGCGCAGCCACGGTGTCGATAACAGCGGGGACGCCGGCGCCGGCGCAACCCAGAAGGGCGGAGCTGGCGGAGCGCGCGGTGGTGGCAGCGGCACGGGCATGGCCGGCCGCGGCGCGACCGGGGGAATCGGAGCGGTCGGCGGCACTGGTGCGACCGCGCAGGGCGGGGCCGGCGCATCGACGGGCGGTGCGGGCGGCAACGGGATCGCCCAGTGCAGTGGAATGAACCTGGCGGGTGCTTGCGGCACGACCTGTAAACCTGGGGTGTACGACTGCACCAGTGGCGCGCCGGTTTGCAGCCAGATGAACGCGACGGCGGGCCGGACCTGTGGAACCAACCAGGTCTGCGACGGCAGCGGGAACTGCGTGGCCTGCACGGCTGGCGGCGCGTGCGGGACCGTCTGCAACCCCGGAACGTACGACTGCAGCACGGGCACGCAGGTCTGCGTCCAGAAGAGCGCGGCGGCCGGGACGTCGTGCGGCGGTGGCCAGGTCTGCGACGGAAACAGCAGTTGCGTGGCGTGCACCTCGGGCGCTCCGTGCGGCTCGTCCTGCAACCCGGGGACGTTCGACTGCAGCGGCGGAGTGCCGACGTGCAAGAACCAGAAGCTCATGGCGGCGGGCGCGACCTGCGGGATGAATCAGGTGTGCAACGCCACCGGCACTTGCGTGGCGTGCTCGATGGGCGCCGCGTGTGGGACCGTCTGCAAGCCGGGCACGACCAGCTGTACAACCGGTGCGCCGGTCTGCACGCAGACGAACGCCGCGGCAGGCACGACGTGCGGGACGAATCAGGTGTGCGACGGCGCCGGCAGCTGCGTTGCCTGTACCGCCGATGCGTCCTGCGGGACCACCTGCAAGCCGGGCAAGACCAGCTGTAGCAATGGGAGCCTCGTCTGCGTTCAGAACAACGCGGCTGCGGGCACGACGTGCGGGATGAATCAGGTGTGCGACGGCGCCGGGAGCTGCGGGGCGTGCACCGCCGGTGGGCCGTGCGGGACGACGTGCAAGCCAGGAACCTACGACTGCAGCACGGGCAAGCAGGTCTGCGTGCAGAAGAACGTGGCGGCCGGAACAACCTGCGGCAACGCCCAGGTATGCGACGGAAATGGCAGTTGCGTCTCCTGCATGATGAGCGCCGCTTGCGGGTCTTCCTGCAACCCCGGGACGTTCGACTGCAGCAGCGGAACGCCGGTCTGCAAGAACCAGAAGCTCACGGCGGCCGGAATGACCTGCGGTAGCAATCAGGTGTGCGACGGCAGCGGCAATTGCGTGGCGTGCACGGCGACGGCTCCGTGCGGGACGACCTGCAAGCCCGGCAGCATCAGCTGTGGAACCGGCGCGCCCGTCTGCAATCAGACCAACGCCGCGGGTGGAACCACCTGCGGGATGAACCAGGTCTGCGACGGCGCGGGCGCTTGCATCGCCTGCAACGCCACCACGAGCTGCGGAACGATCTGCAAGCCGGGGACGATCAGCTGCAGCACCGGGGCGGCGGTCTGCAAGCAGACGAACGCCTCCGTCGGAACCAGCTGTGGGTCGAACCTGGTGTGCGACGGTGGTGGCAGCTGCGTGGCGAAGACCGCCGACGGTGGCACGTGCCAGAGCAGCGCGACGTGCCAGGGCGGCAACTGTGTCATCAGCTCGGTCGGCGGTGCCAGCCTCTGCTGCGCTACCGGATTATCCAATTGCGGCAGCTGCGTGAACGAGAAGACCGACCCGGCGAATTGCGGCGGATGCGCGAAGAGCTGCGGCGCGAACAAGACCTGCCAGAGTGGCGGCTGCGCCTGCACTGGTTACACCTTCCCTGCCTCGTGCGGCGGGGGCTGCGGCAGCTGGGCCTTTGAAACGGGGACGGAAGGGTGGTTCCTCGATCCCGTGAATCCTGTCACCACCATCCAGGACGACCCCAATGCCGCCACCAATGTGTTGCAGACGACCAACCAGCACCACGGCGGCTCCGGTGCGCTCGCGATGACGGTCTTCGTCGCCAACGGAACGAGCGGCTCCGCCTGGACTACCGTTCCCCTTTGCAAGAGCGGTGCGAACATCAACACCAACGGGTTCACGATATCGGGGTGGGTCATGCTCCACGGCGATACCCCCAACCCCTTCGGATTCATCGATGCGGAAGTGTGGACCCCGGGCGACACCGATGGCTGCACGCTGTCGAACTCCACTCAGGTCACGGTGTTGGACAAGTGGTACCAGGTGAGCTGCACGTTGACCACCAGTCACGTCATCGATCGGCTGTCCATCATCTTCAGCCCGGCGACCTTCTGGAGCGGCACCCTCTACCTCGACGACTTCACGATCACGGGGCCCTGACAGGGCGCACGTCGCCGGTATTTAGCGCCGAAAAGATCACCTTTTTGGCGCGGTCCAAATACCGGGACCGGTGGCGGCAAATCGGGCCTTGGGACCCCCTAGTCCCTCCCGAAGGGTTGGCGTGAATGTCGACCCGGAGGTGTGTCTCATGATGCCGTCCTGTGCAAAATCGCTGTCTGTCACCTGTCTCACCGTCGCGTTGCTCGGTTGTTCATCGCAGTCTTCGGGGAGCGGGGCTCCGGACTCGGGAAATGGAACAACCGGGTCGACCGGCGGCGCGGCGCCGACAGGAAGCGGCGGGAGCACCGGCGGGTCGGGACCGACTGGTGGCACGACGGGAAGCGGCGGGACCACCGGCTCGGGCGGCGTCGCCACGACAGGCGGCACGAATGGAACGACTGGAGACGGCGGAAGTGGGGGCCGGGGGCGAGCCGGTGGGAGCTCGGGATCCGGCGGGACCGCGGCGACGGGCGGGACGACCGGTGCTGGAGGCAGCGGGACGGGTGGACCGGGGGGCGCCAATGCGTGCCCCGGGGCCGCTTACGACGCTGCTTCGCCTCCGAAGACGCTCACGCTGACCGGGAATCTCGGCGCGCACGATCCGGCGGCGTATGTCGATGGGAGCACCATCTATCTCGCGGCGACAGGCATCGCCACGAAGTCATCCACGAACCTGACCACCTGGGGGTCGTGGCCGGCCGCCGGGAATCCGCATGGTGGCGCATGGGCGCCGGACATTTCGAAGTTCGGCGGACTCTTCCACCTCTATTACGCGGTCTCGTCGTTCGGCAGCAACAAGTCGTGCATCGGTCAGGAAACGCGTACTGCGCTCGACAGCGGCACCTGGGCCGAGAAGGGCAACGTCGTTTGCTCGAACATGGGAACGAACGACGACTGGAACGCGATCGATCCGAACGTCGTCATCGATGACGCCGGCGTGCCCTGGCTGGACTTCGGAAGCTTCTGGGGCGGTATCAAGATGATCAAGCTGAATACCGACGGGACGCGCGCGGATACGATGTTGTACAACCTTGCCAGCGGACCGAAGGGTGGCGCCGTCGAAGGCCCCTGGATCTTCAAGCGCTGCGGCTACTACTACCTGTTCATGTCGTTTGGCTCTTGCTGTGGCTCGCCGTACAACTACACCATCCACGTGGGCCGGTCCGCGACGGTCACCGGGCCATACGTCGACAAGGACGGGATGCAGCTCATGAGCGGTGGCGGTACGCTGCTGGTCCAGGGGAACTCCAGTTGGAGCGCGCCGGGGCACAACGCGGTGATTGCGTACGACAACAAGACGTACAACATCTATCACGCGCTCGCCGCCCCCTCGGGACAGAGCGGCGTCGCCACGCTGCGCATCGCGGAGATCGTATGGGACGCGAACGGCTGGCCGATATCGGGCGGCCCATAGCGACCAGCAGCCCGAAGATTTCTGAGCCGGTTCGGGCGGCAGGGCCGCTCTCCTGTTCAACATGCGCTGCTCCCTGGGAACCGTGTCTTTGTTGATGACGCTCGCCGCCGGATGCGGGTCGAGCCCAACGTCGGGCAACACCGGGCAGGGGGGCACGTCCGCGAGCGGCGGCGCCCCCGGGACGGGCGGCGCCCCCGCGACGGGCGGTGCCCCCTCCAGCGGCGGCGTGCTGGGCACCGCCGGCGCCGGTGGCCTCGGCGGCAACGGCGCCGCGGGCAACCGCGCGACCGGGGCAGGGGGGGTAGGCGGTGGACGCGGCGGCGATGGTGGACGGGGCGGCAGTGGTGGACGGGGCGGCAGTGGTGGACGCGGCGGCGCCGCGGGAGTGACACCCAGCGGCGGCGTTCCGGGGATCGCTGGCAGCACCGGAACAGGCGGCGCCACCAGCGCCGGCGGGATGGGTGGCCATGCACACGTCGCACGGCCGCCGGCCAACACCGGGACTGGGTTCTTCGTCGCCAACGGCAAGCTGTACGACGCGAACGGTGTCGAGTTTCGCATCCGCGGCATCAACAAGCTGCACTTCGACTCGCCGTCGCCCGGAATCGCCAAGACGCACGCCAACGCCGAGCGCTGGGTGCTCGCCTACCACGGTGAATACAATTCTTCGACGGCGGCGAACGTCAAGCTGTTGCAAGACACCGTCAAAAGTCACGTGGTTCCGATCCCGGGAAACTGGGACGGCACCTGCGACGAAAGTGCCGCGACCTTGACCGGCATCGTCGACACCTGGGTCGCGCAAGCCGCCAGCTACATGCAGCTCGACCCGTACATGATCCTGAACGTGGCCAACGAGTGGGGCCCCGCCGACAGCACCGTCTGGCGCGACTCGTACATCACGGCCGTCAAGCGCCTGCGGACCGCCGGCTACACGTGCACGTTGCAGATCACCGCCGGCGGGTGCGGCCAGGACAACGCCGACCTCGCCAAGTACGCGCAAGCCGTCTTCGACGCGGACCCGCAGAAGAATGTCATCTTCGACCAGCACATCTACGGCAACTGGGCCTACGACGCGACAGCCGCCAGCTGGCAGGTCGGGCTGAACGCGGGGCTGGCGGCGTTGAAGGCGACCGGCCTCGTCGTCATCATCGGTGAGTTCGGTCCCGGAAACGGGATTGGCGCGTCGCCGACCAACTTGAAGCCGCTCGACATCATCAAGGGGGCCGAGGCGAATGGCCTGGGCTGGCTGGCGTGGGCGTGGGACGACCCGGCCTACAACCCCGATCCGAATACGGACTTCGCACTGTCGATGGGCGCGCAGGCGCCGATCAACGGCGACTACACGTCGAGCAGCGACCTGACCGCATTCGGAAAGCTGGTCGTCGAGACGCCGGTCTGGGGGCTGAAGGCGCTGGCCATCCCGCAGACGGCTTTCTGATCCAGCGGTCTGCCTGCCGGCTCGATCGCCGAGCCGGGGAGCCGGCACGCCATGGCAGGAACGTCGCGCTTTTATTGGCAGCGGCGCCCAGCGGCCACACAAATCGTCGAGAACAGGCGGGCCGCATTGGCACCCGTCTTGCTTTTTCGCCCTCACATGAAGCGTCTTGCCCTCATTGCCCTGATCGTCCTCGCGACTGGATCTGGGCAGCTGGGATGCGGGTCCAATCCTTTGTCCGGCGGCGGAAGCGGCGGCGCCATTGCCGCTGGCGGCGCCATCGGTGCCGGCGGCGGTTTCGGCTTCGGCGGCCTGCGACTGCCCGCCGGCGGAAACAGCGGCACCGGTGCAGGCGGGATCCCCGGAACGGGGGGTGCCGAGGCCGGCGACATCCGGCTCGGGTTCGGCGCCTCCTGCTCCGGGTACGTCGGCGCAGGAGGCAGCCCACCCGCGTGGGATGGCGGGTTGCCCAGCGACGGCGCAGACGCTGCCGCGCCGGTCATGGGTTGTGACGTCCTTCCGGAAGACCAGGCCACCTTCCCGTGGATCATCGAACCGAAGGGCAAAGTCGCAGGACCGACGGGCGCGGGGGGGACAACCGGCGTCGGCGGGGGTAGCGGGTCGGGATGTCAGTCCACCTTCGGCCAGTCCTCCTACCAGGACGTCGTCTGCACCGGCGCCGCCTGGCTTCGGCCCACCGGGGGCGTCGGCGGCGCGGGAGGTAACGTCCCCAGCCTGACGTGGGACGACGGATCGAAGATGTCATGGGAGCCGCACGCGCTGGATCCGGCGATCCCGGCGCCAATCACGCAGGGTTCGCCCGATCAGCGCGTCTGGGCCGAGCTGCAGATTCACGTAACCACTCAGAGCGGGCCGTTCGTGACCATCGGTCCGGCGCTGTGGGGCCAGCCCGCGATCCAGGTGCTGACGGTGCGTGACAGCCAGAACGGCCCGATCCGTTTCATCGCGCAGCAAGGGACCGGTCTGGCCGACCCGACCGTCGAGCAACTGACCGCCCTGTTCGGGGTGACGGCCCACAGCGTGCCGGTTTGCAGCTTCGAACAGCGCGACAGCCAGTACGACATGCGCTTCACGCTGGACGACCACGTCCTGGAGACGACGCCGACTCAGCTGATTCGCTACGGCGTCGGCACCGAGGTGCGCTCGCCCTTTGGAATCTTCGCCGTCGTCTGGTACCGCCGCGACCAGCAGATCGCGGCCGCCTATTGCGGCCCCGGCGCCCGCGACACCCAGACGGTCGGATTCGTCGCCTCCCGGACCGCCAGCCCCTGAGCGCCTCGACGCGCCCAGGCATGTTTATGGTTGCAGGTTCCTGGAACGCTGCGTCGCCTCGATGGGTGTCAATCCCTGGCTCCTGATAAACCGTCGACTAGCATCATCTCGTGACGATGCGGGCACGGTTCGAGCGGGCACGCTTCCATCGGTTGTCGGCCTCGGTCGTCGCGCTCTTGGCCGCGATCACGCTTTTCGCGCTCCTCTCCGTCGACCTGATGACTTTGGAGGCGATTCAAGCGAGCCGCGTCTCCATCGGGCGGACCCGCCGCGCGCAGACGCTGATCGGCTCGCTCCGGGCGTCTCTGCTCGACGCTGAAACGGGCGAGCGGGGGTTCCTGTTGACCGGTCGAGGGGACTATCTCGAACCGTTTCAGACCGCCGTCGACGAAATTCCGGGACAACTCAGCGAGCTCTTGGAAGTGGTGGCCGATGATCCCGGCCAGCGACGCGACGCACGCGAGCTCGTCAGGTTGGCCACCAGGAAACTCGATCAGCTGAGGCTCACGATCGATCAGCGGTTGAATCATGAGACCGCGGCGGCGGTGGCCATCGTTCGGTCTGATTCAGACAAGCAGCTCATGGACCGGATTCGAGCGCTGCTGGTCGGTCTTCGCGAGCAGGAAGAGCGGCTCTTGGAGGCCCGGAGCGTCGCCGCCCGCAGGAGGCTCGATCGCGCCATCTGGATCGACGCCATCGGCGGCGGCGGGTTGTTGCTTCTCGGAGTCCTGCTCTTCCGAATCAACCGCGACATCGCAAGGCGCGAACATCTCGAGGCCGAACTGAGAGAAGAGGTGGCCTTCCGCGAACAGTTCATCGCCATCCTTGGTCACGACTTACGAAACCCCCTGAACGCGATCTTGATGAGCGGGAAGCGGTTGGCGGCTCCGGGCGGGGTGAGTGAGAAGCTGGAAAAACTTCCACGCATCATTTGCTCTTCGGCCGACCGGATGCGACGCATGGTCGATGAGTTGCTGGACATGACGCGCGCGCGGCGTGCCCGCGGCATCCCCATCGAGCCCGACGCGGAAACGGATCTGGCGGACCTCGCACGCCGCGCGGCGGATGAGATCACGACCGCCAACGCGGAGGTCGACATCGCGATAGACGCTCCTGAGCAGGTCATTGGCACCTGGGACCCTGACCGTCTGATGCAGGTGGTCTCGAACCTGGTTGGAAACGCCGTCGTTCACGGACGCGGACGCGTGACCGTGCGCGTCGGTAACCAGGATGGAAGGGCGATCCTGGAGGTCCACAACGACGGCCCCCCCGTCCCCGAAGACGTTCGCGCGCGTCTGTTCCAACCCTTCTACGGAGCCACGAACCCCGGGACACACAGACGCGGCTTGGGTCTGGGGCTGTTCATCACCGATCGGATCGTCGAGGCGCACGGCGGCCGGATCGAGGTCCAATCGACGGACGTCGATGGCACGACGTTCACCGTCCTCCTGCCGACAAAAGGGCCTTCCGCTCGTCGCGACGGGAGTTACGTTGACGACCCTACGATGAGGACACCAGCTGCTTGATGGCCGTGCCTGCCGAAGCCCGCGCAGGTCATACCGTCGGTCTGTATAGATTGCACGAGGTCCTGGGAAGCGGCGCGATGGGCGTCGTCTACCGCGGCGAGCACCTTTATCTTGGCAAGGAGGTCGCCGTAAAGGTGCTGCGAGTCGGCTCCCCGCGCCGCGAGCAGGCGATCAAGTCGCTCCTGCGCGAAGGGCGGGCAGCCAGCAGAATCACGCATGCAGGCTTCGTTGCGGTGACGGACTTCGGCAAGGCGGATGACGGAACGGT
>JBJMQQ010000158.1:0-31489 GCA_045802645.1 Polyangia bacterium
CACGCGGGCGCGACCGCGCGCGGCGACGGCGCGCGCCGCCGCCGGATCCGCCCGCAGCGACGCGAGCCGCGCCCGCAGCGCCGTCTCGTCGTCGGCGGGGACCAGGAATCCGGTCTCGCCGTCGCTGAGCAGCTTGGGCAGGCCGCCGACCGCGGTGGACACCACGGGGAGCCCGGTGGCCATCGCTTCCAGCACGACCAGCGGCAGCCCTTCCATGCGCGACGACAACACGAAGACGTCCAGCGCCGCCAGCAGCTCGGGGACGTCGTCGCGCAGCCCCGGCAAGCAGACGAACGGCTCGACGTGCTGCGCGCCCACCTCGGCTTTCACGGCCGGCATCTCGGGGCCGTCCCCGACGATCACCAGCCGCACGTCCGGGCCCAGCAGCGGCGCCGCGGTGCGGACCAGGAACGGATAAGCCTTCTCGGGCGCGAAGCGGCCCACCGACCCCATCACCCAGGCGTGCTCGGGAATGCCCAGGGCCGCCCGCACCGCGCGGCGGCGCTCGGGGGTGGCTTCGAACCGCGAAAGATCGATCCCGTTTTCGATCACGGAGATCCGATCGGCGGGTGAGGTCCCGCGCTGTCGTTCCAGCTCACCGATTTCCGGCGATACCGCCACCGACGCGTGCAGCAGGCGTCCCGCCCCGCGCAGGAGCCAGCGCTCACGCGGGCCGCCCGATCGGGGGCCATGTCGGGTCGACACCACCAGCGCGCCCGCGAGCCGCCCGGCGGGCGCGCCGTAGATCAGCGGCAGGCGGTTGTGGAGGTGCGCGACCTCGACCCCGTGCCGCCGAAACAGCAGCGCCAGGCGCAGGATCAGCGTCGGGTCGAACCCTGGCCGCTTCGTCAACCGTTCGACGGCCAAACCCCGCTGCGCGAAGGTGGCGCCCAGCGGGCCGTCCGCAGGCTGCTCCAGGCTGACCACCAGGATCCGGTGGCCGGCCGCCGCCTGGCCGGTCGCCAGGTCCAGCGTCAGGCGCTCGCCGCCGCCCACGTGCAAGGACGTGAGGACGTGGGCGACGACCATGGCACTTCACCTTACAATGGAGTGGTGAGCTCACGCGACGGTTCCGCGACCTGGGTCGACGAAGAGGCGCCCCTCGGGTCGACCTTCGTCGTCCTGATCGCGCGGCTGTTGCGCCGCGGCATGGTCTCCTGGTTCCTGTGGGCGCCGGCTGCGACGGCGCTCATCGCGTTCAGCGGGTTTCGCGCGGCCCGGCGCGTGTCGTACGACGCGACGGTCGTCCTGGGCGCGACCGAAGGCAACGTCCGGACCGGGGCCGACGAGCTCACGTCGTCGGCGCTTCGCAGCTACGTTCGCGAATGGGCCTTCACCGGCGACCACCTCGTCGACCTGATGAAGCGCTACCCGCGGGAGTTCCCCGACCTGGCGACCGACGCCGGGGAGGCGGTCGAATCGGTGCGCAAGGCGCTGGACGTGACCGTGTCGGACATCGCGCTCCTCGAGGATCGCTTGCCCGACGACCCGCCCCGCACGGCGCGGATTGGCATCACCTACACGGCCGGGACGCCGGAACAGGCCCTCACGATGGCGCGCGAGCTGGCGAACCTGGTCGTCAGCTCGACGTTGCGTCGCGAAGACGTGACCGCCCAGAACGACCAGGCGGCGGCGACCGCGCTGCTTGGCAGGTCCGAGAAGCTGTTCGACCAGACCGCCGACGAGAGCTCGACGGCGGCGGCGGGCAATTCGATCACCGAGGCGCTGCGCGCGCAGGCCCGGGCCGAGTCGGCCCGACAGAACCTGCGGGCGGCGGTCGCGGCGGCCACGAACGCGCGCCTCGCCACGCGCGCGCACGAGGCCCACGAGAGCCTGCGCTTCGACCTGGTCGACGCCGGACGGTTGCCGCCCCGCCGGACCAGGGGCGACCTCGTCCGCGGCTCCGCGGGCTTGCTGCTGCTGGCCCTGTTCGGGAGCTGCCTCTTCGCGGGCGCGT
This sequence comes from Polyangia bacterium, assembly GCA_045802645.1. GTDB lineage: Bacteria > Myxococcota_A > Polyangia > Fen-1088 > Fen-1088 > JADGRB01. The sequence goes on from JBJMQQ010000158.1 coordinate 1,958, forward strand.
TCGATCCGCGGGTTCTCGATCGCGGAGACGTGACGGGGCTGGGCTTTACGGTGCTGGCTGAGGCCCCCCCTCTCCCCGTAGCCCGCACGAAGCGTGTATCATCTGAGCAATGACCGGCCCCTTTTCGCCGCGCGATCAGATGATCGCTTTCACGACCCTGGTGTCACGGGTCCTGCGCGCGCGCAAAGTGGGCGCCGTGGCCATGGGCTTCGGGCTGGGGGCCACGGTCATCCTGGCGCTGTCGACGCACCGGCTCTACCGGTCGGAGGCGGTCCTGGTCTACGAACGTGGCGCGCAGGCCGTGGGAGCCACCGAAGGGACGTCGGCGCGCGGTCTTGCGTCGCGCGTCGGCGACATGATGCTGTCGCGCGAGCGGCTCGAAGGCCTCGTCAAGGAGATGAACCTCTATCCGGGGATCGTCGACCGGCGCGCCGTCGTCGACGCCGCTGACGAGCTGCGCCGCCACCTCAAGATCACCGCGCGCGAGGAGGCCACACTGGAGGTCTCCTACGACGGAGACTCGCGTGACCTCGCCAAGAACGTGCTCGACCGCCTGATCTCCGGCGTCATCGACGCCGACGCACGCCGGCGCACGCACGAGGCCGAGGACGCGGTCAAATTCCTGCAGAACGAGCGGCGTCAGGCTGATGACGAGCTCAAGAAGAAAGAGGGCGCGCTGTCCGCCTTCCTGTCGACCCACCCGCAGCTGGCCGGTGAGGTGGGGAGCGCCACCAGCGGTGGCCTCATCCGCGCCGCGGATCGGGACCGGGCCAGCGCCGCCGGCGGAGACGTCGCAGGGCTGGAGCTGCAGGCCGCTCAGATCGAGGAGAGCCTGAACACGATCGCGCCGTCGCTGGTCGCCGGCCAGGCGACGGGCGATCCGTCCATGCTGGCGGCGCAGGCGCGGGCGGACGCGGAGCTGCAGGCCGCCCGGACCGACCTCGCCGAAAAGCAGGCCCACTTCACCAACGAGCACCCGGACGTCAAGATGGCGATGCGGCGGGTCACGATGGCGGAGGCCGCCGTCCGGCACGCTGAAGCCGCGGCGATCGCGTCGCGCAAGATGCCGGTGGTCGCGCCGGCGGCGGGCACCACCGCCAGCTCCGACGCGATCCGGATCGGGGCGCTCAAGCGCGCGCTGGCCGCCGTCCACCAGCAGATCGCCGCCGCCCACGGCCGCTCGGCGCCGCGCGCGGAAATGCCGAAGAGCAGCGGCTCGATGGTGGCGATCGATACGGAGTGGACCCGTCTCAACCGCGACGTGGTCGAGGCCAGCGAACGGCAGACCCAGCTTCAGACCCGCCAGTTTCAAGCCGAGCTGACGTTGATGTTGACGCAGGCAGGGGAGGGGCCCCGCTTGGTGGTGGCCGATCGCCCGTACCGGCCCACCGGGCCCATCGCGGGCGGCCGGTTCAAGATCACGCTGGCCGGGCTGGCCGGTTCGGTCCTTCTGACGCTGCTGGCAATGGGTGTATCTTCCGCTTTCGACGACCACCTCTACGCCCCGTCCGATCTCGCGCGCGTGATGGTGGACGACTGCATCGTGGTCGTGATTCCCACGACGCCCCCGCAATTGCCGCCGAAATCCAGCGACGACCAGAACAACGACCAGGTCGGCAATGAGCTCGCGAGTGGATGAGAAGCGCGACAGGAACGCGATGAACGGCGGCGGCGAGCGCTCGGGCGCTCTGGCGGTGATCCCGACCGCGGACGGCGAGACCGAAATCTCCTACGTCAGGTTCGCGCCGCGGGCGCCGTACGACGATCGCCTGGTCTTCATGCAGGAGCGCGCGTCGGAGACGGCCGCGGCGTTCCGGCTGTTGCGGCAGCGGCTGATCGACCGGAACGACCCCAAGACGATCCTCTGCACCAGCGCGGAGCGCCAGGAGGGCAAGTCGACGCTGGCCGCGAACCTGGCCATGGCCTACGCGGAGCTGGGCAAGTACCGCGTCCTGCTGGTCGAGGCGAGCTTCCGCGTCGCCTCGCTGGGCGAGATGTTCGGGTTTCTGCCGCCCAAGGGGTTCGGCTCCCAGCTGGCCGTCCACCGCACGCGGCCGCAGGATCCCTGGATCGTCGTTCAGATCGGCGGCGCACCTCTGTACGTGCTGGCCGTCGAGCCGCGCGCCTGCCCGAAATGCGCGCGATCGCTGTCGGAGCACGCGAGCTTCTGTCCGATGTGCGGGACCAACGTCAGCACCGTGACCGGCGCCGAGGGGCTGGACAGCGTCTCGTTCGCCGCGACGATCGCCACGTTTCGGCGGTCATTCGACTACCTCATCATCGACGCGCCGTCGGTCCTGGGCAGCGGCGAGGTCAATCTGATTCAGGACGCCGCCGACGCCATCGTCTTCGCGGCGCGCCGCGGGAAGACGCAGGCGCACAAGCTGCGGCGGGCGATCGATCAGGTCGCGCCGGCGCCGGTCGCGGCCGTCGCGCTCGTCGACCGGTGATCGGGCTCGCTCAGTAGGACTTGGCGAGCGGCCGGATGCTGAGGTCGGTCACCTCAGCCGTGCGCGGCAACGACAGCGCGTCGGCCACCGTGGCGGCCACGTCCGTCGCCTGCAGCAAGACCTCGGGCCGATACGCCTGGCCGCCGTCGGCGTAAAGGCGCTCCATCCGCGGGGTCGCCGTGCGGCCCGGGTAGATGCTGAGCACCCGGACGCCTTGCGCGTTGACTTCTGCCCGGAGCGCGTCCGCCAGCGCCTTCAGCGCGTGCTTGGTCGCGGCGTACTGGCCGCCGTTCGGGCGTGCGCCCAGCCCCGCGCTGGAGTTCACGAACACGATCTGTCCCTGACAGGCCGTGACCAGCGGCAAGAGCTTCTGAACGAGGACGTAGACCGAGCGGACGTTCGACGCCCACAAACGATCGAACACGTCGACGGGCATCTCGGCGATGGTGCCCTGGACGAGCTCGCCGGCCGCCAGCACCAAGACATCCAGGTTCTGCACCTGGGCGAGGAGGGAGCTCCTCAACTGTTCGAGGCTGGCGTCGATGTTCAGATCGAGGGGCCAGATTCCCGGCGCGGCGGCGCCCTGTGGAAATTCGCCGGCCGTCGCCTCGAGTTTGCTCTTCGTTCGGCCGACCAGGTGCACGTGGGCTCCTTCGGTCGCCAGCGTGGTCGCAACGGCGCGCCCGATCCCGCTGCCCGCGCCCGTCACCAGGGCGACCTTCTTCGAAAACCGTCCGCCGTTCGTCATGTCGCCATGCTCTCCACTCATCGCTGTTCCCGTCGCACGGGAGCGACTATGATGACGCGCTCCAGAGTGTCCAAAGTAGCATGAGCGATGCTTTCACGATAAAGGCGGCGGCCGCCGACGCTCCTGTCGAGCCCGCCGACGGTGAGGCCCCGCCCGTGACGGCTCCCGAGCGCACCGGCGTCACCATCGCCCGCAACTCGCTGTGGATGATCTTCGACAGCGTCGTCGGGATGGGCGCCACGCTCTACGTTTCGATCATCATGGCGCGCCGGCTGGGCCCCGACTTCATGGGGGGCTACAACTACATCCTCTACTTCGCGACATTCCTTCGAACGGTGACCGAGGTGGCGATCCCGGCGACGGTGCGCAAGTTTGCCGCCGAGTTCAGCGGTCGCGGTGACTACTCGCTGGTCAAAACGATCGTGAGCCGCGCCTTGCGGCTGCAATGCAAGGTGCTGGTGCTGGGTGTCGGCGCCGGGTTGACCGTCGTCTTCACCACGTTCCCGTCCGACCAGCGGATCGTCGCGACGATTGTGGTGTTGAGCATCGTTCCGGGACTGCTGCTCAGCATCCCCACCGGCGCGCTGTGGGCGACGGAGAACCTGCGGCACAACGTCGTGTCGTCGCTGGTCGGGACGTTCGTGAACATGGCGGGCGTCACCGCGTCGGTGTTCCTGGGGTGGGGGATGCTGGGGATCGTCAGCTCGCTCCTGATGTCGCGGATCGTCGATTGCGTGCTGCGCTTCATCATTTTCCGGACCCTTTACGCGCGGCTCCCCGGCAAAGCGCAGCCGGCGCTGGACCCGGAGGTTCGAACGCGGATGATTCGCTTCGCGGCGCAGCAGCTGGTGCTGGCCCTGCTGTATTCGCTGCTGTTCGACCGGACCGAGGTCTTCTTCCTTCACCGGTACTCGACGTCGCGGGAGATCGCCTTCTTCTCGATCACGTTCACGCTGGTCCAGTACATGCTGTTCATCCCGCAGAACCTGGCCGGCTCCGCCAGCGTCAGCATGTGGGTTCAGCAGGGGCGGTCTCCGAAAGACGCCGCGCGCACCGCCGCGACGGCGACCTGGTTCATCATGATCCTGGCTGCGCCCGAGCTGCTGGGCGTGGCGGCCATCAGTGACCCGCTGCTGCGCGTGATGTACGGCGCCAAGTACCTGCCGGCCATCCCGGTGCTGGCGACCCTGTGCGTGTTCGCGCTGAGCCTGACCATCTCCCAGCCGGCGCAGTACATGCTGGTCGGCGCCGAGCGGCAGCGCTTCTTCTTGCTCTGGATGTGTGTGGCGGGCGCCGTCGACGTGGTCGCGAACCTGGTGCTCATCCCGCGCTACGGCGCGATGGGGGCGGCGTACGCCAAAGGAACCAGCGAGCTCATCGCCTCGGTCGGCTTCATCGTGTATCTGATATCCGTGTTCAAGGCCCACCTGCCGCTCAGTCGGATGGTCAGGCTGCTCGCGGCCAGCATCGTCATGTTCGTGGTCGTGCGCGTCGTCGGCCAGCACCTGCCGCCCTTGCTGGCGCTGGTGCTGGGCATCCCGCTGGGCGCGCTGGTCTTCTTCATCTTCGTGCGGTTGCTGCGCTGCCTGGATCAGACGGACGCCGATCGGCTGCGGCAACTCAAACGCGTGGTCCCGGAGATGCTCCGTGCTCCCTACATGCGCCTCGTGACGCTGCTGGTGGCGGGCTCGGACACCGGCGCGCTCCGGACCGGGTGACCCTGGGGGCTGCGACCGAAGCCATGAGAGTGCTGGTCGTCACGAAGATCTATCCGAACGCCGCCGAGCCCCTTTCGGCGCCGTTCAATCGCCAGCAGGTGGCGGCGCTGGCCCGTCGCTGCTCGGTGGAGGTGCTGGCGACCGTCCCGTGGTTCCCGGGTGCCGCCTGGGTGAAGCCCGGCGACGGTGCCGTTGCCATTCCCGACCGTGAGGTGATCGACGGCATCCCGGTGGTGCACCCGCGCACGCCGTACGTACCGCGCTATGGGCACGCGCTGTCGGCGGGGCTCTACGCGGCGACCATCTTGCCGGAGGTGCGGGCGCGCCGCGGCCAGTTCGACGTCATGCTGGGCTGCTGGGCCTACCCCGACGGTGTCGCCGTCGCGACGCTGGGACAGGCGCTGGACGTCCCGACGGTCGTGAAGGTTCACGGCTCCGACCTCGACGTGCTGTCGAAGCGGCCAAGCCTGCGGTGGCAGATGGCGCGTACCTTGCCGCGCGCCGACCGTCTGGTCGCCGTCAGCCGGTCGCTGGTCGAGAGCGCCGTCGCGCTGGGCGTCGATCGCGCGCGGATCGATCTCGTGATGAACGGCGTCGACACCAGCCTGTTCCATCCGCGCGATCGCGCCGAGGCACGCGCCGCACTGGGGCACGCGGGCGATCGCCGCCGGTGGATCGTGTGCGTCTCGCGGCTGCGCGAGGACAAGGGGACGCTGGATCTGGTCGCCGCCTTCACGGCGCTGGCCGGCGAGCGCGAAGACCTGGTCCTGGCGCTGGTCGGGGACGGGGAGATCCGCGGCGCCGTCGAGGACGCGCTGCGCCCGTTCGGCGACCGCATCATCCTGGCGGGCGCGCGCCCCCTCGGCGACGTGCCGTTGTGGATGGGCGCGGCCGACGTCGTGACGCTGCCCAGCCATCACGAAGGCACGCCGAACGTCCTGCTGGAGGCGCTGGCGTGCGGTCGCCGCGTCGTCGCGACGCAGGTGGGCGGCATCCCCGACGTCGTGAACGACGCGGCGCTCGGGACGCTGGTGCCCGTCGGTCAGCCGGCCGCGCTGGCGACCGCGCTGCGCGACGTCGCTCTGTCGACCTACGATCCCGCGGCCGTGGCGGCACGCGGGGCGCGCGGCGGGTGGGACGACAGCGCCGCCAAGCTGGAAGCTTCGCTGGCGCAGGCGGTGGCCGAGCACCGCGCGGCGAAGGGCGAGCGTCCCAACAGGCACCGGCCGGGGCACATGGCACCCCCGCGGCGTCCAGTCTCGCTTCGCGGCCAGGTCCGGCAGCGGCTGGCCGACGTCATGCCGCGGCGGCTGCTGGTGCGGCATGGGCCGCGGCAGGGGCGGCGCGTGGCGCTCACGTTCGACGACGGTCCGGACGAGATGACCGACGCCTACCTCGAGGTGCTGGCCCGCTACGACGCACGCGCGACCTTCTTCATGATCGGCGACGCCTGCCGGCGCTGGCCCGAGCAGCTGGCGCGCGTGGCCGCTCAGGGGCACGAGCTGGGCGGACACGGCTTCACGCACACGCCGTTTCCACAGCTGACCGCCGAAGCCTTGCGAGACGAGCTCGCGCAGACGGAGGCGCTGATGCCGCCCCGGCCACAAGGTCCGGGGCAACCGCCCCGGCTTGTCAGGCCGCCGCGCGGCGCGACGTCGCCGGTGTCGCTGCTGCGCTGCGCGCGCGCCGGGTACGTGACCGCGCTGTGGTCGCGCGACTCCGACGACTGCCGCACGCGCCGCCCCGAGGAGGTCGCCGGCAACGTGTCGCCCGACCGCGTGGATCCGGGCGACGTGATCCTGATTCACGAAGCGCAGCCGTGGACACTGGAGGCGTTGCCGACAATCCTCGAGAACTTCCGCGCGGCCGGCTACGACCTGGTCACGATGAGCGAGATCGTCGGGTTCGTCCGCCAGCACCCGACCGTTGAGCGCGCGCGGTGACCACGCCCACGCGCGCGCTGGTGATCGCCTATGCGTTCCCGCCTACGGGCGGTGCGGGCGTCGGCCGCCCGCTGAAGCTGGTCAAGTACCTGCCGGCGCACGGAGTCCGCCCGGCCGTGCTGACCGCCTCGAATCCCTCCGTCCCGTTGCGGGACGAGTCGCTGCTCGCTGATTTGCCGCCTGACCTGGACATCGTGCGGGTGCGCACCCTCGAGCCCGGGTACGCGGTCAAGCAGGCCGGGTGGACCGAGCAGGCCGGCGGCTCCGCGTCCAGCGCCGCCCGGCCGGCGCGGCGTTTGATCGGGCGGGCGGTGATGCTGGGGCGCCAGGCGCTGATCCCCGATCCGCAGATCCTCTGGCAGCCGGCGGCGCAGATGGCGCTCGCCCGCCGGCTGGCGCAGCGGGCCGACGACGTGGTGTTGATCAGCGCGCCGCCGTTCTCTCAGTTCCTGCTGGCCCCGCTGGCGCGCCTGCGCCCGGGCGTCGGCGTCGTTCTCGACTACCGGGACGAGTGGAGCACCGTCCAGACCAGCTACGTCATGCAGGCCCGCTGGTCCGCGCGGCTCGGCGCGAACATCGAGCGCACGCTGCTGCGTACCGCGCACCTCATCACGACGGCGACCGAGGCGTTTCGCCAGAACCTGCTCGATCGGTTCTCGTTCCTGAGCCCCGAGCAGGTGGTGGCCATCCCCAACGGCTACGACCCCGACGATTTTCCCGCGACGCTGGCCGGACCGCCGCCCGGCGCCGATCGCTTCACGGTCACCTACGCGGGCACGGTGTTCAACCTGACCAGCCCGCGCGGCTTCCTGGGCGCGGTGCGGCGGCTGCACGCGGAGGCGCCCGAGCTCGCGCGGCGCCTGCGCGTCCGGTTCCTGGGGCGCATCACCGAGACGGAGCGCGACGCGTTCGCCGGGCTGGAGCCGTTGGGCGTCGAATGCGCCGGCTACGTCCCGCACGGCGAGGTGACGCAGGCGCTGGCGGCCAGCCACCTCGCGCTCTGCATCCTGGACGAGGTTCCGGGCGTCGAGCGGATTTACCCGGCCAAGATTTTCGAGCTTGGCCACCTGTCGGATCGCACCGGGCTGGAGGTGCTCACGCTGGCGCCGCCTGGCGCGCTGGCCGACCTGGTTCGCGCGCATCGCATCGGGCCGCACCTGGCGCCGCGCGACGAGACCGCCATCGCCGGGTTGCTGAAGGATCGCCTGCGCGCTTTTGTCAGCGGGTCGTCGCTGCCGCGCGCTCGTCCAGTCGGCATGGAACGCTACGATCGCCGCGCGCTGGCGGGCGAGTTCGCGCAGGTCCTGGCGCGCGCGCGCGACCAGGCACGCGCGTGAGCGCGGCCGCCGGGAGTGGCGCGCCCTCGCCGCGGGGACTGCGAGCTCGTGTCCACACGGCGCTGGCGGCGCCGCGCACCACGGCCGTGCTGCTGGGCGCCTGGATCGGGTCCCGCCTGGCCGCTGTGCTCGCGATGCGGGACGCGCCGCTGACGGACGACGCGCTCGACTATCACCGGATGGCCGTGGCGCTGCTCGGTACCGCGCGCTTCGAGCCGGACTGGCCGCCGGGGCTCCCGCTGTACCTGGCGATCTGGTACCGCCTGTTCGGGGCCGAGGTCTGGATCGGCCGGCTGGCTGTGGCGCTGTCGTCGATTGTCTTGGCGAGCCTGTTGCTGGTCTGGGTCCGCCGCTCAGCCGGGATCGTGGCCGGGAACCTGGCCCTGGTGTTCTTGCTGTTCGCCCCCTCCCAGATTGTCCTGGCCGCGACGCCGCTGACGCAGGTGCCCGCCGCGTTGCTGTTGCTGGCGCTGGCCGTGGCGACGACCGCCGCTCTCGCGCGACCGTCGATCTGGCGCGGGCTGGTCGTCGGCGCTCTGCTGGGCGGCGCGGTCCTGGTCCGCCCCTCGAACCTGTTGCTGGTCGTCGTCGTCCCGATCGCGATCGCGTATCAGACCCGACGTGCCTGGATGGCGCTGGTGCCGGCCATCGTGCTGGTGCTGGTGGTGGGCGTCTGGACCGCCAAGGCGCGCGACCTGACCGGCCGCTTCGTCTTCATCAACAACGCCAACGCGCAAAACCTCTTCTACGGCAACAACCCCGATACGCCGCTTTACCGGACCTGGTGGTTCGGTTCGCACAAACGCGGCGAGCCGGGCGTCCCCGAAACGTACCTGCGGCGATACGACCAGGTGACCGCTCTGCCGCCGTCGGAGCGCGATCACGCGTTCAGCCAGGCCGCGCTGGAGCACATCAAGGCCCGGCCGGATCTGTTCATCCTCCGCTCGCTCAGTCGCGTCCGGACGTTCTTCGCGTTCGACACCTTCGCCGGCGCCCAGGTCATCAAGGAGGCCGACACCAAGACGGTGACGCTGGTCGGCCTCGCCGCGCTCGCGTTCGACGGCGCGTGCTACTTGCTGGTCGCGGCGCTCGCCATGCTGTGGCTCCTGTCCGAGGCGGTCGACCGGCGGCAGCGGCGCGCGGGGCTGGTCGCCGTCGGGCTGACGGTGCTCTACGCGCTGCCGTACTTCGCGTCCTTTTCGCACCCGACCTATCACTTCCCGATCGTTCCGCTGCTGGCCGCGCCCGCCGCGTTCGTCGCGGTCCGCGGGTTGACCGGCGGAAGAGTCTTTCCCGCCACGCGCGGCCGGCGACGTCTGGTCTACGCCGCGTGGGCCGTGCTGCTGGTGATCCAGCTGGAATGGATCGCCCACATGTGGTCCCGGGTGTGAGTCGATTACGCGCGCGGGCTAAGGCGCGCGAACGAGGACCTTCGCTGGCACGCCGACGGCGGTCGTCTCGGCGGGGACGTCGTGCACGACCACCGCGTTGGCGCCGATGCGCGCGCGATCTCCGACGGTGACGGGCCCGATGATCTTGGCGCCGGCGCCGACGAACACGCCGTCGCCCAGCACCGGGCTTTCCCGCCCCTCGGCGCCGATCGTGACCTGGTGCTCGAGCTTCACGTCGGCGCCGCCGCGCACGCTGCCGTTGATCACGACGCCCTGAGCGTGGATCAGCACGAAGCCCGGACCAAATTCCGCACCACGTCCGATGATGCAACCGCCCAGCGTCGTGTTCAGTTTGTTGAACACCATCTCGAGCGCCGGCAGGTGCGCGCGCCTCGCCCCTTGCATGAGGCGATAAAGCACCATGGCCGCGGTCCCGTCGGTGCCCACGGTTTTGAGCTGCGCGTCGAGGCCCTCGGATTGATAGAGCCAACGGGCCTTCGCGCGAAGATCAGAGCGAATGAGACGCAAGGTTTCGAACATCACAGCCGACAATAGCGTACATGGCTCTTTGCCGAATAGCGTTGCCGCTCACGCGAAGCAGGGGATAAGGTGTAGGCGCGATGCCCCCCACGTTATCGCTGCGACGGGCTTGTGTAGGCGCACTCGTAGCAGGTGTCATCGTCGCGACAGCTGCGCGCGCCTGGGCGGCACCGCCCGTTCCCTCCGGTCCGCACCCACGCCTCTTCATCACCGGCAACAAGCTGTCGTTGCTCACGACGGCGGCGAAGACGGCGTCCAGCGCCTCCGGCCAGATCGTGAAGGGTTGTCAGGACACGGTCGACGATCCCGCCGGCAATTCGGTGCGCGGCGGAGCCGACGGTGGAGACTGGCCGCTGTCGGCGGTGGCGTGCGCATTTTCCTGGCTGACGACCAAGAACATGGGCCACCTCACCGCGGCGCTGAAATACTGGAAGGCGTCGCTGAACGACGATCAGACCATCGGTGACGGGCTCGGTTGCGTGGCCGGCGTCAACCTCAAGTCGCCGGCGGCGGTCATCACGATCAGCCACGACACCGGGTACCCGATGCGCTGGTACGGGCCGTCGATCGCGCTGGTCTACGACTGGCTCTACAGCGCGCCCGGCGTCGACAGCGCGCTGCTCTCGCAAACCAGGTCGTGCCTGACGGCCTGGAACGACTACTACACGGCGAACGGCTATCTCAACTTTCAGCCCGGTTCGAACTACAACGCCGGCTACGTCGCGGCGAAGGCGCTGAGCGCGGTCGCGATCGGCAACGACGGCGGCGCCGACGGGCACCTGTGGACCGAGGTTGTCGACGACGTGTTCGCGAAGATGCTGGTCGGCAAGGGGCTCGCGGGCGCGTCCGGCGGGGTCGGGACGCCTGCCGGTGTGATGGTGGGCGGCGACTGGGCGGAAGGCTGGCAGTACGGCGCCATCGCCGTTCTCAACTACGCGGCGGCGACGGTCGCGCTGGAGCAAGGGGGCGCGCCGCAACCCGAGATGGACGCCTGGGCCAACAGCCTGGCCGTCCGCACCGCCTACGCGACCGTGCCCACCTACGACGGCCAGTGGGTGGGCGGCGACTTCGATTCGGGCGAGGTCTACGCGCCGCCCAAGAAGAGCGAGATCTTCGCGGTGCTCGCCGGCCCCTCCAGCGATCAAGCGGCGGCCTGGGCAGCCTTCAACAACAAATCGCAAACGACGATCGATCCGGCGTTCGTCTACGACGTCGTGGCCGATACGCGAAACATCACGCCTCAGGACTTCCGGGCGCAGTCGCCGGCCCCGTCGCTCTGGTACCTGGCCCGCGGGACGCGGGCGATGTACGTGCGGACCGGGTGGGACGCGAACGCGTTCTGGGGCGTGTTCAGCTCGTCACCGGCGAACGTTCCGGATCACATCCACCTGTCAGCCTCGAACTTCGTCTTCACGCGCGGCGCCGATCACCTGATCGTGGACCCGTCGCCGTACGGTCTGGCCAGCACGCAGAACACCAACGCGGTGAGCGCTGATTCGGCGCAGATCACCGGAGACTACGCGACCAGCCAGACGTTCTGGAGCAACGCTGATCTGCCCTGGGCGCGCGGCTCGCAGTCCGGCGTGTTCGCGGCGCGCAGCGACTTCGCCCACGGCTTCGACGCCAAGGAAGCCCCCAGCGACATCCCGTACGCGCATCGCGAATGGGTGATGTTCCCCGAGGGCGAGGTGGTCACCATCGACCGCGTGCAGACCGGCGCCGCGTCGCGGGTCATGTACCTGAACTTTCACGCCAACACCAAGGGGACGCTGAAGCTCTCCGGCAACACCGCCACGGGAACGGTCGGCAAGTCGAAGGTCGTCATCCACGGTGTCAGCCTGTCCGGCGGCACTCCGGCGATCACGAAACCGGCGACCGCCGACTGCTCCGTACCGTGGGGCCAATGCATCAGCGTTCGTTTCCCGGTCGACGACTACACGGTGAAGGTGCCCGGGCCCTATGCGGTCGCCGTCCACGTCATCGACGGGCTGGCCAGCGCGGACGCCGCGGCCACCGTCGGTTCGATGAACGACGACAGCGTCGACCCGGCGCCCAAGCAGAATAGCGGCGTCCTCGGTGCGGCGGTCTATCGCTCGTCGAAGCAGAGCTACGTGATCGCGTCGGCGGCGCAGCAGGGAGCGGCGGGGTCGACGATGACGTACGGCGTGCCGGGCGCCTCGGCCGGCCGGCACATCGTGTTCGACGCGCCCGAGGACGGCAGCGGCATGTCGGTCGTCAAGGCCGCCGCGCAGTCGGGGCGCTGCGTGCTGACGATCACCGCCGGCACGGGCCTGGCGGGGCGCCCGCTGATGTTCACGGTCTCCAGCGCGGCCGACGGCTGCAAGGTCGCCGAGGATCTCGCCGTCGCCGACGCCGCGGTTCCCCCTGGCGTCGGCATGACGGGCACGGGCACCGGCGCGGCCGCTGGCGGAACCGGCGCGGGCTCGACTGGTGGCGGCGCCGTCAGCGGCGACCCGACGGGCGCGGGCTCGACCGGCGGCGGCGCGATCGCCGGCGGTCCGACCGGCGGCTTCATGGGAACGGGCGAGAAGCTCGTGGGCGGCTGCTCTTGCCTGCTGTGCAGCGGAAACAATCGTGCGCTGGACTGGACGGGCCTGGCGGTCGCCATCGCGCTGGTCTGCTTCGTGCGCTACCGTCGCCCTCCGGGCCGCTGATCAGGGGCTGCCCGCCAGCTCGAGGTCGGCGATGACGCCGCGGTGGTCGGAGCGCATCGCGGGGGTGACCTCGAAGTGCAGGAACCGGAACCGATCGTCGGCCAGCACGCGGTCGATGCGCATCCAGGGTCGCCGCCGCTTCGTCGACGGGAACGTGTATCCCAGCCCGTTACCGACCGTCGCGAAGCCGTCCTGGAACTTGCCCAGGCACTCGGCGAACGCCCAGCTCAGACCGGGAAGATTGGTATCGCCGGCGATGATGACGGGCTCGGTGGACGCGCTCGCCTCGGCGCCGACGGCGCACATTTGCGCCTTGCGCAGACCGGCGACCGTCGTGATGAGGCCGAACGCGCGCGCGTTCTCGAGGATTCGACCGGTCTCGATCTCCGTCTTCAGTCCATCGCCGTACAGCTCCGACAGCCCCTCGCGCGGGGACGGCGGGTGGACGACGTAGACCCGAAACGGTCCCTTCGGTCCGAGCAGCCGGAAACGCAGGGCGTGCGCTGACCGGAGGACGCCGCGATAACTGATCATGGGCGGGTCCACCATCTCCAGGATCGGGTACCGACTGACCAGAACGAACTGCCCCAGTGTCTGCATGTGATAGGCGGGCAGCTTCGCGGCCAGCGCGGCTGGACCTTCTTCGTGCGCCTCCTGGAAGACGGCGACGTCCGCGCCGATCCCAAGCACCTCCGCAGCGAGCTCGTCCGCGGTGGACGCGCTACCGTTGACGTTGAGGCTCAGGATCCGCAGGTGGTTGGCGCCGCCGGCATGGCGCGGCAGCGAGAGCGTCACCCCGAGCAGCGGGATGAGGAGCAGCAGGGCCGCCGCCTGGGTGATGAGCAGCCGGCGCGGGCCGGCCAGCACCAGCGCCAACACCAGCAGCGGCAGCGGCGCCGCGAACGGCCAGCGCGGCAGGTAGAGGGCCGTCGTCGTCACCCACCAGCGTTCACCGATCCATCGAAGGCTCACGATCAGCGCGAGCAGCGCCAGCGGGTATGCAATGGCGGCGAATCGCAGCAGCCGGCGCCCAAGTCCGTTCGGTTTATCCATTGAAGCAGGGGCCGCACGAAGCGGCCGAGCGAAAGGTAACGGCCACCTGGTCGAAAGACCAGCATGTAGACTACCGGCCATGGCGCGGACCGCGCGCAGTAGCCTTCTGTTGGCCGCGCTTCTGATCTTCGTGGCGGGGCTGGCGCTGCGGCCGATGGCGGAGTCGGATCTGTTCTTTCACCTCAAGACGGGTGAGGAGATCCTCCGGCGGCACGCGCTCGTCAGCCGCAATCTGTTCTCGTTCACCTATCCCGACGCCCCGAACCTCGACACCTCGTGGCTTGCCGAGGTCGGCGGCGCGCTGATTTTTGCCTGGGGCGGCTTCCCGGCGATCGTCGTCGCCAAGACGTTGGTGCTGCTGCTGGCCTTCGCGGTGGCGTACGGCGCCTGCCGCCGGCGCGGGGCGGGCGCGCTGGCCAGCACGCTGGCGCTCGCGGCGGCGGCGTTCGTCGGTCGGGAGCGCTTCGTCGAGCGCCCGCACGTCTTTTCGCTGCTGGGGGAGGCGGTCACGTTGTGGGTGATCGGCGCCTTCGAGGCGGGCGGCATCTCGGCACGGCGCACGGCGATCTGGTTCCTGGGGGCGGTGGTGGTCTGGTCCAACCTGCACGCCGGCGTCTTCGCCGCGCCGCTGATGCTGGGGGGCGCGGCGCTTGCGCTGGCGGTCACGGGGGAACGGGCGGGCGCGCGGCGCACGGCGTTCGTGGCCGCGGCCTCGGTGCTGGCGATGGTGGTCACGCCCGTCGGTCTGGGCTGCTTTCGGTACCTGCAACTGCACCTGCAGCTTCCGGCGATTCACCCCGTCGACGAATTTCGCGCGCCGAGCTGGTCGTCCGACGCGCCGCTGTTCGTTTACGGCGGGGGCCTCGGGGCGGCGGCGGCCGTCAGCCTCGCGATCCGCCGGGGGGGCGCGTGGCGGACCGTGGTGCGCGCGCTTGGCCCGGCGGTGCCGCTGGCGGTGCTGGCGGCGCACGCCATCCGCTTCGGGGCAGACGCCGCCTTGATTGCCGCCCCTGTGCTGGCGCTGGCCGTCCAGCTCAGACAGCCGGTGGAGGAGGGCGCTCCGCGACAGGCGCTGCCGGCGCTGGCCGGCGTCGCGCTGTTGCTGGCCCTCGCGCTCGAACCCCGGTTCGCCGCGCCGCCGTCTTCTCCCGAGCGCTGGGCGATCGGCCTCGACACGCGTGAGCTGCCGCTGGAGGCGATCGCGTTCGCCAACGAAAACGGCCTGCGCGACCGCATGTACAACGACTTCGAGGTCGGCTCCTACCTGTTGTTCGAGCCGGTCGGCGGCTACCCGCGCCACCGGGTGTTCGTCGACCCGCGTCTGCCCGCGTATCCGCTGGAGATGCACCGGCTGCTCGGGCGCGGCGACCTGTCCCGGCAGGCGTGGGGCGACGCCATGGACCGGTACGGCGTCGACAGCGCCCTTCTGACCTACGCCGGCATCAACCGCCGGGTCGCGTGGTGGGATCCTGCGCAGTGGGCGCTGGTGTGGAGCGCGAGCGACGCGCGCGTGTTCGTCCGCCGGCTGCCCCGTTTTCGCGAGCTGATCGCGCGGCTCGAGATTCCGGCGACCTTCGCGTTTTCGACGGAAGAAGGCGCGGCGACGCTGCCGCTCGAGAGCCGTCCCGCCGCCTCTCCCGTCGCCGACTGTGAATGGGCCCGCCGGCTCGGCGACCTGCTGGTTGGCCTCGACGGCGGGCTCAGCACCCGGGCGCGCGCAAAATATGCGGGGTCGCTGGCCGCACCGGCCGGTTGCCTGTCGCCGTCGGACGAATCGCGGCTGGGCGCCTGGTTGGGGGCGGTCGCGCTAGGTGAGAATCGCCCGGGCGATGCCCTTCCGCTGCTGGATCGCGCCCTCGCAGCCGGCAACCATGAGGTCGCAACCCTAACGACTCGGGCCGAGGCGCTGGAAGCGCTGGGCAGGCGCGCGGCGGCGGCATCGGCCTGGCGCCAGAGCGCCGCCCAGACGGCCGATCCGGTGCTGGCCGGGAAGGCCCGCGCCCGCGCTGCGCGGCTGGATGACTGAGCTCGCCCGGCTGCGTCGCGCGGTTCTTCGGGAAAATCGACGGAAATGTATGGTACCTTCGCCGTTGGTTGAGTCAGTGAAAACGGGCACCGCAGTACGGGGCGCGTGTGTACCAGCAGCAAACCGCCGCGTGGCGGGACAAAGGCTGCTCGCGACGCTGTTGGCCGCCGCGGTCGCCGGTTGCGGCGGTGGCGGCAGCAACGCCGGTGACGCAGCGGCGGGGCACGCCGGCGGTGGTGCGGGCGGCGCTGGTGTAGCCGGCGGCGGTCACGCCGGTGGTGGTCAGTCGGGTGGCGGTCAGTCGGGCGGCGGCCAGGGCGGCGTCCCGGTGCCTCCGTCGGACAGTCAGCCGCCGACGGCGCCCGCGAACCTCCTGTCCAGTGCGCCCTCGACCACTCAGATCAATCTCACCTGGTCGGCCTCGACGGACAACGTCGCGGTGACGGGCTATCTCGTCGAGCGCTGCCAGGGCGCGAGCTGCGTGGCGTTCGCCCAGGTCGGCACGTCGACCTCGACCATCTTTCAAGATGCCGCCCTGACATCCACTGCCAGCTACAGCTATCGTGTCCGGGCCACGGATGCGGCCGGCAACCTGAGCGGGTACTCGAACATCGTCTCGGTCACGCCGGCAAACCCCGACACGTCGCCGCCGACGGCGCCCGCGAATCTGATGGCCGTCGCGACCTCCGCGACGCAGGTCGCGCTGTCCTGGACCGCCGCCACCGACAACACCGCCGTCACCAGCTACCTCGTCGAGCGCTGCCAGGGCGCGGCGTGCACCAGCTTCGCGCAGGTCGGCACCTCGCCGGCCGCCATGTTCGCCGACCTGGGCCTCTCGCAGGGAACCGCCTACAGCTACCGCGTGCGGGCGAGTGACGCGGCCGGTAACCTCGGTCGGTACTCCAGCGTCGCGACCGCCACGACGACGACCAGCACCGACGTCCAGCCGCCCAGCGCGCCCGCGGGGCTGACGGCCACCGCGACGTCGGGGACTCAGATCAACCTGGCCTGGACGGCTGCCACCGACGACGTCGGCGTGACCGGCTATCGGGTCGAGCGCTGTCAGGGCGCGGCCTGCACCGCCTTCACGCAGCTTGCCGTCGCGACGGCGGTGACCTTCTCCGACACAGGCCTGGCCGCCGGCGTGAGCTACAGTTACCGCGTGCGGGCCAGCGACGCCGCCGGCAACCTGGGTGGCTATTCGAACGTGGCCACCGCGACCACGCTGACGGCCGACACGACGCCACCGACCGCGCCGTCGAACGTGGTCGCGACGCCCGTCTCGGGCACGCGGATCACCCTGACCTGGACCGCCTCCATGGATGCTGTCGGCGTGACCGGCTACGTCGTCGAGAGGTGCCAGGGCGCGGCTTGCACGACCTTCAGCCAGGCGGGCACCGCGCCGGGGGCGACCTTCACCGACGGCGGCCTCGCGGCCGTGACGTCGTACAGCTACCGCGTCCGCGCCACCGACGCGGCGATGAACCTGAGCCCGTACTCGAACGTCGCGACGGCCACGACCAAGGCTGCGGCCGAACTGCCGGCGTTCGTGCAGAGCAACTCCGCCACTCCCCAGACCGCGCTGACGTCGGTCACGATCACCTTCGCCGGTGCCCAGATGGCGGGTGACCTGAACGTCCTCTTCGCCGCCTGGAACGACTCGGTGACCAAGGTGGCTTCGGTGACGGACAGCGCCGGCAACACCTACGCGCCGGCCCTGGCGCCGACGACGTACGCCGGCAAGGCGACGCAGGTCTGCTATTACGCGAAGAACATCGTCGCCGCCGCGGCGGGCGCGAACACCGTCACGATCACCTTTGCCAGTGCGGCGCCCTTCGTGGACGCGCGCATCGCCGAGTACAGCGGCCTCGATCCGGTCAACCCGCTCGACAACGCGTCCGGGGGTGCCGGGACCAGCGACCTTGGCGACAGCGGGCCCGTGCACACCACCGCGCAGGGAGACCTGTTGGTGGCGGCGAACTACACCGAGTACGCGGCGTTGGGCGCTGGAGCCGGATACACGCTGCGCCTCAAGACCGACCCGGACGGCGACGTGCTGGAAGACCGCCTTGCCGACGCCGTGGATTTCTACAGCGCGACGGTGCCGTTCAATGACGTGCTCAGCTGGTGGATCGTGCAGCTGGTGGCGTTCCGCAGCGCCTCGACGGATCCGCTGGACAGCACGCCGCCGGCCGTCGCCGTCACCAGCCCGGCCGCCAGCGCGACCGTCAGCGGCACGGTCGCCGTCGCGGCCACGGCGACCGATAAATCGGGGGTGCTGGGCGTCGGGCTGCTGGTCGACGGGCTTCAGATGGGCGCGCCGGCCACCACGTCCCCCTACACCATCGCCTTCAACAGCGCGCTCTTCGCCAACGGGACGCACACGGTGCAGGTCTATGCCTGGGATGCGTTCTTGAACGTCGGCTACTCGACGACGGTTTCGGTGACCTTCTCGAACGCGACCGCGGGCAATCCGGCGCAAAACGGTGTCTGGACCGGTTTGTTGCCCGCGCCGATCGTCTCGACGGCATCTGCTCTGCTCCCCGGCGGCAAGATCTTGATCTGGGAGGGGCAGTCGTTCGCTCACGACGCACGCGTCTGGACGCCCCAGTTCAACTCGTACTTCTTGCCGCTGGTTCCCTCCAACATCTTCTGTGCGGGGCTGGAGCAGATGGCCGACGGCCGCATCTTCGTGACGGGCGGGCACATCGCCGGCCACACCGGAATCACGGCGCTGAACATCTTCGACCCCGCGACCGAATCCTGGTCGGTGATGCCGGACATGATGTTCCCGCGCTGGTATCCGACGGCCACCATTTTGCCGGACGGACGATTCATCGTGCTGTCGGGCGAGACCAACTGCGACGACTGCGACGTGACCACGCCGGAGATCTACGACCCGGCGGCGAAGTCGTGGACCCAGCTCACGAGCTCGCAGTTCTTCTTCAGCTACTACCCCCACGCGTTCGTGCTGCCGGACGGCCGTCTGCTCGTCTCGTCGACGGTCGAAAGCGACACCGTCAGTCAGGTGCTGGACGTGGCGACCGGGGTGTGGACACCGATCGGCGGACCGGCGGTGGATGGGAGCAGCGCGATCATGTACCTGCCGGGCAAGGTGCTGAAGACCGGCAAGCCCTTCGATCCCGACGACAACGTGACGCCGTCGACGGCGACCGCCTATGTGCTGGACGCGACTCAGGCCTCGCCCACCTGGCAGGCGGTCGCACCGATGAACGTTCCGCGCAGCTATCACAACCTGACCAGCCTGCCGGACGGGACCGTGCTGGTCACGGGCGGCGGCCCGACCACGGCGGCGCTGGACACCGCGAACGCGACGTTGACCCCGGAGATCTGGTCGCCCACGACCCAGACGTTCACGACGCTGGCCAGCACGATGAATGCGCCGCGGCTCTATCACTTCTCGGCCGAGTTGATGCAGGACGGGCGCGTGATGGTCACCGGCGGCGGGCGTTTCAACGACAACACGGCGGCGACCGACCAGTTCAACGCCGAGTTCTTCGCGCCGCCTTATCTGTTCAAGGGCCCGCGCCCGGTCATCACGACGGTGCCGTCGACGCTGCAGTACGGACAGACCTTCACGGTGCAGACGCCCGACGCCGCCAAGATCGGCAGCGTTTCATTGATTCGCTACGGGGCGACGACCCACACGGTCAACATGGCGCAGCGCTACCTTCCGCTCGCCTTCACGTCCGGCAACGGCGCGCTGACGGTGACGGCGCCGGCGAACAAGAACCTCGCGCCGCCAGGCAACTACATGCTGTTCATCGTCGACACCAACGGAATTCCGTCCGTCTCCGCCACCGTTCACTTCTGATTCGGCGCCGTGGTCTTGGCCTGGGCCCTTCGTCTCTTGTTGCTGGCGGGCGCGGGCGGTGCGCTGGCCGTCGCGCTGCTGGGCGGGGCGAAGCCGGTCCAGGTGGGCGCGGTCTATTCCTGCCCCATGCACCCGGCCGTTCGCGCGCCTGAGCCGGGCGCGTGTCCCATCTGCGGGATGGCGCTGGTCGCGGCCGCGAACGGTGCCGAGGAGACCGCCGCAGACAGCCCGGCGCTGGCGCCCGCCGATCTCATCACCGTGCGCCCCCATGTGTTCCCGCTGCCAATCCGGGCGCCCGCCTGGATCGCGGCGGACGGCTCCGTCGCTGCTCTGCTGTACCGGGACGAGGCCGCGAGCCTTGCCCCTGGCGCAGCCGCGGTCTTCACCGCCGCGCCGCCGCTGGCGGCGGCCGTGCCCGTCACGCTGGCCGACGACCCGGCGCGCGTCTGGGACGGCGAAATGCTGGAGCTCAGGTTCCGTGCAACGGCTGCCACGGACGCCGGGGCGCAGATCGGGTGGGTCGCCGTCAACGTGCCGCCGAAACCCGTACTGACAGTCGACGAGAACGTGGTCTTCACGGCGGGCGAGGCGCGATACGTGCTGGTCGCCAACCGCGACGGCGGCACATTCGAGCGCCGGGCGGTGCAAATCGGCCGCGTGATCAACGGCCGCGCGGTGGTCGTCGCCGGTCTGGCCGAGGGCGACCGCGTCGTCCGCCGCCGAGCCTTCTTCCTGGACGCCGAAGCCTCCGTGGGCGCGAGCCCGTGATCGCGCGTCTGGTCGGCTGGAGCGCGCGGAATGCGCGGCTGGTCGTCCTCGGTAGCCTGCTGGTTGCCGCCGCGGGTCTGATGGCGCGCCACCGGCTTTCACGCGACGTGATTCCGGATCTGTCCGATCCGCAGGTGGTGGTCCTGGTCGACTGGATGGGGCATCCGGCGGTCGACGTGGATCGCGCGGTGACGCAGGTCCTGACGCGCACGCTGGACGGCGTTCCAGGCGCCCGCGCCGTCCGCGGAACGACGATGACGGGCATGGCTTACCTGGAGGTCGTCTTTGGCACCGCGGCGCAGAGCGCGGCAGGACGGCAGGAGATCCGCGAGCGCCTGGCCGCCTTGCGCGGCAAGTTGCCGCTCACCGCGCGCGTGGTGATGGGGCCGGACGCCTCCAGCACCGGTTGGGTGTTTCAGTACGCGCTCGTCGACCCCGGGCACCGCCTGCCGGAACGGGCGCTGCGGCGCCTGCAGGACGACGTCATCCGCCCGCGGCTGGCGGCCATCCCGGGTGTCGCCGAGGTCGCCTCCGTCGGCGGGACCACCCGGGAGCTCTTCATCGAAGCGCGGCCCCAGGTGCTGGGCGCGCGGGGGCTCGCGTTCAGCGACGTGGCCACGGCTGTCGCGGCCGCAACCGCCCGGCCCGCCGCGCGCATCGGCGATCTGGCGGTGCTCGCCGTGGTCGGCGCCGCGGCGCCGGCCGGGGACGCGCGGCCGTCGCGCCTGGCGGATGTCGCCGAGCTGCACGTCGTGGACGGCATGCCGAACGGGATGGCGGACGTCGACGGCACGCTGGTGGCCGTCGGCGGCGTCGTCATCGCCGCCCGTCACGCCGACCTCTCGCAGGTCGTCGGACATGCGCGGGCCGCGCTGGGGGAGCTGCAGCGCGAGCTGCCGGCCGGCGTGCGGACCGAGGTCGTTTACGACCGCCTCGACCTGGCGCGCGAGGTCGACCGAACCCTGTTCCGGACGCTGCTCGAGGAGATCGCGGTGGTCGTCGCCGTCGTGCTCCTGTTTCTCGGCAGCCCGCGCAGCGCGCTGCCGCCGGCCGTGATGCTGGCGCTGGTCCTGCTTTCCACGTTCGCGGCGATGTGGGCGCTGGCCATTCCGGTCACCATCGTCAGCCTGGGCGGCATCGCCATCGCGCTGGGGGTCGCCGTCGACGCCGAGGTGGTGGCGCTGGACGCGTGTCATCGCGCGCTGGCGGTGCTGGGCCCGGCCGCGACCGTCGAACAGCGTCGGGCGGCCGTTCTGCAGGCGTCCGGCGCCTTCGGCCCCGCGATCCTGACCGCCTTGCTGATCACGGCGCTGACGTTCCTGCCGGCGCTCGGGTTTCCGGGCGAGATGGGGCGGCTGCTGCGCCCGCTGGTCCTGACGAAGACGGGCGTCGTGCTGGCAGCGGCCCTGGCGACGGTGACGGTCGGCCCCGTGCTACGCCGAAGCCTGTTGCTCCGCCCCGTCGGGGCCGAGCTCGACCACCCGCTCATGCGGGCGCTCATGCGCCTCTATCGCCCGTTCGCGCAGCTCGCGCTCTCGCGCCCCGGCGTCACCTTGCTGACCGCGGCGCTGGCCGTGGCCTCGTGCTTGCCGCTCTTGCCGCGCCTGGGCGGAGAATTTCTGCCGCCCATCTCGGAAGGAGATCTGCTGTTCATGCCGACGACGCGCGCCGGGGTCAATCCCGACGACGCCATCGTCGACCTGCGCTGGCAAGACCGGACGCTGGCGGCGTTCCCGGAGGTCGCCAGCGTGTTCGGCAAGGTCGGACGGGCCGACAGCGCCACCGATCCGGCGCCGTTCTCGATGGGCGAGGTGACCATCCGCCTCCGTCCGCAGTCACAGTGGCCGGCGGTGTCGCAGGCGCGCTGGTACAGCGGGTGGGCGCCCCGGCCGCTGCGCCGGCTCCTGGGGCTGGTCTGGCCCGAGGAGCGGCGCGAGGCGGCCGGTGACCTGGTCGGCAAGCTCGATCGCGCGACCCGGCTGCGCGGCTGGTGGAACGGCTGGACGGCGCCCGCCCGCAATCGCGTGGACATGATGTCGACCGGGATCCGCACGCCCGTCGGCATCCGGATCGCCACCCCCGACCCCGAGCGGCGCGAGGCGCTGGGGAGCGCGGTGCGCCGGCTGGTCCTGCCGCTCCCAGGCACGCGCAACGCCGCGCTCGCCTGGACCGACACCGAGCCCGAGCTCGTGTTCACGAGCGATCCGGCCGCGCTCGCGCGGTTCGGCGTCGACGCCCGCCTGGCACGACAGACCGCCGATCTCTTCATCGCCGGCGGTCAGGTCGGTGACGTCGACGACCGTGGCCAGCAGCTCCGCGTCCGGGTCCTGCCGTCCATCGGCGTGCGCGGGCGCGCCGACCTGCTGCGCGAGCTGACCGTGCGCGGAACGGTGTCGCCCTCGCCCGTCCCGCTGGCGTTGCTGGGACAGGTCCGCACCGTTTCGCGGCCGAGCTCGCTGCGCACGGAGCATGGGCAATCCGTGGCGTACGTCCTCGTCGATCTGACCGAGGGGACCGACCCCCGCCGCTACGTGGCCGCGGCGCAGAGCCTTCTGACGGCGGCAGAGCGCAGCGGGCACCTCGCGCTGCAGGCGGGGGAGGCCATCACCTGGTCCGGGCAGTTCGACCTGCTGACGGCGGGCGAGCGGCGGCTGGCGTGGATCGCGCCCGCCATCGTGGTGTCGATGGTGTTGCTGCTGGGCATTCTCTTCGGAAGCCTCGTCGAGGCGCTCATCGTGCTGGCCGCCGTTCCGTTCGCGCTGGTGGGCAGCGTCTGGATGCTTCACCTGACCGGCTATTCGTTGTCGGCGCCGGTCTGGGCGGGGCTTCTGCTGGTGATCGGCCTGGCGATGCAGACGGCCGTGGTGATGGTCGTCTATCTGGACGCCGCGTTCCTGCGATGGGCGCGCGAAGGTCGCATACGCACGCGCGCCGACATCGTGGCAGCTCACCTGGAAGGCAGCGTCGAGCGTCTCCGGCCCAAGGTCATGACGGTCGTGACCATGACGGCCAGCCTGCTTCCGCTGCTGTGGTCGGACGGCGCCGGGGCCGACGTCATGCGGCGAATAGCCGTACCGATGATCGGGGGGCTCTGCACCAGCGCGATCCTGACGCTGGAGGTTCTGCCGGTGCTCTACACGATCTGGCGCGCAAGTCAGCTGCGCCGCGCGCAACGCCTGGGTGTGCCGATCGGTCAGGTCGTCGGTCGAGTCCTGGGGGCGAAGAGGCGGCGGAGCTCGTCGCCGACGGCCGCCGGGCCGTAGACCGAGCGCCGCGCCAGGATGTTCTCCGACTGCTGCCGGTAACGCGCGCGCGGCGGAGCCTTCAAGATTTCGGCCACGACCGCGCGCATCTGCGCGAAGTCGTCACACAGATACCCGATGTCGCCCATCGCCGCGAACATCTCCTGGAACTGCGAGTTGCGCAGCGCAATCAGCGGCTTCCCGGCTGCCAGCGTGTCGAGCACGGCGCCGCTTGCGACCAGGCTGTAGAAGTGAGGGTCGTACGGGAAGATCGTGTAGCTCGTCTCCTGCAGTAGGCGTTCGTAAGTCTCGCGCGTGAGCGGACCTGCAGCCGCGTGGCTTCGCACGCTGGCCGGGATCGCCGCGGTGGTCTCGGCGGGCACGCCGCCAATCAGATCGAACCGGACCTTGAACTCGTCGGCCAGGCGGGCGAAGTCTGCGAACCCCTTGTTCTCGGCCACCATCCCCAGGAACGAAAAGGTCGGTGCGCGGGCGGCGGGCAGCTCCGACGGCGCGGCGGCGTCGAACAGATACGGGTGCCGGATGGCGGCCAGATGCGGGGAGATGGCCGGCAATTGCCGCACGACCTCGGTCCGGATCGAGCTTCCCAGCACGACCTGCTTGATCCTGCCGTTCGCCAGCGTCAGCAGCGGGTGGTAGCGGCGGCTCGACAGCAACGAAAGCAGGCCCGCGTGGTGGATGAAAGCCAGGTCGGGTCGCCGGTAGACAGCGCCCAGCACCTTCAGCGCGGGTAGGCCGGTCCGCGGGTGCATGCAGCAGGAGATCACGCGCGTCGCACCCACGCGCTGCGCTTCCGCCAGAAGGCGTCGTACCAGAACGAGGTCATCGCGCAGGCGTCGACCGATCGGCGCCTGTCGCGGCGGAATGCCGATCTCGCGCCAGACGATCGAATCCGTCCCCTGATTGCGCGGCGTCAGGTAAGCGCGCGTTTGCCGAACGTGCTCGGCCTCTCCGAAAAAATGAATCGGCTCGTCCGGGAAGCCCTGCTGCAAGGATGCGATCAACGCCGCGTCGAAGGGGACGTGCTCGAATCCCCAGGTGAGTGCGTTGAAGACGAAAATCATGACTCGTCCGAGTATCTCGCGCTCTGACCTCGAAGGCTCTCATGAAGCGCCAGGACACCAGGACGCCAAAAGAAGGTTCCTGGCGTCCTGGCGTCCTGGCGTTTCAATTCTCCCATCAGTTCCGCACGCCCTGGAAGTCGGCGAACAGAGTCGAGGAGCCCACGGACGTGCGGACGGTCGCGTTCCAGACGGCGCCGCCCGATGACTGAATCTCGCCGACGCCCAGGTAGTGGGCGCGGAGGCCGCCGGGGACGGCGACCATCGGGGCGGTTCCGGCCAGGGTCAGATCCAGGTCCGGGCCGTCGGCGGCCGCGAAGCCGCCGTCGAGTCGCGCGGTCAGCGCGTCCAGCCCGGCGCGGCAGGCGGCCAGCAGACAGCCGGCCGGTCGGCTGACGGCGGCGCAGACGGTGGCGTCCAGCGCGTCACAGCCCGACGCGCCAGTCGCTGTTTGCGCCTGCGTGAAAAGCGACCCGACGAAGTCGGTCACGTCCGGGGGAAACCCGCGCGGCGCCAGCGCCAGCGGCCCGAACGCCGCGCGCGCGACCGACCCCAGGCGCAGCGTGAAGCCGTGCCGCCCGATCTTCAACGCGCCGTTTTCGATCGTCGCCGACGTGACCGCCTGCAAGACGGGCAGCCCCAGCGGCGCCAGCAGGACCGACACCGTCCATCCGGGGCCGAACAGCGCGGCTTGCAGCGTATGCGTGACGGCGTAGGTCCCGGGCTGGGTCGCCGGCGCGACCGCCAGCGTCGAAGCGAGGCGGACGCTCCCCAGGATCGACGCCGCATCGCTGGCAATCGCCGGCAACGCGAGGAGGGCCGGCGGGGTCGGGCTGCCGAACAGCCCCTGAACGATGCCGTCCAGGCTGACGCTGCCCCCCGCGGCCCGCGCCCCGCGGCACGCGATGGTCGCGCCGGTTCCGTCGGTCAGCCAGGCGCCCCGGCGGGCGGCGATCGCATCGCCCAGCTGCCCCTCGCCGCCGGCGGCCGTCGCGGGGACGCAGTCCAGCGGATCGCTGGCGGTCGTCGACAGCGCGTCGACGGTGCAATCCAGCCAGAGCTGCGCCGGGTCCAGCGGACAGTCCGACAGGTCCGCCCAGCGCGCCGCCAGTACCGCCGCCGCCGCCAGCGGTGGCGCGAAGGTGAGCGTCGACGTGACCGCGAACGACCCGACCGGGTCCGGGGCGGCGTCGATCAGCGGCACCGCCACCTCGACCGTGCCGCCGGCCAGCACGGTGGTCCCCAGCACGTCCACGCAGCCGACCGCCAGGATCGTCGGCCCTGGCCCCAGCGCCTCGACGAAGATGGCGCTGGTCGAGGCGGTGCTGACCGCCGGGATGGTGACGCTGGCATCGCCCACGGCCAGGGGGATGGGGTCGAGGAACGGAACGGGCGGGTTGTCGGGATCGATGTCCGCGCAGGTCTTCCCGTCATAGAAGAGGACCCGGATGCTGCTGGTCTGCCGCGGGGCGTCTGACGAAGGCGCGAACAGCGGCGAAACCACCACCGTACCCGCGTCACCCGCGTGCACGATGACCGCCACCACCGCGGAAATGCCGCCGATGCGACCTTCGACCTTGAACATCGTCGCCAGCCCGGCACGCACCCCGAGGATGGCGGTCCCCGACGCGTCCGTCACGGCCGACGACGCGGCCAGCGTGGCGCCCGCGGGATCGCCCTCGGTGATCGCGAACGAAAGCGTTCGCCCAGCCACCGGAACTCCGCCGTTGTCCAGCCGGAACTTCACGGTCCCCTGCTGATTCGGCGCCAGCGAGATCGGGCCCGCTGGAGTGGTGAGTGCTAGCGCTTCGCCGCCGTTGTCGCTGGCCGAACCGCGCCCCGCGCAGTCGATTCCGCCGAGGGCGAGCGCGGCCGCCAGCAGCGGCGCGGCGCATGTGGATAACCTGTGGAGTCTTTTGCGCTGGATCGGTTGCCCCGGCAGGGACAAGCTGGTCGGTCGACGATGCCGGAGTTCACGCACCTTCATCTGCACACGCAGTATAGCCTCCTCGACGGCGCCATTCGCCTGGACCACCTGTTCCCGAAGGTGCTCGAGCGGGGGATGAAATCGGTGGCCATCACCGACCACGGCAACCTGTTCGGGGCGCTGGATTTCTACCAGAAGGCCAAGGCCCACGGCGTGAAGCCGATCTTCGGCTGCGAGACCTACGTCTCGCCCGACCGCCACGACAAGACGGAGCGGCGATCGAACCACCTGATCCTGCTGGCCAAGAACGAGGTCGGCTGGAAGAACCTCTCGTACCTCAATTCGATGGGGTACCTCGAAGGGTTCTATTACAACCCGCGCATCGACAAGCCGCTCTTGCGCGCGCACGCCGAGGGGCTGATCGGGATGTCGGCCTGCCTGGGCGGCGAGATCGCGCAGGCGCTGATGCGGCGGGGGCCCGAAGCGGGCGAGACCGTGGCGCGCGAGTTCGAGGACATCTTCGGCAAGGGGAACTTCTTCCTCGAGATGCAGCCCAACGGGCTCGAGGAGCAAGAGCAGGTCAACGGCCACCTGCAAGAGCTGTCGAAGAAGACCGGGATCCCGCTGGTCGCCACCAACGACTGTCACTACCTGAATCAGACGGACGCGCGCGCGCACGAGATCCTGATGTGCGTGCAGCAGAAGAAGACCATCCACGACGAGAAGCGGCTTCACCACCGCAACGACGCGTTCTTCGTGAAGACGCCCGGCGAGATGGAGGCCTACTTCAAGCACATCCCCGAGGCGCTGGAGAACGCGGCGCGCATCGGCGAGCTCTGCAAGGTCGACTTCAAGCTGGGCGAGACGTTCCTGCCCAAATTCCAGGTCCCCGACGGGATGACCGCCGAGTCGTACCTGCAGGTCATCGCGGAGGACGGCCTCAAGAAGCGCATCGCGGAGGCCTACAAGCGCGGCGAGAAGGTCGACGGCGACAACTACGCCGCGCGGCTGGCGCTGGAGCTGTCGGTCATCCAGAAGATGCAGTTCGCCGGCTACTTCCTGATCGTGTGGGACTTCATTCGTTACGCGAAGGAGCACCGCATTCCGGTGGGCCCGGGCCGCGGGTCGGGCGCCGGCTCGCTGGTCGCGTACTGCACGCGCATCACGGACATCGACCCCATCGCCAACAAGCTGCTGTTCGAGCGGTTCCTGAACCCCGAGCGCGTCAGCATGCCGGACTTCGACGTCGACTTCTGCATGAACCGGCGCGACGAGGTCATCAACTACGTCACCGACAAGTACGGCAAGGACAACGTCGGCCAGATCGTGACGATGCACCAGATCAAGGCGCGGTCCGGCGTGCGCGACATCGCGCGCGCCATGGCGATCCCGTTCGCCGAGGCCGACAAAGTCGCCAAGTTCGTTCCCGAGCCGATTCAGGGCAAGAGCCCGCCCATCGCGGAGGCCATCGAGAAAGAGCCGCGCCTGCGCGCGCTTTACGACGAGAGCCCGATCTACCGCGAGCTGCTGGACGTCGCGAAGGGACTGGAGGGGCTGAACCGGCACGCGGGCAAGCACGCGGCCGGGGTCGTCATCGGCGACCGCCCGCTGTGGGAGTACGTCCCCTGCTTCCGCCCCGCCGGCGACGAGACCGGCATCGTCACCCAGTACGACAAGGACATGGTCGAGAAGGCCGGCCTGGTGAAGTTCGACTTCCTCGGCCTGAAGACCCTGACTGTCATCCAGACCTGCCTGGATCACGTCACGCGCGAGCGCGCGGGCAAGGGTGAGGAACCGCTGGATCTCGCGCTCATCCCGCTGGACGACGTTCCCGTCTACAAGATGATCTCCGACGCCGACGTGACCGGCGTTTTCCAGCTGGAATCGTCGGGGTTCCGCGAGCTGCTGAAGAAGCTGCGCCCCGACTGCTTCGAGGACATCGTCGCCGCCGGCGCGCTTTACCGCCCCGGGCCGCTGGAGGGAGGCATGGTCGACGACTTCATCGAGCGCAAGCACGGCCGCAAGCGCGTCGAGTACGACCACCCGTCGCTGGAGCCCATCCTCAAGGACACCTACGGCGTCATCGTCTACCAGGAGCAGGTCATGCAGATCTCCTCCGCCCTGGCCGGCTACTCGCTGGGCCGCGCCGATCTGCTCCGCCGCGCCATGGGCAAGAAGAAGCTCGAGGTCATGGCCAAGGAGAAGGCCGGCTTCCTCGAAGGCGCCAAGGAGAAGGGGATCGACCCCAAGATCGCCGAGAAGGTCTTCGACCTGATGGAGAAGTTCGCCGGCTACGGCTTCAACCGGAGCCACTCCGCGGCCTACGGCATGCTCACGTACCAGACCGCCTACCTGAAGCACTACTACCCCGTCGAATTCTTCGCGGCGCTGCTCACCTGCGACAAGGACGACACCGACGCCATCGTGAAGTTCATCGCCGAGGCGAAGGGGCAGGGGATCCGCGTCCTGCGACCCGACATCAACGAGAGCGACACCGACTTCAACGTGGTGCCGGTACCGGCCGGTCTGGCGATGGGGTCCCCGGGCGTGGGCGGCGTGAGCGTCGAGCAGGCGGGCGCGGGTGGGGGCGCGGGCGGAGGCGGAGCGACGAACGGGAAGAGCAAGACCAAGAGCAACGGTCACGCGAACGGAACGGGGATCACGAGCGTCGCCAACGGCACCCATTCCCCCGACGCCCCGGAGGCAACACCAGACAAGCTCGTCGCCAACGGCGCCAGCAGTGCGTCGCCCAACAACAGCAAGTCCGGCTCTCGCATCAACAGCGCCATCCGCTTCG
>JBJMQQ010000159.1:0-40313 GCA_045802645.1 Polyangia bacterium
CGCCGGACATCCCCGACGAGGCGGCGCAGATCCTGGACCAGAACAAGGATCCCGCCCGGCTCGGCGACATCACCGCCGCCACGGTGGACCTCTCCTCCGAGGAGCGCGCCTCCCTGCTGGTCGAGGTGGACGTGGCCGAGCGGCTGCGGCGCCTCCTGGTGCTGCTCCAGCGCAAGGTCGAGCTGATCAAGGTCAAGCAGAAGATCGACACCCAGGTGCGGGAGGAGTTCTCCAAGCACCAGCGCGAGGCGGTGCTGCGGCAGAAGCTCAAGGCCATCCAGGACGAGCTCGGCGAGGGCGAGGAGGGGACCGACCTCGACGCCTTCGACGAGAAGATCAAGGCCGCCAACATGCCGGAGGACGTGGTCAAGGTGGCCCGCAAGCAGCTCGAGCGGCTGCGGCAGATGGCCCAGTCCTCGGCCGAGTACACCGTGCAGCGCACCTACCTCGAGTGACTGGTCGAGCTGCCCTGGACCAAGCAGACCACCGACACGCTGGACCTGGATTCGGCGCGCAAGATCCTCGACGCCGATCACTACGATCTGCAGAAGGTGAAGAAGCGCATCCTCGAGTACCTGGCCGTGCGGAAGCTGGCGCCGGGGAAGAAGGGGCCGATCCTCTGCCTGGCGGGCCCTCCCGGCGTCGGCAAGACGTCGCTGGGCAAGTCGATCGCACGGTCGCTCGGGCGCGAATTCATCCGCGTCTCGCTGGGCGGCGTGCGTGACGAGGCAGAGATTCGCGGTCACCGGCGTACCTACATCGGTGCGTTGCCGGGCCGGATCATCCAGGGCATGCGGCGGGTGGGCTCGCGCAACCCGGTCTTCATGCTCGACGAGATCGACAAGCTGGGCGCCGACTTCCGTGGCGACCCGTCGGCCGCGCTCCTCGAGGTGCTGGACCCGGAGCAGAACTCGACCTTCTCCGACCACTACCTGGAGGTGAACTTCGACCTCAGCGACGTCATCTTCGTCGCGACGGCGAACATGCTGGACCCGATTCCGCCGGCCTTGCTGGACCGCATGGAGGTCCTGGAGATCCCTGGCTACACTCGCGAGGAGAAGCTGGAGATTTCGAAGCGGCACCTGGTGCCGAAGCAGGTCTCGGAGCACGGGCTCGACGAAAATCGGATCAAGCTGTCGGATGATACGCTGAACACGATCATCGAGCAGTACACGCGAGAGGCCGGCGTCCGAAATCTGGAGCGGGAGATCGCCAGCGTCATCCGCGCCGTCGCGGTGAAGGTCGCCGAGAACCAGTCGTACGACCCGAACCTGTCGCCGGCGGACATCGCCGACGCGCTGGGGCCCCAGAAGTTCTACTCCGAAGCAGCGGAGCGGACGGAAATCCCGGGCGTCTCGACGGGCCTGGCCTGGATGCCGACGGGCGGCGACATTCTCTTCATCGAAGCCTCTGCGATGACCGGCAAGGGGATGCTGATCCTCACCGGCCAGCTCGGGGACGTCATGAAAGAGTCGGCGCGCGCTGGTCTGTCCTGGGTGCGCACGCACGTCGAGGAGCTGGGGATCTCGACCGACTTCGAGCGGACGGATATCCACCTGCACGTCCCGCAAGGCGCCGTGTCGAAGGACGGACCGTCGGCTGGTGTGGCCATCACCATGGCGCTCGTGTCGCTGCTCACGGGGCGGCGCGTTCGAGGTGACGTCGCGATGACCGGCGAGATCACCCTGCGCGGAACGGTGCTGCCGGTCGGCGGGATCAAAGAGAAGGTGCTGGCGGCGCACCGGTCGGGCATCAAGCGGGTCGTCCTGCCGGATCGCAACCGCAAGGACATCGTCGACATCCCCGAGACGGTGAGGGCCGAGCTGGAGCTGGTCTTCGTCAAGAAGATCGACGAGGTGCTCGACCTGACGCTGGAGACGGTCCCCGTCGTGGTCCCTGGACCCGAGGGCGCCGCAGCCGGCCCCGAAGTCACCGCACAGGCCTGAACCAGACCATCGCAATTCAAACGGCGGCCGCACCCACGAGGTGCCGGCCGCCGTTTTTTTTTGTGATCGACTGTTACGGAGTGTCGAGCGTCAGAGACAGGTTGTCGGCATAGCCGTCGTTGTTCGATCCGCTGGTACGCGTCATCGTCAGCACGAGGGCGACCTTGCGAGTGCCCGCCGGCACCGCCGCCTGTTGCGAGCGCGGCAAGAGAGCCGTCACGGAAGTCCGGTCCGTGGCGGTAACGGGCCCGATCGTCAGAGGGGCACCCAGCGCCTGTCCCGCCGCGTTCTGGAACGTGGCGGAAAAGACGGCGGTGTCCTCCTGGTCTTGGTATCCGCCCAGATAGGCGGCCAGCGTCGCCTTCACCAGGCCGGCGTCGATGGCCGCACCGTAGCTGGAGACGTCGACGGTTTGGGCGAGAGTGGACACGGCGTCGAGGTAGCCACCGATGAACAGATTCATGCCCCGGCTCGTGGGTGCGGGATCGGTCGTGGTCGGGTAGCCGAACGCCCCGTACTTCGCCGCTGTCGCCTCACCCGTGACCGTCCAGTTGGGAGTGGCGACAGGCGAGCCGTCGGTTGAGCCAACCGCCGCTTCAGCGTCGCCGTTGAGGATCAGGTTGGTCGTGTGCACGGCCGGTGCGCCGCCGGCGCCGCCCGCGTTGCCGCCCACGCCGGTCATCCCGGCGGTGCCGCCCAATCCGGCGGTTCCGCCCAATCCGGCGTTGCCGCCCAATCCGGCGGTGCCGCCCGCCCCGCCCGCGACCCCACCGGCAGCGCCTCCCTTGCCGCCTGCCCCGCCGCCTCCTGCGTAGCCGCCGAGTGCGCCAGCCGCCCCGCCTGCGCCCCCCGCCGCGCCGCCGACTGAACCGCCGGCGCCGCCCGTGTGCGCGCCACCGGCGCCGCCGACGGGACTTCCGCCGCCGCCGACGGGACTTCCGCCGCCACCGATCGCGCCGCCACCGGCGCCCCCAGTGCGAGCGCCAGCCGTCCCGCCTGTGGCTGCCGGACCACCGGCGCCACCGCTACCCGACGAGCTGCTGCCTCCGCCGCATGCCAGCGGAACGAACGACAGAGCACCAAATGCAACCACCAGAACTGATGAACGAAACCGCGACCGATGAGTCATTGATGAGCCTCCCCCGTCGCGACTATACGACCGTCCGCGAACCCGGATAGACTTTGGCGTTCGATGCCCGACGACGAACGGAAGTACGAGACGCTTTCGGGTATTCCGGTGCGGCCGGTCTACGGGCCGGGCGACCTCGCGGCGGACTGGCGTTACGACGAGAAGCTGGGCGACCCGGGCCAGTACCCGTTCACGCGCGGCCCGCACGCCACGATGTACCGGGGCAAGCCGTGGACGATGCGGATGTTCTCGGGGTTCGGCACGCCCGAGGACACCAACCGGCGGTTTCGGTTTCTGTTGACCCACGGGCAGACAGGGCTGTCGACGGCGTTCGACATGCCGACGCTCATGGGGCTGGATCCGGACGACCCGCGTTCGGCCGGCGAGGTGGGACGCGAGGGCGTCTCCGTCGCTTCGGTGGCGGACATGGAACGTCTCTTCGCCGACATCCCGCTGGACCAGGTCAGCACGTCGATGACGATCAACGCCCCGGCGATCGCCTTGCTGGCGTTCTACGTGGTCGCGGCCGAGCGGCGCGGCATTCCGCCGGAAAGTCTGGCGGGCACGATCCAGAACGACATGTTGAAGGAGTTCATCGCCCAGAAGGAGTGGATCTGCGGCGTACGGCCGCACCTTCGCATCATGCGCGACATGCTGGTGACGTGTACGCGGCGGATGCCGCGCTGGAACACGATCAGCGTCAGCGGCTACCACATCCGCGAGGCGGGCGCGACCGCCGTGCAAGAGCTGGCGTTCACGTTGGCCGACGGTATCGGCTACGTCGAGCTGGGGCGTACAGCGGGGCTGGACGTCGACGATTTCGCGCCGCGGCTGTCGTTCTTCTGGGACGTCCACAACGATTTCTTCGAGGAGATCGCCAAGATGCGGGCGGCGCGCCGGATGTGGGCGCGGCTGATGCGCGAGCGATTCGGGGCGCGCAACCCACGCTCGTGGCTGCTGCGGGCTCACGCGCAGACGGCCGGCGTGTCGCTGGTCGCGCCGCAGCCGCTCAACAACGTGGTCCGCACCGCCATCCAGGCGCTGGCCGCCGTCCTGGGCGGCACGCAGTCGCTACACACCAACTCCTACGACGAGACGTACGCGCTTCCGACCGAAGAGGCGGCGACCGTCGCGCTGCGCACGCAGCAGATCATCGCCGAAGAGACGGGCGTCGCGTCAGTCGCCGACCCCCTCGGGGGCAGCTATTACGTCGAAGCCCTGACCGATCGGATCGAGGCCGAGGCGAATGCGCTGCTGGCCAAGATCGACGAGATGGGCGGGATCGTGGCGGCGGTCGAAAGCGGCTGGCCGCAGCGCGAGATCGCCGGCAGCGCCTACAAGATGCAACGGCAGATCGACAGCGGCGCGCGCGGCGTCGTCGGGGTCAACCGTCACGTCGGCGGTCCGCCGGCGCGCATCCCGACGCTGAAGATCGATGACGGCCCCGAACGCGCCCAGCTGGCGGCGATGGCCGAGCTCCGCGCGCGACGCGACGGAGCCGCCGTCGCGCACGCGCTGGCCGGCGTACGACGCGCCGCCGCCGGCGACGAGAACCTGATGGACGCGGTGCTCGAGGCAGCACGACACGACGCCACGTTGGGAGAAATCTGCCGCGTGTTTCGCGACGTTTATGGTGAATATCGAGACCCCGCGGAGGTCTAAGCGCGCTAATGTTAGAGCAATGGCGACGCCGGCAGTAGGACAGGACATCGAGGCGCTCTGCGGGAAGTGTGGGCAAGTCTGGCACGTCGTCATGGCCAAGATGGGGGATCGGATCGCCAAGGTGGTCTGCAAGCGTTGCGGTGGCCACCACCGCTATCGAACAGAGGGGGATGACGTGAACGAAACAGCCCGACCGGCCCGTGCACGCACCATTACCTCGTCCCGCTCTCGGGCGGCCACGCCGGCGCCCGTTTTGACGGCGCCGCCGTTCGATCCGTCCAAGCCGGCGCGACCTTACGCACCCGCGGCGCAGTACACGCTGGGCGAGCGGATCGCACACCCGCAGTTCGGGGTGGGCGTCGTCGCGGGATCGCCCGGCTCGGGCAAGATCGATGTCGTGTTCCCCAGCGGCGCGCGCGTGCTGGCCGTCGCCAAGTCGGCGTCCAGCCTGGCGCGGCCGGTCGCCGTTCACGTGCCGGTCGCCGACCGGCCACCGTCGGCGAAGTAGCGGACCGTTTGAGCCGCGGCCAGCCAAGCGGGTTGCCGCGCGTCCAGCTTCGCAAGCGCCTGGCGCGCGCGATCCGCCAGGGACACCCCTGGCTGTACCGTGACGCGCTGGCCGGCCCCCCGCCCCTGCGCGACGGCGCGCTGGTGCTGGTCGTCGACGCGGATCGGCGTCCGCTGGCGCGTGGCTTCTGGGACGCGCGCTCGCCCATCGCTGTCCGTTTGCTGGGCGCGGCCGAGATGACGGACCCGGCGGCGGAGATCGACGGTCGGATCGATCGCGCCCTGATGGCGCGCTTGCAGCAGCTGCAGCTGGATCGCACCAACGCCTTCCGCTGGATCCACGGCGAGGCGGACACGTTGCCGGGGTTGCACGTCGACGTCTACGGCGCGGCGGTGACCGTCCGCTACGACGGCGACGGCGCGCGGGCCTTCTACGTGGCGCTGCCGCAGCGCCTCCAGCGGATCGGCCGCGCGCGCGGGCTCCCCGTGGCGGCGGTCGTCGAGCGGCGGGCGCGGGGCGCCGGGCAAGACGGCTCCGCGACCGTGCTGGGCACCCTGCCCGAGCGTGAGCTGGAGGTGCGCGAGAATGGCCTGCGGTTCGGGGCCGACTTGCGACATGGCCAGAAGGGCGGTCTCTTTCTCGACCAGCGCGACAACCGTGCGCTGGTCGGGACGATGGCGGGCGGGCGCCGCGTGCTGAACCTGTTCGGCTACACGGGCGGGTTCTCGATCTACGCGGCGGCAGGCGGCGCGCGCGAGACCACCACCGTCGACGTGGCGGCGCCCGCGATCGAGGCGGCGCGCCGAAACTTCGAGCGCAACGAGCTGCCGCTGGAAGCGGCCCGGTTCGCCGCCGAGGACGCGTTCGCTTTTCTGGCCCGGGCCGAAAAGGCCGGTGAGCGCTGGGACCTCGTGATCTCCGATCCGCCGAGCTTCGCCTCCAGCCATGCCGCCCTGTCCGCCGGACTGGGCGCTTACCGCCGCCTGCACGCCGCGTGCGCCGCCGTCACGGCGCCGAACGGCATCCTGTGCGCGGCGTCGTGTTCGAGCCACGTCGACCGAAAAGCCTTTGCGGCAACGATCGTCGAGGGGACGCGACAGGCGGGCCGCCGGGCCGACATCCGCGAGATGCGCGGCGCGGGGTTCGACCACCCCACGGTCCCGCAGTTTCCAGAGGGCGACTACCTGAAATTCGCGGTCGTCGGCCTATGATGCCGCCGTCATGACAGAAGACCCGACGCTGCCGACGCCGGTGCATCCCGGGCCGCACGGCGAGCCCGAGCCCATCGCGGCCGCGCGCCCCGAAGAGCTGGCCAGCGCGCGCTACCGCTGGACCATCGGCCTTGGGCTGGCCGCGATCCAGTCGGCAGTGTACTTCGGCATCGGGCACGCGCACCTCGCGCGCTCGACGGAGGTGCTGCGCACCCGCCTCGACGACGCCATCCCATTTTGGCCGTGGACGGCGTGGTGCTATCTGCCGTTTTACGCGGGGACGTTCCTGATCGCGGTCGGCGGCTTCCGCCGGCGCGTCCTCTTCAACCGGTCGGCGGCCGCCGTCATCCTGGTGATGCTGATCGGCGCCATGGGGCACCTCTTCGTCGGCGCGGAATACCCGCGCCCGGTGCTCTACCCGCCCTACCCCAATCTGTCGTACGCGTTCATGGCGTGGGTCCAGCACGTCGATCCGCCCGGCAACGTGTTCCCGTCGCTGCACGTCGCGCACACGACGATGCTGGCGCTGCTCCTGATTCGCGACCGGCCGCGGCTGGGGCGGTTCGCGCTGTTGATGGCCACGATGCTGGCTGCCTCGACGCTCACGACCAAGCAGCACTTTTTGGCCGACGTCGTGGCCGGCTACCTGCTGGCGTTCCTGGGCCGCGCGTTCGCCCTGTCGACTACTTGGCCTTGGTCGCCTTCGCGGCGCGGGCAGCCGAGCTGATCGGATCTTTGTAGTTGATGCGCTCGTAGGTGACGCCGGTCTGGGCGAGAATCGGCTCGATGACGTCCGCCTTGCCGACGATCACGACCACCAGCGTGTCGGGGCTCAAGAAGTCGTGCGCGGCTGCCTTGGCCTGCGCCTCGTCGACGGCGGCCAGGCGCAGCGGAAGCTCGCGAACGTAGGCGTCACCCAGCCCGTGCTCTTCGGCGCCGACCAGCGCGGCCGCGATGCCCGCCGCGGTCTGCAGGCTGAACGGGTAACTGCCCGCGTAGTAGCCCTTGGCCTTGTCCAGCTCCGCGGGTGTCGGCCCCTCGGCCTGCATGCGTCGGATCTCGTCGACCGACGCGAGCAGCGCGTCCCACACCGACTGGTTCTTCGTGGCGGCGCTGACCCGGAATGCGCCCTGGTACAGCGATGTCCCGAAGCTGGAGCCGATCCCGTAGGTCAGCCCGCGCTTGACGCGCACCTCGGTCATCAGCCGCGAGGAAAAATCAGAGCCGCCCAGCACGTAGTTGATCAGCGTCGCCGCGTACCAGCGCGGGTCGGCGTGGCGAATGCCCGCGTGCCCCATCACGATCGTCGCCTGCGTCAGGTCGGGCTTGTCGACCAGCAACATGCGCGTGCCGCCCAGCGGGGGGATCTTCCAGTTCGGCCGCGCGGGCACGTTGCCCTTGGCCCACCCGTGGAACGCCTTTTCGATCTGAGCGCGCAGCTTGCCCGTCTCGACGTCGCCCGCCACGGCCAGGATCGCGCGGTTCGGCTTGTAGAACGTCTGCCAGAACTTCACCAGCGCGGCGCGGTCGATCCGCTTGACGTCCTCGGCGGTCAGGATCCATCCGTCGGGGTGGTTCTCGCCGAACAGCTGGTTGTCGAAGTGCGCGCTCGCGAGCTCGCCCGGGCTGTCGAACCGCGAGGCGATGGCGGCCAGCATCTGGTCACGCACGTCGCCCATCTCTTGCTCGGGGAAGGCCGGGTGCAAAAGCACGTCCGACAGCAGGTCCAGGCAGAGCGCGCTGTCCTTGGCCAGCGCCGAGCAAGCGGCCGTGGTCGCCTCGTTCGAGGCCTGCGCGTCGAGGCTGCCGCCGACGAAGTCGATGGCGCGCGAGATCTCGTCGGCGCTGCGCCGCTTGGTCCCCTTGCGCAGCATCGCGGCGACGAAATCGGAGACACCCAGGGTCTGCTTGGTCTCGTCGTAGCCGCCCGCCTGGACGGCCAGCCCGAAGCTGGCGACGGGCAGATCCTTGCGCGGCACGACGATCACCTGCAGCCCGTTCGGCAGCGTGAAGCGATCGATCTTGGGCAGCGCCAGCGCCGCCGGCTTGGGCGGGGCCGGGGCCTTGATGAGGTCGTTGCGCCCCGCCCAGAACGCGGCGGCGCCGCCGGCCGGGGCCGCGGGCGGCTTCGCCTCGTACTGGACTTCGATGGAGCCAGCCGGCGCAGCGGGCTTGGGCGGCGCGCTGGCGCACCCGGCGACCGCGACCAGCAGCAACGCTGCGGGAACGCGAAAACTCACGGCTTGGCTCCTGGCGGTTGAACGCCCGTGGCCGCCGGCGGCAGCGGCGCGCCCGGCGGCACCAGCGTGACGCGGGTGAGATTCGTGTCGACCAGGTACTTCTTGGCGACGCGCTGGACGTCGGCGGCGGTCACGGCCAGGTAGCGGCTGGCGCCCTCGATGAAGCGGTGCCAGTCGCCCTCGACGTACTGAGCCTGCCCCAGCCGCTGGGCGATGCCGTCGACGGTCTCGAGGCCGAAGACGAAGCCCGCCGCCAGCTGGTTCTTGGCCTTGTCCAGCTCGTCGGCGGCCACCGGCGCGTCGCGCACGCGGCCAATCTCGTCGGACAGCGCGGCCTGGACCTTCGCGCCGTCCTTGTCGGGCAGGTAGGCCGCGTAGACGATGAAGAGCCCCGGGTCTTCCATCGCCTCGGTCACGCCACCCGCGGCGATCGCCAGGTGGTCGTGCCGAACGAGCCTCTGGGTCAGGCGGGACGAATCACCCGCCGACAAGATCGTGGCCAGCACTTCCAGCGCCGGCATGTCCGGATCGGCGGCGCGCGGCACGTGATAGCCGCCGACGATGACGGGGATCTGGACCTCCATCTGCAACGACGCCGTCCGGGGGGCCGTCTGCGGGGGCTCGACCGGATATTTGCGGGCGAGCTCCGGACCGCGCGGGATCGCGCCGAAGTGCTGGTCGATCAGCTTGCGAACGACCTGCTCGTCCAGGTCGCCGATGACGATCAGGGTGGCGTTGTTCGGGCGGTAGTAGGTGTCATAGAAGCGCTGGCAGTCGGCCGGCGTGACCTTTTCCAGATCCTCGATCGTGCCGATCGCCGTCCAGTTGTACGGGTGCTGCGTGTAGGCCAGCGCGCGGAAGCGTTCCAGCGCCTTGCCGACGGGATCGTTGTCGATGCGCAGCCGCTTCTCTTCCTCGACGACATGGCGTTCGGAGTCGATCGTCGTCGGGAACAGCTTGAGCTGGCGCATCCGCTCGGCTTCCAGCTGCAGCGCGAACCCCAGATACGAGGGCGGCACCGTGTCGTGGTACGCGGTCAGGTCCTCGGTCGTGAAGGCGTTGACGACGCCGCCGACTTCCTTCAGGAGACGGGCGTGCTCCTCGGGCGGGACGTGCGTCGAGCCCATGAACATCAGGTGCTCGAACATGTGGGCGACGCCGCGGATGCCGGGATGCTCGTCCTTCGATCCCACGTGATAGAAGACCTGAACCGTCGCGATCGGCGCCTTGTGATCGGCCAGGAACAGCACCTGCAGGCCGTTCGCCAGCGACCAGCTCTTGACGTCCAGGTGCGGGGCCGGCACGGACGCGGTGGTGGCCTTCGCGGCCTCGGCGGGCTTCGCGGCGCGGGCACTTCGGCCGAGGTCGGCCGAGACCAGGGCCAACCCGACGGTCAGCACCGTCGGTACGAGAGATCGAACGGCAGGCACGGTCGGGCCGGACTATGCCGCACTACCCGCGCGATGTCGGTCGCGATCGAAGTCGTCGAGAGCCGCGCGCTGGCGGGCAATCCGCTGGGCGACCCGACGGCGCGGCGGCTGGCCGTCTGGCTGCCGCCGTCCTATGGGCGCGCGCCCGAGCGCCGCTATCCCCTCATCTTGTGGCTGGCCGGCTACGGCGGGACCGGGGAGATGATGTTTTCGGGGACGCGCTGGCAGCCCGGCCTCGGGGATCGCCTGGATGCGCTGGTCGCCGCCGGCAAGATGGGGGAGGCGATCGTCGCCGCGCCCGACTGCTTCACGCGCTGGGGCGGCGCCCAGTACCTGGATTCGCCGGCGCTGGGAAACTACGAAACGCACCTGATTGAAGAGGTGCTCCCGGCGCTGGACCAGCGGCTGCGAACCATCCCCGAACGTGCGGCGCGCGCCGTCGGGGGAAAGTCGTCGGGCGGTTTCGGCGCCCTGGTGCTGGCCATGCGTCACCCCGACCAGTTCGCAGCGGTCGCCAGCCACGCCGGCGACATGGCGTTCGAGCTGTCGCTGTTGCCCGACCTGCCGGTCGCGGCGCGGACGCTGCGCCGGCACGGCGGAATCGAACGATTCTTGGCTGACTTCGAGGCGCGCGAAAAGAAGTCGGGCGACGCGTTCACCACGATGATGGTGCTGGCCACCGCCGGCGCTTACTCGCCCGAGGCCGGGCGCGACCACGGGATCGCGCTCCCGTTCGACGTCGAGACCGGCGCGATCGACTGGGCGGTCTGGGAGCGGTGGAAAGCCTGGGATCCCGTCGAGCTGGCGGTTCACCACGCCGAGGCGCTGCGCCGGATGAAGCTGGTCTACCTCGACGCCGGAACGCGCGACGAGCACAACCTGGACCTGGGCGCGCGCATCCTGGTGCGCCGCCTGCGGGAGCTGGGCATCGCCTGCGAGCACGAAGAGTTCGAGGACGGGCACCGCGCGACGGCCTACCGCTACGACGTCTCGCTGCCCAAGCTGGCCGCCGCCATCGGGGCGGTCTGACGGCCATGCAGGCCGGCGACCGGGTCGCGCTGGCCTGCGCGGACCTCGACGACGACGGCGCGGGAGTCGGCCAACTGGCGGGCACCGCGCTGCACGTCCCAGGTGCGCTGCCGGCCGAGCAGATCGAGGCGACCGTGGCCCACGTGTCGCCTCACGCGCCCACCGCCTGGGGCCGCCTGGAGCGGATCGTCGCAGCGTCGCCCGATCGTCGAGAGCCGGTCTGTCCCGGGTTCGGCCGCTGCGGCGGCTGCGCCATCCAGCACCTCGGGTATGCGGCGCAGCTGGAATGGAAGCGCGGCCGGGTCCTCCGCGCGTTCGCGCCGCAGGCGGCGTTGCGCGAGGTCGCCGTCCAGGCGACCGTCGCTTCGCCGCGCGTGCTCGGCTACCGCAACAACGCCAAGCTGGTCGCCGCACGGGCCCGCGGGGCGACGATGCTGGGCGGCTACGCCCCGCGCACGCACGAGGTCGTCGACCTGCTCGGCTGCCGCGTCGTGGAGCCCGCCCTCGACGCGGTCGCGACGGAGCTGCGCGGGTTGCTGGACGAGCTGGACGTCGAGATCTACGACGAGCGCACGCTGACCGGCCGGCTCCGATACGCGGTCCTGCGGTCGAATCACGCAGGTCAGGTGCTGTGCACGCTGATCGTCGCGCGGCGGCTGCCGAACGGACCAGAGCTGGCTGACCGCTTGCGAAGCGCGCGCGCGGAGGTGGTGGGCGTCGTCGAGCATGAAAATCCAACGCGCGGCAACGCCATCTTCGCGGCCGGCAACCAGGACGCCGACCGCACGTTGTCCGGCGAGCCTGCGCTGCAGGATCAGTTGATCGTCGCGGACCAGACGATCCAGATCCGGCTGACGGCCGGCGCGTTCTTCCAGGCGAACCGGGAGGTGGCGGGCCTGGCGTACGCGGCGCTGATTCAGGCGCTGGACCTGCGGCCGACCGAACGGGTGGTCGACGCGTATTCCGGCGTGGGCGGGATTGGCCTCGCGCTGGCTGGCCGCGCAGCAGAGGCCGTCGGCATCGAATCCAACGCGGGCGCCGTCCAGAACGCCGCCGACGCCGCCGCCCGCAACGGCGTCCGCAACGCGCGCTTTGTCGCCGGTGACGCCGCGGCCGTGCTGGCGACGCTGGACCGCGCCGAGGTCGTCGTCGTCAACCCGCCGCGCCGCGGGTGCGCGCCCGAGGTGCTGGCAGAGGTCGCCCGGCTTTCGCCCCGGGCGGTCGGGTACCTGTCGTGCGACCCCGATACGCTGGCCCGCGATCTGGCGGTGCTGGCCGGGCGCGGCTACCAGCCGGCGTCGGTCACGCCGTACGACATGCTCCCGCACACCCCGCACGTCGAGACGCTGGCGATTCTGCAGCGCCGGTGAACGTGTTCAGGTCGCGTAGTAGCGGCGGGTCCACTCGGCCATCGCGATGCCCGCCGCGACGGTGACCGGGAACGAGTGGTTGATGCCGTACATGGGGATGCCCACGATCATGTCGGCGGCCTGCAGCAGCGCCTCGGAGACGCCGGCCGTCTCGCTGCCGAACAGCATCACGCAGTCGTCCGGCAGCTCGGCGTGCCACAGGTCGACGCGCGCGGCGTCCTTCTCGAACACCACCAGCTTGCGTCCGGTGGCGCGCACGTGGGCAATGAGATCGGCTTCGGTCGGTAGCGGCACGATGTTCTCGTAGCGATCCATCCCCATCGCGCCGCGCTCATACCAGCGCTCGTCGCCGACCAGCAGGATCTCGCGCACCAGGAAGGAGTGCGCGACACGGATGATCGCGCCGACGTTGAAGGGGTTGCGCGCGCGCAGGATCGCCACGCTCAGCGGCCGCCGCAACGCCTGCAAGCTGGCCCGGATCTCCTCGACGGGCAGCTCGAAGGGCGTGACCTTCATGGCGTGGCCGACGCCGTGGGCGCGGCGGGGGCTTCCTGCACCCCGCCAACGAACGTCGCCCGGAACGGCACGGGCATGAACACGCCGACGAACACCGCCACCATCACCCAGAACAGCACGCGCCGGCTGGCGGGCAGCGGCGTGTCATCGACGGGCGGGTGGTTCACGCCGCCTGAAATGCGCCGCACGACGCCGATCAGCAGAAACCAGACCAGCCACGGAAAGGCCGCCCCCAGCGCGATCGACGCGCCGATGGCCTGGTCCCAGTGGCCGGCCGCCTCGACGCGCACGACGTGCAGCACCCAGAAAAACACGGCCAGCGCGCCCAGCGGCAACACCCGGTGCAGCCGCGCCGCGAACCGGTTGTAGCCGTTGCCGAAGTAGGCAGCGGCCACGTGCCCGCCGTCCAGCTGACCGATCGGGATCAGGTTGATCATCGTGACCAGAAGGCCGGCCCACCCCGCCCACGCGGTCGGGTGCAGGAACACGTCACGGTGCCCGTCCGGCAGCCAGGCGCCTTTGACGGCCCGCTTGAGGAGCGCGTAGAGGATCGAGTTCCCCTCCTGCTGGCCGCCCGCCACCAGCGGCCCCACCTGCGAATGCGCGAGGCCGTACCAGATCACCGGGATGGCCACCAACAGGCCCGCCAGCGGCCCGGCCGCGCCGATGTCGATCAGCTTCTTGCGGTCGGAGGTCACGTTCCGCATGCCGATCACGGCGCCCATCGTCCCCAGGCCAAAGCTGGGCGGCAGCGGGATGAAGTACGGCAGCGACGCGTCGACGCCGTGCAGGCGCGCGACCAGGTAGTGCCCCAGCTCGTGCGACAGCAGGATCAACATCAGCGGCAGCGAGTACGACAGCCCGTCGGAGATCGGCAGGATGGACTGCCAGCCGAGATCGCCGCCCATCTGGCCGTGCACGAACAGCGCGCCGGCGGCGGTGGTGGTCAGGAAGGTCGCCAGGAACAGACCCACGTGCAGCAGCAGGCGCGGTGGGCGGCGCAGGACGGCGGGCCCCGGCGGGGTAGTCGGCGCGGGCGCTGGGTTCGCGCTCATCGCTCGCTCCCGTCGGCGACGCGGGCGCGCGGCGGCTCACCGCCGGCGGAGGCCCGGTCGAGCACGGCCCGCAGCGCGCGACGGCGCGGGTGGTCGGAGGCGGCCAGCGACGCGGCCAGCCGAGCCAGCTGCGCGCGCGCGTCGTCCTCCAGGCGCACCGGCGTCTCGACCGCCAGGCGCACGTGGACGTCACCGCGGCCGGACCCGCGCGGGAACCCCTTGCCGCGCAGGCGAAACACCGTGCCCGATTGCGTGCCCGGCGGCACCCGCATCTTGACCGTCGCGTCCAGCACGGGAACCTCCACCTCGGCGCCCAGCGCCGCCTCGGCGAACGTCAGCGGCAGATCGACGGTCAGGACGTCCCCCTCGCGCGTGGCCTCGCGGCCGTAAAATGCGTGCGGGCGCACGCGGACGATGACGTGCAGGTCGCCGGACTGGCCACCTCGCCGCCCGGGGGCGCCTT
The DNA here is from genome assembly GCA_045802645.1 of Polyangia bacterium. GTDB lineage: Bacteria > Myxococcota_A > Polyangia > Fen-1088 > Fen-1088 > JADGRB01. The sequence continues at coordinate 14,560 of JBJMQQ010000159.1, forward strand.
CGCGCGGCAGCCGTTGCGTCGACCCGCCGATCGATCCAGGCGGGATGCGCACGACGTAGCTGCGCTCGCGATCGACGAGCCCCGCGCCTTCGCAGACGGGGCAGCGCGCGCGCGGCACCTGGCCGGTCCCACCGCAGCCCATGCACTCGCGCCGCGTGGTCAGAAATCCGGTCTTCTTGCGCACGACCCCCTCGCCGTTGCAGCGCGGGCAGGTGACCAGGCCGGCGGCCGCGCCCTCGGCGCCGGTCCCAAAGCAAGCCCGGCAGTCCTCGGGGCGCTCGAAGGTGATCGTCTTCTCGCAGCCCAGCGCCGCGTCCTCGAAGTCGACCTCCAGCGTGTAGCGCATGTCGCGCCCGGTGGTCTTGCGCCGGCGCGCCAGGCCGAACAGGTCGCCGAAGAGCGCGTCGAAGAACTCGGTCGCTGACGCGATGTCGGCGCCGCTCAACGGACCGGGGCCGTCAATCGCGCCGAACCGATCGTAGTGCGTCCGCTTGTCCTCGTCGGACAGCACGGCGTACGCGATGGAGAGGTCTTTGAACTTCTCCTCCGCGGCCGGGTCGCCGGGGTTGCGATCCGGGTGCCAGCGCAGCGCCAGCTTGCGGTAGGCCGCCTTGATCTCGACTTCCGTCGCGTCCCGGTCGACCCCCAGCCTCTGGTAGTAGTCGGTCGCCAGCCTAGCCCTCGGACGCTTTGGACTGCGCCGGCCCGGTCGACACCGACACCATCGCCGGGCGCAGCAGCCGCTCGCCGATCTTGTAGCCCTTTTGCAGCTCCACGGCGACGTTGCCGGCGGGCACGTCGGCGCGCTCGACGCGCGAGATCGCCTCGTGAACGCGCGGGTCGAACGGCTGCCCGGCGGCCTCGAACGGTTTGACGTCGTACCGCTCCAGCTTTTGCTGAAACTGCCGCAGTACCAGGTTCACGCCCTTCAGCACCGCCGCGCCGTCGACCGCGCCGGCCGTCTGCGCGGTCGCGCGTTCCAGGTTGTCGGCGACCTCCAGCAAATCGCGCAGCACTGCCTCACGCGCCTGCGTGACCGCGTCGGTCTGTTCTTTGCGCGAGCGCTTCTTGTAGTTCTCGAAGTCGGCCGCGATGCGGAGCATGCGGTCCTTGAGCTCGTCGCGTTCGGCGATCAGCGACGCCGCGCGCTCGTCCGCCGTCTCGGGCGCTAGCTGCGGCGAAGCGCCGTCCCCTACCCCGCCACCGTTGTCGTTCGTGTTGGTCTCGTCCATGTCGGTTCCGGCTCCCTACTCGTCTCTTAACTCTTTCCCAGCGCTTCGCCGATCATCTCCGCGGTGAAATCGACCAGCGGGATGACGCGAGAATAGTTCATGCGTGACGGCCCGATGACACCCACCGTTCCCAGCGGACGTCCGTCGGCCACGTAGGGAGCGGCCACGACGGACACGTCGGTCAGGTCGGCCAGGTTCGCCTCGGCCCCGATGAAGACGCAGATGCCCGGCGCGCCAAGCGTGCGTTCCAGCAGCCGCACGACCAGGTCCTTCTCCTCGAGCGTGCGCAGCAAGAGCTTGGCGCGCTCGAGGTCGGCTTTGCCCGCGAGCAGGTTCGACTGCCCGTCGACCAGCACCTCGGGCGTGGGGTCGACCGGCACGGCGGCCGTGGCCAGCCGCAACGCGCGGGCGACCAGCTGGTCGTGCGTCGTGCGTTCCTTCGCGATCTCTTCGAGCAGGCGGGCGCGGACCTGCTCGATGGTCAACCCGCTCACCAGCCCGTTCAGGAAGTTGTTGATGCGGTCCAGGTCCCCTGGCGAGATGATCCCTTCGGCCGGGATCAGCTTGTTCTGGATCTGCCCGCTGGCCGCGGCGATGACGACCAGCAGCTGGCCGTCGCGCATCTGCACGAACTCCAGGTGCTGGACCACGTCGCTGTCGGGCCGCGGCGCCTGAACCACGACCGTCAGATGGCTGAGCTCGCGCAGCATGCGGGTCGTCCGCTGCATCACCTCGGGCACGTCGCCCGTGGCGGGCGCCAGGCGTTCCCGGATGTCGTCCTTCTCGCCGGCGGTCAGGCTGCGGACCCGCAGCAGCATGTCGACGTAGTAGCGCAACCCACGCTCGGTCGGCAGGCGGCCGCCGGACGTGTGGGCGTGCCGCAGGAAGCCGACCTCTTCCAGCTCGCCCATGACGGTGCGGACGGTGGCCGCCGAAACGTCCAGCCCGTACCGCCGCGTGACCGTCTGCGAACCGACGGCTTCGCCGGTCGCCAGATATTCGGACACGACGGCGTGCAAGATTTTCTTGGCCCGTGCGCCAATATCCACGCCTTTGATTTACCTCAATAAAGCAGCCAGGGCCAAGGCCCGGCCAAGGAAGCAAGGATGACAGGCCGTATAGTTCGCCGGTGATCTATCTGGATAACGCCGCTTCGACGCGTCCGGCCGCAGAGGTCCTGGCCGCCATGTCGCAGGCGGCGCGCGACCTTTTCGGCAACCCGGCGGCCGCCCACGCGGCCGGCGCGGCTGCGTCCCGGGCCCTGGAGGCGGCCCGCGCGGAGGTGGCCAGGGCGCTGGACGCCCAGCCGGAGGAGCTGGTCTTCACCAGCGGCGGGACCGAGGCGGACGCGATGGGCATCCTGGGGGCGGCGCGTGCGGCGCGCGGGCGCCACCTGGTCGTGACGGCGTTCGAGCACCCGGCCGTCATGCGCGCCATCGAGGCGCTGGCGGCCGAGGGGTTCACGGTGGACCGCGTGGACCCGGCGCCAGACGGCGTGGTGTCGCCGGACGCGGTCCTGGCGGCGGTCCGCCCGGAAACCGCGGTCGTGGCGGTCATGCTGGTCCAGAACGAGCTGGGGACGGTCCAGCCTGTCGCCGAGATCGCGCGACGGCTTGGCCCGGGCCGGCGGCGGCCCCACCTGCACGTCGACGCCGTTCAGGGCTTTGGCCTCATGCGTCTGCGCCCCGCCGCGCTGGGCGCGGACACGCTGGTGCTGTCTGCCCACAAGCTGCATGGCCCGCGCGGAGCGGGTGCGCTCTGGATCCGACCAGGCGCGCGGCTGCAGCCCCTGTGGGTCGGCGGCGGGCAAGAGCGCGGGCGGCGCGGCGGAACCGAGAACCTGCCCGCGGCGGTCGGGTTCGGGAAGGCCGCCGCGCTGGCGCGGCAGGCGCTGGAGTCGGGAGCTGCCCAGAATGTCGCCGCGCTGCGCGATCGTCTGGAATGCGCCGCAGTCGCCGCGGTTCCGGGCGCGCGGCCCACGGTCACCGGTGCCGAGCGTGCGCCGCACATCGCCTCCGTCGCGTTCCCGGGTTTGCCGGGTGAACCGCTGCTGCACGCGCTGGAGGCCCGCGGCGTGCTGGCGTCCGCCGGATCGGCGTGCGCCTCGCGCGTGGCGGGGCCCAGCGCTGCGTTGAAGTCGATCGGCGTCGACGATCGCACGGCCGTGTTGCGCTTTTCGCTGTCGCGCGAAACGACGGCCGCCGAGGTCGACGCCGCCGCTGCCGCGCTGGCCGACGCCGCGCGCGACGTGAATCGGCCGGGCGGACCGCGCGACGCGCGTCAGGGCGCGGCGGACGCCGCGGCTTTCTCCCTCGCCAATCGGGGCCGCCGCGGGTAAAAGACGCCCGCGCAATGGAAGACGCGGGCGTTTTGCTGTGCCGCTACGGCGAGCTGTTCCTGAAAAGCGGGAACCGCCAGCGCTTCGAGCGCGTGCTGGCGGACAACATCCGGGCCGCCGTGAGTGACCTGACGGGCGCCAGCGTCAGCAACACGCACGGCCGGACCCTGGTGCGCGTGCAGCCGGCAGACGTCGACGACGCAGCCGGGCGGCTGGAACGGGTGTTCGGGCTGGTGTCCTTCTCGGTCGCGCGCAAGGTCGCGGCCGAGCCCGATCTGGAGGCCATCGCCGGCGCCGCGATCGACGAGGCCCGCCGGTCGATCGCCCGCGACCGGCCGGCCAGCTTCAAGGTCGAGTCGCGCCGATCGGACAAGCGCTTTCCGGTGCCGTCCCCGGAGATCTCACGCCGGATTGGCGCGCGCGTCTGGGAGGCGACCGGGCTGAAGGTCGACGTTCACGAGCCGGGCGTCACCATCGGCGTCGAGGTCGGGTCCGGCCAGGCATTCGTCTATGCGGGGACGCGCGGGGCGCCCGGCGGGTTGCCGGTCGGGGCGTCCGGACGGGCGCTGCTGCTGCTCTCGGGCGGGATCGACTCTCCCGTGGCTGGCTGGCTGGCCGCCAAGCGCGGGCTGGCGATGGACGCGGTCTACTTCCATTCGCCGCCGTACGTCGGCGAGAAGTCGCGCGACAAGGTGCTGTCGCTGGCGGGCAAGCTGGCGCGCTGGCAGGCGCTGCGTTCCGTGACGATCGTGAACTTCACGGACGTGCAGAAGCGCCTGCGGGCCGCCGGTCCGGGCGAGCTGGCTGTCATCCTTTATCGGCGCATGATGATGCGGATCGCCGACGCCGTCGCCGACGGTCTGGGTGCCGATGCGCTGGTCACGGGCGAGAACCTTGGCCAGGTCGCCAGTCAGACGATCCACAACCTGGGGACGATCGACAGCGCCGCCCGCCGCCTGGTGCTGCGCCCGCTGCTGACGTACGACAAGCTCGAGACCACCGCGCTGGCCCAGCGGATCGGCACGTACGACACGTCGATCCTGCCGTTCGACGATTGCTGCTCGCTATTCGTACCGGCGCACCCCGCCACCCGCTCGCGGGTGAAGGACGTCGAGCCGGCCGAGGCCAAGCTGGACATGCCCGCGGAGGTGGCCGCCGCGGTGGCGGCCGCCGAGCGGGTCGCGATCGCCTGATTCGTAGCTATCATTCTTGCCCGTATCATTGTCGGTCCCCATGGAAGCCCCGCAGACCCAACCCACCCCTTCGCTGGCCGAGAAGCACGCGCGGCTGCGCGACGTGCTGGGCGGATACGCTTCGGCGCTGGTGTGCTTCTCGGGCGGCGTCGACTCGACGCTGCTGCTGCGGGTCGCGCACGACGTGCTGGGTGACCGCTGCATCGGCCTGACCACCGTGTCCGTCACCATGGCCGCCAGCGAGCGTCAGGCTGCCGGCGACCTGGCCGCCCAGATTGGCGCGCGCCTGGAGATCGTCGACTCGCACGAGCTCGAACGGGAAGGCTTCGCGCAGAACCCGACCGACCGCTGCTACCACTGCAAGGCGGAGCTGCTGGAGATCGCCCGGCCGCGCGCCGACGCGCTGGGCCTGGCCGAGGTGCTGCTGGGGACCAACCTGGACGACCTCGGCGACCACCGCCCCGGGCTGCGGGCCGCCGACGAGCGCGGCGCGCGCCACCCGCTGGTCGACGCGGGATTCACGAAGGGCGACGTGCGGGCGCTCTCACGCCAGCTGGGCCTGCCGACCTGGGACAAGCCGCAGCTGGCCTGCCTGTCGTCGCGCTTCCCGTACGGCACCGAGATCACGCCCGAGCGCCTGCGCCGGGTCGACGCGTTCGAGGACGGCCTGCGCGCGCTGGGATTCCGCCAGCTCCGCGTCCGCTACCACGGCGAGGTCGCGCGCCTGGAGATCGACGGCCCCGACCTGCCCCGCGCCGTCGAGCCCGCGATCCGCGACTCGATCGTCGCCCTCGGCCGCGCCCAGGGCTTCACCTTCATTGCCCTCGACCTGGCCGGCTTCTCGTCAGGGTCCCTGAACAAGCTGATCTCGTTGCGCGCGAAACCGCGATGACCGTCACGCAGGCTGAACGTATTGAGATACGAGGCCGAGCTGCGCGAGACGCGTGAAATCCTGGTCCAGCGACCAGATAGGACACGCGTTCTCGGATGCGATGGCGGCGACCAGAAGATCGGCAACACCAAATCTATGTCCGGCTGCCGCCCCGGTTGCGACCCATTCCTCGATGCGGGGCCACGTCTCGGCGGAGGGGACCAGCAACGGAAGAGCGCTCAACACGCGCCGAAGCTGGGCGCGCTCGGTCCGACGAGCGCCGCTGAGGAGCTCGATCCGGACCGGGACAGGCAGCGCGACGTCATCCCTGTCCAGCGCGCCCGCAAGCCGGGCGGCGATCGGCTGCCGGCCTCGCAGCCCCTCGACCCAGACGGACGTGTCGACGACGATCACGGCCCGTGCCGTCGTGTTTTCCGTCGGATCGGCGTTTCCGACTTCGGCCGCCGCCGCGATCGATCAACGTCGATGTCGAGATCGACGTGTCCGAGGAGACTTTTCAGTTCGTCAATCCGTCGCTTCCGAACCAGTTCCGTCAGCGACAGGATCACCGTGTCAGTCTTCGATTTGAATCCCAGAATGCGCTGCGCTTCAGTCATGAGATCCTCGGGCAGATCAAGCGTCGTACGCATACGTTTGAGCATAATTTATGTGCGTAGCGATGTCCAAACCGGCCTCTCCTATATGCCAGATGCGAATCGAATGAGCGGAGGACTGACTTGGCAATCCTGCTGACGGCGCAGGACCTCGGCGCCTCGTTCGGGGTGAGGCCCCTCTTCGAAGGCGTGAGCTTCACGGTCTCCGAGGGCGAGCGCGTCGGGCTCATCGGGCCAAACGGCGCGGGGAAGTCGACGCTGTTGCGGATCCTGGCGGGCCTGCACTCGCCCGAGCGCGGCGCCGTGTCGCGCCAGCGGGGGCTGCGGGTGGCGCTTCTGGAACAGGTGCCGCGGTTCGCGAAGGACGTGACGGTCCGCGCGGCCGTCGAGGAAGGGGCGGCGGAGGGAGCGGCGGACGACGTCCTGGCGCGGCTCTCGCTGACCGGGCGCGCCGGCAGCGCCGTCTCGCCCGAGACCTCCGTCGCGTCGCTGTCGGGCGGCTGGAAGAAGCGGGTCGCTCTCGGCCGCGAGCTGGCGCGGCGCCCCGACCTGCTGCTCCTCGACGAGCCGACGAACCACCTGGACGTCGAGAGCATCGAGTGGCTGGAGTCGCTGCTGGGCCGCCCCGACGGCCCGGCGACGATCACGGTGACCCACGACCGGCTGTTCCTGCAGCGGGTCACGACGCGCATCCTGGAGCTGGACCCCCGTAACCCCGGCGGGATGCTGTCCGTCGACGGCGACTATGTGACCTACACGCGCGTCAAGGCAGAGGCGATGCACGCGCAGGAGCGGCGCGAGGTCGTGCTGCGAAACACGCTCCGCCGCGAGACGGAGTGGCTGCGCCGGGGCGCGGCCGCGCGCACGACCAAGCAGCAGGCGCGCATCGCCCGGCACGGCGACATCGCCAAGGAGGTCGACGACCTGACGACGCGCAATCAGACGCGGTCGGTCAGCCTGGAATTTCAGGGGGCGGAGCGGCGTCCGCGCCGGCTGATCGAGGCGCGCGGGATCTCGAAGTCGTACGACGGGCGCACGATCTTCACGGGCGTGAACCTGTTCGTCGGCCCGGGCACGCGCATCGGCCTTCTGGGCCCGAACGGCTGCGGCAAGTCGACGTTGCTGCGCGTGCTGCTGGGCGAGGAGCCGCCGTCGGACGGAACCGTTCAGCGCGCCGACGGGCTGCAGATCGCGTACTTTCAGCAGAACCGCGAGCTGCTGGATCCCGAGGCCACCGTCGCGGACACGCTGTCCCCCGACGGCGATCACGTCACCTTCCGGGGCGCGCGCGTGCACGTGCGTGGCTACCTGGAACGGTTTCTGTTCCGCACCGAGCAGGCCGAGATGCCCGTCCGCCAGCTCTCGGGCGGCGAGCAGAGCCGCCTGCTGCTGGCCAAGTTGATGCTGCGGGACGCGCAGATCCTGGTCCTGGACGAGCCGACGAACGACCTGGACCTGGCAACGCTGGCCATCCTGGAAGAGTCGCTGACCAGCTTCGACGGAGCCGTCCTGCTGGTGACGCACGACCGCTATTTCTTGGACCAGGTCGCCACCACGATCCTGGCCTTCGCGCCCGAGGGGGCGGTCGTCCCCTTCGCCAGCGTCGGCCAGTGGGAGAGCTGGCGCGCCGAAACCGCTGCCGCGCAGCGCTCGCGCGACAGCGCCGCCCGCGAGTCCAAGTCAGCGGCGCCCCGCAAGAAGCTTTCGTACATGGAGCAGCGGGAGTACGACGGCATCGAACAGGCCATCGCCGCCGCCGACGCCGCGCTGGCGCAGGCGAAAGTCGACGCCGAGGATCCCGCCAACGCGAGCAACGCCGGCCGGCTCATGGAGCTCTTCGCCGCCGTCGAGGCGAAGCAAGCAGACGTCGACCGCCTCTACGCCCGCTGGTCCGAGCTCGAAGCCAAGCTCGCGTAAGACCGCCGCTCTCCCTAACCCTCTCCTCGCTTCGCGTGGCGAGGGGATTCAGACCGGCTTCAGCTGCCGCGCCAGTAGCGGATCGGGCCGGTGTCGCTGTGCACGAACTGCGAGTGTGGGTAGAAGCCCACGCCGCCGAGGCGCAGCGACTTCACGTAGTGCAGGACCTGCTGGGTGGCCACGCCGCGGATGCGGAAGTCGACGGCGTGCCCCTCCATGTGCTGGCTGTGGCGCGCGACCTGATGCCCCTTCTTGCGCAACATCAGGTTGTACTTGGGCGAGCGATAGCCGGAGACAACCTCGATGCGCCGCGCCGAGAACTTGCCCGCCACGCGGCGGAGCACGTCGATGAGGCGCGTGTCCATGTGGGTCGCCTGGTTCGTGAAATGATCGCGCAGGAACCGCTTGAAGCGGCTGTCGATCTCGTGGCCGTCACCCGGCAGGATCGGCAGCGCCTCGTGCGTCCAGACGTTGTAGAGCGTCGTCACCGGCTCGAGCCGCTCGCCCGGCCAGATCTCGGCATCGAGCTCGGGCACGCGCCCGCGCGACGTCTTCTTGCGTTCGTGCGCCGCGGGGGCGGGAGTCGTCCAGCGGGAGAGGTCGGCGTCCGACAGGTGCACGTCCGGGCGCAGCGCCTTGTCCTGGAACCACTCTTCCTTCTTGGAGATCTCGCGCGGCTCGCCCGGCCCCAGGTGCTCCGCGCGCGCGGCCACCGGGTCGAAAACGTCGGTCGCCGGCGGCGGAACCGCCGCGGAGTCGACGTGCAGAGCGAGATACGCGAGCGCAGCAATCACGGCTTCAATTGTAAGCTATCGGAAAAACGCGCCAAAAAATGAGGCGTTTCTGAAGCAATCCGGTCACGGCTCGCAATCGAGCGCCGCCGACCCGATCGCGTGGCACTTGAGGCAGGCGCGCTGGTTCCGCGACGACAGGAAGCGGCAGCGGGCGGTCCCGGCGAAGTTGGGGCCGTGCGGCGAGAAGTTCGGCCCCCGCGTCGGGTCCGTCGAGTGGCAGGTCAGGCAGCTCTCTTCCCGGTGGCAGGAGACGCAGGTCCGGATGTTCCGTTTGGCCGCCATCGAGTGGCTGTTCGGTCGGGGCACCGCGATGACCACCCCGGCCGCGTCGCGCGCCCAGCCCGGCGGGTGGAACTGTTTGACGCCCGTCCCCGTGCCGAACGGGTTGTTGGCCTTCACGCCCGGCTGCCCGCCCGACGGATCAGCCGACACGCCCGTGCGCTGGTGGCACCCGACGCAGAACGTCTGCAGGCGGTGGCAGGACGAGCAGTCGGGCACGTTGCGGCGCGCGTCGACCACATGCAACGACACGTAGTCCGCCGGGTGAATGTCCGGCGGGCGGACGACCCCGCCGTGGCAGTCGATACAATCGTTGCGGCGGTGGCAGGTCAGGCAGTAGTGCTCGTCGCGGCCCGCCTGAGCGTGGTCGCGGCGGAAGGTCGGGCTGTGCGCGTCGAACCCACGCAGCGACCCGGACGGCTCCAGCAGGCCGGTGCCGCCCGCCGCGATCGTGGCCGCGGTCGCCAGCTGCACGCGCAGGCGGCCGTCGGGCTCGGTCAGGTGGCAGGCCGCGCAACGGGCAGTCGCCTGCTTGCCGTCGTGGCAGGCGAGGCAGCTGGCCATCATCGGCAGGTCCGCGCGGGTGACCATCGCCTGCCCCGCCGCGGCCGTGTGGCAGAGCGCGCACGCGATGCCGCGCGCCGCGTGCAGGCGGTGGTTGAACTTCAGGTTCGGCCGCGGCATGACGACGCGCGGCGGTTCCGCCGGCGACTCCCCGCCGCCCGGCATCCAGCCATGGCCGGCCAGATCCGCATGGCAAGCATCGCAGCGCGCCGCCGCCTGCCCGGCAAGCACGGTCTTGGTAGGATTCGCGCGGTCGATCTTGTGGCACGCGCGGCAAGCGGCCTCGCCCGGGATCAGGTTGTCGGCCGCCACGGTCGACCCGGCGGCCGACGTGTGGCACCCCTCGCACGTCGCACCCAATTTCGCGTGGCGCGCGTGATCGAACCGGATCGGCAGCGACTCGCCCGGGTAGATGAGTGGCGACGGCGCGACGTGCGCCACCGGCGCGACGGGCACGGCTTCGGTCGTGGCCGGTGACGCGGAGGCCAGGCCCGCCGCGATCCCGGCGGCGGCCGCGAAGGCGATCGTCGCGGCCACCCCGGCCCGGGAGAACCAGTGCTTCATAGGCCGGCGTCCAGTTCGACCATCGCCAGCCCGCGGAACTGGCTGCTGTAGAAGGTGCCGACGTTGTCCTCCAGCAGCAGGTGCAGGCGAACGCCGGGGCCGAGCTGGACACGCCCACCGCCCTGCAGCCCAAAGACGATCCCCTCACCGGTCGTCCCCGTCGTCTGCAGATCACTGCGCCACGTGTACCCCGTCGCGCGCGCCTCGAGCTCCAGCGGCCGCCGCACCTTGAAGCGGGCGGTCGCGTCGCCGCCCAGCTTGCGCCCGCCGTAGCCGTCGTCCCAGTACGCGTCGGCGCGCGCCATCCCGCGCGCGGACCGCCAGGCGGCGCCCAGGCTGGCGCCCTCGGCCCGGCGTCCACCCGGCGCGGCCGCGCCCACGTCCTGGCCGGCGTAGGGACCGACCGTCGCAACCTCGTCGGGGGTCGCGGTGAAGAAGCGGACGAACCCGCGCGCGTAGGCCTTCACCCCGCGCGGCAGCGCGACCTCGTAGCTGGCCCGCAGATCCCGATAGGCGCCGGTCGCGAACACGTTCCAGATGGAATCACCGTCGAACGTCGGCGCCAGGAAATCGTGTTCCAGCGTGACCCACTGGCGCGGCGTCAGCTTCACGCGCAACGCGAGCTGCTCGTCGTCGAGCTCGTCGAACAGGATGTTGTACCGGATCCCGCCCGAGATCGTGATGCGGTCGCGCCAGTGCGCCGCCGCCGTGAGCGAGAGCGCCTCGAAGTCCACACCGCTCGCCGGCTCGCCCGGCTGCCGGTCGGCGGTCGCCGACCAGACCTCGCGAAACGCCAGCCGGGCCGTGGCGGCGCCGCTGGGCGCGCCGACCGCGATCGCCGCGCCCGCCATGGGCGCCAGCATCGAATTCTGGTTCGGTCGCGTGACCGGATCGCGCGACCCGGCGCTGGTGCCGTCCAGCTCGTAAATCGGCGACGAGAGCGGCAGCTCGCCGCGCACCTCCGTGCCGGCCAGCGCCTCGACGGCGAAGAGTCGCGACAGGTGCAGCTGCAGATCGGCGCCGTCGAACGCGTAGAAGTCGACCAGGTCGAAGTGGATCTGGCGACCGAGCTGGAAGTCCAATCGGCCGCCGACATTCCGGCCGCCAAAGTAGGCGTAAAGGATGTCGAGCTGACTCTGTCTCAGCTCGGGGATCGCGGCCGCGCCCGTCGGCGCGCCCAGCAGGTAACCACCGAAGTCCGCGTCCAGGCGCATCGAGGCGTCGAAGGTGAACAGGTTCCGACCGCCGTCGTCGCCGTGCCAGGCGGACGGGCCGATGTCGGACACAGCCAGGTCCAGGTACTGCGTGAGGCGCCGGCGCGACAGCAGCTCGTTGCTGCCGTCGGGCGCGAACCCGCGGACCTGATAGCCCTGCCCGATGGTCCGCAAATCGACGGCGAAGTCGTACGCGAGCGCCCGCGGCACGGCCGCGCAGATCACCACCCCGACGAGGATCGCCTGTCGCACGAGGCGCCGGCCGCGGTTACCCCGGCTCGACTTCGAGGTCGAGGCGGTCCGGCGGCGGCGGCGCCTTGTGCCCACGCCGGCCCGCAGGTTTGTCGGCCTCACCCGCAATCACGACTTCGCCGGGCGCCAGCCCCGCTTCCTGCAGCGCCGACATCACGCGCGCGGCGCGCACGGCGCGCATCTCGCCGGTCGTCTTGAACAGCTTGCGCAGCTCCTTCGGCGGTGGCGCTGAGGAGGTGCGCGCGAAAATTCTCACCTTCGCGTTGTCTTTCTTCGCGGTGCCGGCGACCAGCTTCAAGACCGCCTGCCCGGAGTCGGAGACGTCGATCCCGTTCTTGTCGATGACCTTCGCGGCCGGGAAGGTGACGTGCAGACCGTCGCCTGCGACGCCGACGGTGCCCCCCAGCTCTTCGAGGCCGCCTTTCAGGTCAGCGGAGAGCGCGTCCTTGGCGGCCTTCTTCTTGGCCTCGACCGCCGACTTGTCCTTGTCGGCGCTGAGATAGCTGTCCAGCTTCTCCTTCAATTTGTCGCGTTCGGCCGTAGCTTCCTCGGCCGCAGCGCGCTGCGTGGCGACCTCGGCCTGCCGCAACGCGACCGCGTGCTGCATCTTTTGGTACGGGACCAGGTAGACGTAACCCGCGAATCCCAGGCCACAAAACGCGACCGCGAAGAAGAAAAGCGCCTTCATGACGCGTGGTCCGTTGCATGACCCTCGAACCAGGTGCTCGCGAAGGATCTGTGACGCGCCATCGGCGACGCACCATACCGCTTTTCGCGGCGCTTGACACGGCTCGGGCCCGCTCTGTAGCTTGTAGGTGTACGTACGCGTGTCTGATACCGCGTGGTGTGCGTCCCCTCATCTCGGTGGGACGCCTCCATCTGGACTCGGAGGAGGTTCACGCCGTGGCAACCGAATTCACGATTGGTGACAAGGCCGTCTACCCTTCACAGGGAGTCGCCGAGGTAATCGGGATCGAGAAGAAAGAGGTCTACGGCAAGGTCCAGCGCTTCTATGTGCTGCGCGGGATCGACACCGGACTTCGGATTCTGGTCCCGATCGACAAAGCGGATCAGGTCGGCCTGCGCCGCATCGCCGGCAACGAGGAGATCGACGAGGTCATGGAGATCCTCCGTGACAAGGAGATCCACGTCGACCGCCAGACCTGGAACCGCCGGTACCGCGGCTTCATGGAAAAAATCAAATCGGGATCGCTGTTCGAGGTCGCCGAGGTCTTCCGGGATCTCTACCGGCTGAAGACGATGAAGCCCCTGTCGTTCGGCGAACGCCGCATGCTGGATACGGCGCGCGGCCTGATCGTCCAGGAGCTTTCGGTGGCCAAGGCCGCCGACTCGCAGAAGGTCGAACAGGAGCTGGACCTCATCTTCGGCTGAGCCGGGCCGGGCGTCGCGAATCTGGCTTCGGCCGTCAATTTTGCGGCCGAGGGCGGCGAGGTGCTAATGTGTGTCGCCCCCAGGGGCTTTGCTCCCCATGCAGATTCACCTGGCCAAGTCCGACATCACGCAGATGGCCGTGGACGCCGTGGTCAACCCAGCGAATTCGCTGGGGATCATGGGCGGCGGCGTAGCTGCGGCTCTTTCCCGCAAGGGCGGTCCCGCCATCCAGAAGGAGGCGATGTCGCTGGCGCCCATCGCCGTGGGCGCCGCCGTGGTGACGAACGCGGGGACGTTGTTCGCCAAGCACGTCATCCACGCGCCGACGATGGACCAGCCCGGGATGAAGATCGGCGTCGAGAACGTCCGCCGCGCCACGCGGGCGGCGCTGCTGGCGGCCGCGCGCAACAACCTGGATGTGATCGCCATCCCCGGAATGGGAACCGGCCTGGGCGGCGTGGACCCTTCCGACGCCGCGCGCGCGATGGTCGACGAGCTGCGCGCCCACCGGCAGCCTAAGCCTTCGACTGTCTACCTGGTCGACATCGACGACGAGATCCTTCTCTGTCTCGAAGAGGCCTTGCGCCTGGCCGTCGGGTAGGCAAAAGGAGCTTGCGTGAAAATTCTGGTGACGTGCAAGCGGGTGCCGAACCCTGAGCACAAGCTCAAGATCGGCGGTGGTCAGCTCGACCTGGGTGCGGCGAGCTGGCAGCTCAATACGTTCGACGAGTACGCGGTCGAAACGGCGCTGCGCCTGACGGAGAAGGGCAAGGGCGGCGAGCGCTCGGGCGAAGTGGTCGCCGTGAGCATCGGCCCCAAGGACGTCGCCCAGCAGCTTCGTGGCGTGCTGGCGATGGGCGCGGATCGGGCGCTGCTGGTCGGCGCCGACGACGCGGCGCTGGACGCGCTGGCGGTCGCGCGCGTGCTGGCGGCCGTCGTCGCGCGCGAAAAGCCGGACCTGGTCGTGCTGGGCAAGCAGACGGTCGACGGCGACTCCAATCAGGTGGGGCAGATCCTGGCGGGCCTGCTCGGCTGGCCGCAGGCGACGTTCCTGGCCAGCATCCGCGTCGCCGCCGACGGCAAGGGCGCCGTCGTCACGCGCGAGGTGGACGCGGGCGTCGAGGAGAAGCGAATCCGCTTGCCAGCCGTGGTCACCGTCGACCTGCGCATCATCGGCAAGAAGGCCGTGCGCAACGAGGCGCTGGCCGGCGCCGACGCCGAGTGGGAAGAGACCCAGCGGTATGCGTCGCTGAAGGGAATCATGGCGGCCAAGAAGAAAGAGATCAAAGACGTGACCCTCGCCGAGCTGGGCGCGGACGCCAAGCCCGCCATGACGGTGAAGTCGTATGAAGCGCCGGCCGGCCGCAAGGCGGGCGTCAAGGTCGCCTCCGTCGACGAGCTGGTGGCCAAGCTTCACAACGAAGCGAAGGTGATCTGATGGGCGCCGTGGTGGTGTTCTGCGAGACGGACGACAAGGGGATGCGTTCGGCGTCGCTGCCCGCGCTGGCGGCGGGCGCGGAGCTGGCCAAGTCCCAATCGGGCCAGCTGGTCGCTGTGTTGATCGGCGCGAACCTGACCGCGGCGGCCGCCGACGCGGCGAAGTTTGCGGCCAAGGTGCTGGCCTACGATGACCCCACGCTGGCGGCGCCGCTGGCCGAGACGTGGGCCCCGCAGCTGGTCGACGCGGTCAAGCGGACCGGCGCGTCGGCGCTGCTGGCGACGGCGACGTCGACCGGCAAGGACGTTCTGCCGCGCGCCGGCGCGTTGCTGGGCGCGGGAATGGCTTCTGACGTGACGGCCGTGCTGGCCCCGAACCGGTTTCGGCGGCCCGCCTACGCCGGCAACGCGATCGAAGAGGTCGAAGTGGCCGGGCCGGTCGTGGTGGCCAGCGTGCGCCAGACGGCGTTCGCGGCCCCCGCGCCGTCCGGCAGCAGCGGCGCCGTCGAGACCGTCGCGCCCGCGGCCGCCGACCCGCTGGGCTCCGAGGTGACCGGGCTGCACGCGACCACCAGCGCGCGCCCGGACCTGGGCGAGGCCAAGGTGGTCGTCTCGGGCGGGCGCGGAATGAAGTCCGGCGAGAACTTCAAGGTGCTGGAAGAGCTGACCGACCTGCTGGGCGGGGCGCTGGGCGCCAGCCGGGCTGCCGCCGACGCGGGGATGGTTCCCAACGATCTGCAGGTCGGCCAGACGGGCAAGGTCGTCGCGCCGCAGCTCTACATCGCCGTCGCTATCTCGGGCGCGATCCAGCACCTGGCGGGGATGAAGGGCTCGAAAGTGATCGTCGCGATCAACAAGGATCCCGAGGCGCCCATCTTCCAGGTCGCCGACTACGGGCTGGTCGACAGCTGGGAGAAGGCGATCCCGGCGCTGACCGCCGCGGTCAAGAAGCTGAAAGCCGCCGGCTAGGCCACCGTGCCCTACGTTCCGCTTCCGCACGGCCGCGTTCACTTCGCGGAGCGCGGCGAGCGGCGCGAGGGTCGCCCGTCCGTGCTGCTGATCCACGGCGCCGGCGCGGGCTCGGCGATCTGGTCGATGACGCTGGCGCGCGTGGCGCGCACGGCCCACGCGGTGGCGATCGACCTGCCGGGCCACGGGCCCAGCGAACGCGGTGACGTCCCGCTGGACATGGGCGCCTACCGCGATGCCGTGGGGCTGCTGGGCGCCACGCTGTGCCTGGGCTCTGCCGTGCTGGTCGGGCACTCGATGGGGGCGCTGGTGGCGATGGAAGCGGCGCTGGCCTGGCCCGACAAGGTGCGCGCGCTGGTGCTGGTCGCGGCGGCGCCACGGTTGCCCGTGGACCCGCAGCTGCTCGCGCTGCTGGAAACGGATCCGGAGGCGGCGCGCGTTTGGCTGGCCGATCACGGTCTTTCGCCGCGGGCGAAGCCGGCCGTGCGGCGCGGCATGCTGGCGGCGGGCCCCGGCGCGCCCGATGATGTCGCGCGCGCCGACTTCCAGCTGGTCCGCGACACCGATCTGACGGCGCGAATGCCCGCGCTGCGCTGCCCGACCGTCTGGATCGACGGCGCAGACGACCGCATCGTTCCGGCGGAGTCGCGGCACGGCCGCAGGGGCGAGATCATCGTCGTGCCCGACGCGGGACACCTGCTGCCGATCGAAGCGCCGGCGGCCATCGCGGCTGCGGCCGTCGCCGGCTGAGCGGCGCCGCTCAAGCTCGGTCGCTTCGCTGCCGATCCTATGTCGGATGACCGGCGCGCGGCCGCGGCGTGTGGCGCTGTCGCTGGTGGTCAGCTTGCTTCTGATCGTCGCGGTCGGCGGTGTAGTCGTCGGGCCGCGGCTCGCGCCTTCGCTGATGGGGCGCGACGGCGCGCTGGCGAGGGCCAAGCGTAAGTTCGAAGCGCTGCGCGCGTTCGCGCTGTTTCGCGCGCGCGGTGACCGCGCGGTTTTGCGCGGCGGCGATCCGCCGGCTGCGAAAGCTCACGCGCCAAAGCACTGACACGCAGATGTGGGCGCAGCGCCCCCGTCAAGGATTCGCGGCGGCGCCCGATGATCCACGTGATGTTGGACGGCGTCGGTAGTCGCGCGCTTGGACGACTCGCAGACGTGGTGATCCTGTTCGCGGTCTCCGCGTGGCTGGCGCCGAACGCATGGATCGCGCGCACCACGGCAGGTCGGATGTACACGCGCGCGACCGACGTTCCGGCGCGCACGTTTGCGATCGTCCCTGGGTCACGCGTGCACCAGGGCAAGCCGCTCTACCTGCTGGGCGACCGACTTCAGGCAGCGCTGGCGCTGTACCAGGCCGGGCGCGTGCGCGCCGTTCTGGTTTCCGGCAACGACACGCCCGACGCCCCGGAAGCGCCGATCATGCAGGCGTGGCTGGTCGCGCGCGGCGTTCCCGCGGCCGACGTCTGGGTGGACGGCCAGGGAAGCCGCACGCGAGAGACGATGGTGCGCGCCGTCGCCCACTACGGCGTCGCTGACGCCGTCGTCTGCACACAGAAGGTGAACGCCGCCCGGACGCTCTACCTGGCGCAGCAGGCGGGCATCGACGCGGTGGCGCTGGCGCTCCCGAGCGCGCTGGAACAGGCGCCCCGCTACCTGGCGGTCGAATCGCTCAAGACGACGCTCGCGTTCGCGGAGTCGTTGCGCCCGGCACCCGTGCGGGCGGCGACGGTTCTGGCCGCCCGCTAGCCCGCCTCCGCCTCAAGGTGACGGCGGCGGGATCAGGGTGGTGATGTGCGTCCGCCGTTCGGAGACGAAGAAGCCCATGTCGCTCTGGCCGTGCGCGACCTCGGCGTCGGTGTAGTGGCGCCGGTTGTCCATCGCGACGTAGGGCGCGATCTGAGCCGCCACGCGGTCGTGCTCGGCGACCCAGTTCAGCGCTTCGACCTTCGCCAGCAGCTCCCAGACCTGATTGACGTACTGCTGGAAGCACGACGTGGACACCATGCAGGACTTGGCGATCGGCGCCCACATCTTGCCGACGATATCGAGGTCGCCGGACAAGAACGTCTCGTCCATCCCCCACGGCATGAACCAGAGCCGGCCGGTCGTCGGATCGTCGTAGGTGAAGTAGTCGTCGCCCGGATTGCTGTAGGGGAACGAGTCGAACTGGCCGACGATGGCGCAGAACGCCCAGAAGCGCGTCATCTGAGGGAGGTTCACGTACTGCGCGGCGGCCGCGATCTGGGCGTCGGGGGTCGCCAGCGTCATCGCGCTGGCGACGCCGCTCAACGCGCTGCGATCGTCGGGCCCGGTCACCAGGTCGAACATCGGGATGTACGGCGCGGCGAAATCGACGTCTGTCGCGCTGAAGAACGGCCCCGAGGTGTCGGTGAACCAGCGCGACAGGATGCGCTTCTTCACCGTCTCGACGTTCGCGTAGAGACCGTACGGGACGCCGTTGACGGTCAGCCAGGCGTGATTGGCGCGTGAGGCCGGGACGCCGCCCACCTGGCGCGCGACCCAGTACGCGATCCGCTCGTGCATCATCGACGGGTCGCTGTGCATGTTGTTGAGGGTGATGTCCTTCAGCCCGAAGAACGAAGCGCCGTCGACGAACTTGTCGATGTTGACGTGCAACGACGGCTTCTGATCGATCGGCTCGAAGGACTGCATCCCCTTGACGTGCACCCCGACGGGTCCGTAGGCGCGGCCGTCGAACGTGAGCGTGGCGGGCACGTACGTGTCGGGCGCCGCCAGCAGCGACGCCATCTGATCGGCGCCGATCGTCAGCGCCAGCGACGGGATGACGTCGTAGCCCAGGATTCGTTCCGACAGATCGCCGGCGGCGGGAATCTGCTCGGGCGGCTGCGTCGCGTCCTCTGCGGCGACCGGCTGGCCCGTGCCGGCGGGGTTGGCCGCGCCGGCAGATGCGTGCCACTCGATCACCCACTTGTCGGACCCGTCCGGCTCGCGGGCCGCCGAGAAATCCACCTCTTGCGCCGCGAACGCCACGCGATCGATGTAGCTGCCGTCGGGGCGCGAGAGCCCGATGGAGCCGCCGTCCTTGGTCAGCGTCAACCCGACGTGCAGGGGACCGGCCGTGGCGCGGCCGTCGAACCAGACCACCAGGTGCTCGCCCGCGTGCAGGGTCACCCCGGCCGGGAACTTGGCCGCGCCGGGCGCCGACAGGTTGTTCGTGAGGCCGTATCCGTCCAGCGGGATGTCCGTGGTCGTCGGATTGAAGAGCTCGATCCAGTCCCCGGCCATGCCGGTCTCGTCCGTCACCGTGAGGACGTTCGACGCCATCACTTCGTTGATCACCACCCGGCCGTCCACCTCGGGAGCGACGCCCGCGACCGGCGCGCCCCCAGCCCCGCTGCCGGCCGCTCCGGCCACGCCGCTGCCTGCTGTGCCGGCGGCCCCGGCAACACCCGCACCGCCCGCGCCGGCAACGCCGGTCACGACGGCGCCGCCCGCCCCGCCGTCGGGCGCGGGGGCAGTCCCACCCAGACCGGTCATTGCGCCGTCGTCGCCGGCTGTACCGGGCGTCGGTGTCGTGTCGGCGGCCGCGTCGCGCGCGGGCGGGCTGGCCGACTCACTGCAGGCCCCCAGCCAAACAGCGACACCAGCCAGGAAGAACGTCTGCCAAAGATTGCGATGATTCATGGTCCACCAAAGGCGCCCAGGTCTGCCGGGCTGCCGTCTGCGTCACGCAGCGCCGGGTCGGCGCTGTCGCGCGCCGGGCTGCTCGTCGAAAGATGAAAGTCACCGGTCGCGGCCGCCGCGAACAGCGGGTCCGCCGCGATGTTGCCGCCGTGCCCCGTCGGATCCGGCATTCCGGAGAACTGGGCGGGGAACGTGTCGTTGTAGGTCCAGCCGGGCGCGGCGCCGCTGGCGACGACCACGGCTGTCGGACTGCCACCGGCCAGGATGCTATCCGCCACCGAAACCGTCGACGACTCGATCCACAGCGCCGACCCCGTGCCGCCGGCCATGTTGCGGGCGAATGTCGTGAATGTGATGGTCGCCGTGGCCCCGCTGAGCAGCAGCCCCGCCGCACCGTTGGTCGTCAGGTTGTTCGAAATCACGGAGCTCGCCAGCGAGAATTCGCTGTCACTGACGGCCATCGCGCCACCGACCTGGGCTTTGTTGCCGTCGATGACGACGCCGCGAATCGCGACCGGCTGCAGGTTGCCCTCGATGGCGATCCCACCGCCCTGCGCGGCCTGGTTGTTGGCGATGCGCACGCCCTCCAGCAGCGCGCCCGCCCACGGGTAGAGGTCCATGTGGATCCCGCCGCCGTTGATCTGCGAGACGTTCCCGGTGATCTCGCCGCCACGCACGATGCTGGCGTCGTTGTCGAGGTCCATGCCGGCCCCGTCACCGCCCGACGTGTTGTCCCGCACGATGTTGTTCACGAGGACGCTCTGCACGTGCGAGATCCGGATGCCGCCGCCACCGTCGGTGGCGTGGTTCCGCTCGACCAGGTTGTTCTCGACGTGGGCGGCGCTCTCGAAGATCCGGATGCCGCCGCCGTCATCGCCGGAGTCGTTCTGCGTGAAGTGGTTCGTCAACATCTGAACCGGGCTCTGGTCGACGTAGATGCCGCCCCCGTCGTTGACGGAGCTGTTGCTCGCCACCGTGTTGTTGCTGAAGGTGATGACGTGGCCCGAGAGGTAGACGCCACCGCCCGTCCAGCCCGAGTTGTTGCCGCTGAACGTGTTGCCGTCGACGCGCGCGTCGGCGATGACGAAGATCCCGCCGCCCTGCAACTCGGCCGCGTTCGCCGAGAACGTGCTCTGCTGCGCCGAAAGCCAGCCCTCCTCGACGGCCAGCCCCGCGCCGTGGACGGCGGTGTTGCTGGTGAACGTCGTGCCGGACACGACCGTGGTGCTGTTGACCACCAGACCGCCACCCCCTTCCGGTCCACCGCTGTTGGCGTCGAACGTGCTGTCGGCGAGACCCACCTGGCACCCGGTCGCGTAAAGGCCGCCGCCGCCGGTGGTGGCCTTGTTGCCGTGAACCGTCACCGCGAACAGCTTGAGCGTGCTCCCCTCACAGCGGATGCCGCCCCCCTGCGCCGGCGTGGTCCCGCCCTGCACCGCGACGCCGTCGAGGACGACGGTGCCGCCACCGGTGACTGTCACGGCCGGCGTGCCCGCCGAATGGCCGTCCAGCACCGTCGCGCCGGCCCCTGCCCCGCGGATGTAGAGATTCTTGCCGCTGACGGCGACCACCTCGGCGAACGTTCCGGCGCAAAGCTCGATGCTTCCGCTGCCCGGCGCGGCCGCGATGGCCGCGGCCAGGGTCGGGTACGCCGCGCCCGTGGAACAGACGGTCAGCTCGTCGACCAGCCCGTCGCAGTCGTTGTCGACACCGTCGGCAACCTCGGCTCCCGTCGGTGCACACCCGGCGGCGGCGGTCGCGCGCCCCGTCACGCCGCCGGTCGGGGTTCCGCCGGGCGACGTCGCCGCCGCGCCGGATGGTCCCGCCTGGCCGCCCATCCCGGCGCCGCCGCCGGGCGGCACGGAAGCGAAACCGCCGGCGCCGCCACCACCTGGCGCGCCGGCGGTTGCCCCCGTCATGCCGGCCGCCCCCGCTGCGCCACTCACGCCACCGACACCCGCGCCTGCGCCCGCCATCCTGGCGCCACCATCACCGACTGCGCCGGCGCCCGCCGCCCCGCTGGTGGCTCCGGCGGCCCCGCCCGTCGCTCCGCCCACGCCCGCCGTCGTCCCGCCCGCGCCCGCGATGCCAGGAACGCCGCCCGCACCGCCGCGATCCGCCGCCCCGCCCGTGCCCGCGCCACCTCGACCGCCTGGACTCGATGAACCAGCGGTCCCTGCATGCCCTGCCGCGCCGCCGTGCGATCCGCCTGGCGCACCCGCCAGCGAACCGGGGTCTTGCCCGCCCGAATCGGAACCACCACACCCTGGCCAGACCAGGAGTCCGGCGCCCGCCACGAAGATCCTCAAGTAATGTTGCGTGCGAAGCACCGCCGTTCGTTAAGCAAGCTCCTTGCCGAATGCATGCGCCGCGAATCAGCGGGGGCCCCAGCGCCAATTGGTTACGACCCGGTACGCATCCGCGCGGCGGATGTCACACGATCATCACGCGGCGATGCGTGTCAGTTCGCGGGGAGGCCGGCGATCCACTGGCGGACGGCGTCGAGCCCGGTCGGGTCGACGATCTCGGTGGCCAGCGGCGGCATCTGGTTCATGTCTCCGCGTGCCGACATGCGCGCGAGGACGGCGCTCTGATCCGGCTGGCCAGGGGCGACCCGCACCTTGATGTCTCCGCCCCGCCAGTACTCCAGCGCGACGCCCGAGACCGACCGTACGACCGCCGACGTGTTCACGGCGCTGTCCGCGACCACCGAGCGCAGCACCATCTGCGTGTCCGGCCAGGACGTGCCGTTGGGGTTGTGACAGTGGCCGCAGTTCGCGTGCAGGTAGCCGAGGGCCCGCGCGGTCGTCGGATCCGCGCCCAGCGGGTACCCGCCCGCGGCTGGGCTCTGCGACAGCAGACCGACCGCGTCCAGCGCCCGCAGATCAGGGCCAACCGCCGGCGCGGTGAGCTGGATGGCCGAGAAGCCGAGCACGCGTCCGACGTCGCCGCGGTGGCACACGCCGCAGTCCTTTTGCGACGGCACGTCGTGCGGTGTGCCCCCGACGTTCTGCGCGCCGTCCGGCGCCAGATCGGCGTCGGTCTGCTCGGCGTTCCAGACGAAGGCGCCCAGCCAGTAGTCGTCGGGACCGGTGCCATATCGTTCGACGAGGCGCGTCTCCAGCAAGACGCCGTTCAGCGAGAACTCCTTCCAGAACTGGGTCCCGATCGGGAACACCCAGTGGTCCATGTCGCTGGTGTCGATCTTTGTCCCCGGCGGCAACCGGATCCAGCGGCGCTTGGTGGCGCCGTCCGACCAGAGCTTGTACGTAGGTTCGAACGCCGTTGCCGATGGTTCGATCGCCCGGCTGACGAGGTCGCTGAAAAGGCCAGTTTCGGACAGGTGCTGGTACGCGGGACGCGGGTATGGCGTTGGCGGCAGAGCCGCGTCACGCGCGTCGGACCCGCCGGCACCGTCAACGTCGACGGCACCGGCGTCCGACACTCTGGTCGCCGCGTCGCGGGGCGACGCCGCGCCGCCGCCGCATCCGAGGCAAGCGACGGCGCAGACGACCAGTGCGAGTGCGGCCTCAGCCGTTCGAAGCCGCATCCGTCGGGTGCGCGTCGGCGGCGCCGGCGTCGTGCGGCACGGGCGGGAACACGCACATGTCGACGATCGCGTGCGTCTTGGGCGGCAGCGAGTGGATGTAGTTCGCGATGTCCGTCGCGTCCGCGTCGTTCAGGTGCCCGTAGGCGCCCATCGGCCCGGCCGGCATCGGCGGGCAGATGCCCGTGCCGTCCTTGGCCTTGCCCTGCTTGAGGACGTTCACGATGTCGGACACGGCCCACGTGCCGAGACCGGTCGGCCCGTCGGAGGTCAGGTTCTTCGAGACCGGCGTGATCATCAGCGTCGCCGCGAACAGCGCGGAGAAGTCCTCGCCGCCCTCGAACATGTGCGCCTCGTCGAGGACGGTCGCCATGCCCGGGTCCAGGTGCTTGGTGTGGCACTCGACGCAAAGGCCGATCTGCGTCGCCAAATACTGGCCGCGCATCGCGCTGGCCAGGTCGGTCGTGCCGGCCTGCGGCGCCGGGATGTTGGTCAGCGTCAGCGGCGGCGCGGCCGCCGGGACGTCGAAGGCGGCGGCGCGGCGCGGGATCGTGTTGCTCACGGCCGGTACGGTCCGCAGGTAGGCGACGATCGCGTCCGCGTCCTCGGACTTCATGTTGTGGAACACGTAGTACGGCATCACCGGGTTCAGGGCTTCCATCCCCGTCGCCGTCGGCCGCACGCCGTTCAGGAACATGTTCTTGATCTCGTCGTCGGTGCGGTTCTTGAGGCCGGTCTCGTCGTTCGTCAGGTTGCGCGTGCCCAGCGCGTCGCCGTTCGGCAACTTGATGAAGTTCGGGTTGCCGGCCAGGAACTTGGTCATGTCCGGCCCGGTCGGCCCCTGCGGCGTGTGGCAGTCGCTACAGGCGATGACCGCGTTGACCAGGTAGTTGCCGCGGGCCTGCAGCGCGGCAAGCCCGCCGTCCGTCGTGCCCCCGTCGGTGGCGCCACCGGCGCCGCCGGCGCCGGCTTTGCCAGCCGCGCCACCCGCGGCACCGGCCGCGCCACCAGCGCCACCACCCCCGGACGGCTTGGAGGTCTTCGTGTCGCTGCTACAGGCCGCCAGAAAGCCGGCAACGGCGCCAAGCGCCAGGATCGAACGTGTGCGGGAACCGAATCGTGAGCTCATTACCGAAGTCTCCTCTGGGGGCATGAACAAATGTGGACGCGCAGAGTAACCGCGTTTCCCCGTCGGAGATACGAACCAATCACACAATCGGACCAAAAAGAGTTCAGTGCGGACGCAGCGTCGCCTTGTAATCCGCCACGACGGCATCCAGCGGTCGCAGCGCGCCGGCCGCGTCGCGGCGGAGGTCGCGCCCCGTCGCAACGGCCAAGGCGTTGACCGCCAGGATGCGCAGGTCGGGTTGCGGCGCGTCGAGGTCGCGCGCGATGTCGCGTGCCATCTCCGGAACGGCCAACGTCGCCGCCATGCTCAACAGCTCGAGATGCACCCACGGCCGCCGGGGATGATCGGCCGGCCAGAGCCGCGCAAAGCTCCGCCGATCCAGCGGATTCGGCCCTTCCGCGGCAAACCGGGCAGGCAGCGCCGACGAGAAGGCGGCCCACGCCAATTCGACGGGCGCACGGTCCCGCTCGGTGCGGCTGCCGACGTACCCGTCCCAGTGCCGCTGCCGGGGACCGGCTGCGTCCATGGTCTCGAGCTCGAGATCCTCGTCGTCGTCGGACATGACGACTGACGAGGAGATCACGCCGCCCGAAGCAGGCGCATCGGCGACAGTGACGTGAGCCGCCAGAGCGGCCCGCGCGGTCGCCAGAGCGGCCTGCGCGCGGGATCCAATCAGCGACGCGTGCCCGAAGACCAGCGCCGCCGGCTTCCCTAGCTCCGCCGGCTGCCTGACCGTCCGTGCCGCGCGGACGACGATGGTGTGGTCATCGGCGGCTTCGACCGACAACAGCGTCATCCCACCGGCGTGGCCATGTGTTCTCAGCGCGGCGAGCGACCATGGCAAGGCGTGAGGTTGGCAATCGAACGAGACGGTGACGCGCTGTCCTTGCTCGACGTATCGTCGCATCCGACGCCCGATCTCGCGGCGTACGAGCTCCTCGGCGCGTGCGTCGTGCAGGCAACTCTCTGGATTGGCCGAGCCGGACCACGCGAGGCCCGCGTCCGCGACCGGGCCCGACCACGCCGGCGCCGCCGCGAACAGCAGCCCCACGCACAACGCGCGGCACGCGAAGTGTCGAAGGCTCAGGGCCATGAGATGGCGCCCGCCCGACGCCACTGGCGGACGCGGGCCGACCACAGAATCTGCTGAGCCGTTATCTGCGAATGGTTGGTGTCGTCGTCGTATTGCTGCTCGATGTCGCGTGCCCGTTCACCCTTCTCTTCGGCGAGTTGCTTGTGCGCGAGCAAGAGCGCTGGGTAGGTCGGCGCGGACAACGCTTTCAGCTCCTGTTCGAGCTCGGCCCCAACCAAGGCCGCGATCATGTAGTGCAGTTTCTCGTGGTCGAACAGCTCGGGCGACTCCTTGCCCGCGACAACCCACGAACGCGCAGCTTGTAGCCAGTGGAGGCTTCGTAAGCGTCCGGGGAGGTCTTGACGCGCCGGTAGTGCGACGAGGTCAGGCTGTCGATCGGAGGATGAATTCGCAGGGCCATCTCGGTCCATCATCGCTCGCGGCCAATCGAAACGCGATCTGCCGCAGCGGGTGAATGTTTGGCGGCGGCGGCCACCCAGGCCAGGCAGCCGGCGAGCGGGATGAGTCGGAGGTCGAGCGGCAGGTGCGACGGCCAGCCGCCGCTTTGCTCGGCCAGCTCGGCAAGGATCGCCCAGGCTGGCCACGCGAGAGCGATCGCCGTTCGGGTGCGCCAAACAGCGGGGTTGGCCTTCGCGGCGGCGAGGGCGGCCGTCAGCGGGACGAGCCAGATGACCAGATCGTGCTGATAA
>JBJMQQ010000160.1:0-18249 GCA_045802645.1 Polyangia bacterium
ACGACGCACGGTCGGGCACCTTCGATCCCATACCCCCGCGACCTCCGGCGGAAGCCCCATAAATGTCACCCATGTACCCGTACTAAAACGTCACCCATGTACCTGCTTGCACACCGCGGATCGCGTGCCTCACACGAACTCGAACTCGAACACGAAGCCGCTCACGACCACGCCCACGCCAGCCGCATCGGACCGCGACGGGCCGACGCCGCCTGCCCTAGAGGAACGTGTAGATCAGGTTGACCTCGGTCAGCGTGTCGACCTTGTCGGCGAACGGCTGGAAGGTTGCCGCGTAGCTGGAGCCGCTGGTCGCGATGGAGGGGATCGGCAGCGGTGCGGGGTTCTGGTCGTAGCGAACGGTGAAGCCGAACCCGATGCTGAGCCGCTTGCGCAGCGTCGTCGTCAGGCCGATCTTCCCGACGACGCGGGTGTCGTGGAACGGGTCGACGCCCGGCTGACCGTTCGACGCGTCCAGCGCCTTGGTCTCCTTGTTCAAGTTCAGGAACGCCTCCACGCTGGCGTTGATGCCCGTCTCGGGCGTCAGCTTGAGCACCTCACCCAGGAACAACCGCGCTGAATGGATGGCGACCGGGTCGAGGGTCTTGCCGGGCGACTGAACATAACGCTCGTAGGAGAAGTCGTAGCCGATCTCGGCCATGGTCGTGTGCATGGCTGTCTTGAACAACTGGCGGCTGTAGCCGACCTGCCCGCCGCCGAAGAACGACTTGCCGGCGATCTTGTCGGCCGCGGCCTGACCGCTCGCGTAGCCGGAGTTGTTGGTCGTGAAGAAACGGTCGTAGCGCCCTTTGATGAGCCAGCTGTTCGTCGTCTCGACGTCAGAGCGTCTCAACGATTGGATCACGGTCGGCATCGTCGGGTCGTCGTAGTTGGGCGTGATGACGTTCGAGTGGCCGTACGCGGCGCCGCCGTCCAGCGCCAGCTTGTTGTTCCCCTCCTTGCGTGAGGCGCTGGCCGCGAACGTCCCGTTGGTCGTCTGCGAGTTGCCGCTGGTCACCATCAACCCGCCCTTCACCTGGGCCTTCCACTCGACGGGCGGCGTCACGGGCTGCGACGGTTCCGCCTTCACGTCGTCGGGCTTCCCGAACGTGAACGTCGGATTTGATTGCGCGCGCGCCGTCGCGGACGCGGTGAGAACGAGAGCGATCAACAGGGGGCGTTTCATGGGCGCGGCAGTGTAACAGCCGCTGTTCGACCGTCAACCGACGGAGCCGCGTGTTACAACGCGAGTCACATGAGCGACGCACACCGCTGGACCTTCTTCCGCGCCGGAGGTTTCGATCAGGTCAAGATTACGTCGGGCGAGGATCTGCGGAACCTGCGCTCCCTCGATCAGAAGCTGTGGGCGGCGCTGGCCTGCCCCATCTCCGGGCTGGAGATGGACACCCGCACGATGGCGCTCATCGACACGGACAAGGACGGGCGCGTGCGCGCTCCCGAGCTACTGGCCGCCATCGACTTCGCTTGCGCCAACCTGAAGAACGCCGACGATCTATTGAAGGAGTCCCCCACCCTGCGCCTGGCCGCCATCGATGATCGCCAGGCAGAGGGGCAAGCGTTGCTCGCCTCGGCGCGGCAGATCCTGAGCAACATCGGGCGCGGCGACGCCGATACCATCTCCGTGGACGACGTTGCCGACCCGGTCCGGATCTTCGCCAACACTCTGTTCAACGGCGACGGCGTCGTCCCAGAGGCGGCCGCCGAGGACGAGGAGACGCGCGCTCTCATCCGCGACGTCATCACCTGCATCGGCGGCGCGCCCGATCGTTCCGGCGCCGTCGGGATCACGGCGGAGATGGCGGAGGCCTTCTTCACGGAGGCGCGTGCCTACTCCGGATGGTACGCGGAGGGGGAATCCGACGCTGCGCGCGTCATGCCGCTGGGCGCTGACGCAACGTCGGCCGCATCCGCCGCGGTGAACGCGTTACGCGCGAAGGTCGACGATTACTTCGCACGTTGCCGGCTGACGGCATTCGATCCGCGCGCCAACGACGTCATCAACGGCAGCATCGAAACGTACGCCGCTCTGGTCGGCGACGATCTGTCGGCCACGGCCGCGCGGATGGCCGACCTGCCGGTCGCGCGGGCCGCCGCGGCCCGGCCGTTGCCCCTGACCACGTCCGTGAATCCGTCGTACGCCGGCCCGGTGGAAGCACTGCGGACCGCGGCAGTGTTGCCGCTGCTCGGGGCGCGCACGGAGCTAACCGAGGCTGATTGGGGCAGCCTGCAGGACCGGCTCGCGGCGCACGAATCCTGGCTGGCGGGCAAGCCGGTGACGCGCGTCGAGCCGCTGGGCCTGGTCCGCATTCGCCAGATCCTCTCATCGCCCGGTGAAGCCACGCTTGCCGCGTTGATCGCCCGCGACAAGGCGCTGGAGACCGAGGCCGCCAACGTCGAAAAGGTCGAGAGCCTGGTCCGCTACCACCGCGACCTGGTCCGCCTGTGTACGAACTTCGTCAACTTCGGCGACTTCTACGGCGCCACCCGCCCGGCCATCTTCCAGTACGGAACGCTGTTCCTGGACGGCCGGGCGTGCAAGCTGTGCTTACGCGTCGAGGATGCCGCCAAGCAGACGACCATGGCGGGCCTGGCAGGCGTCTATCTCGCCTACCTCGACTGCGCGCGGCCCGCCACCGGCGAAAAGACCCAGATCGTTGCCGGCTTCACGGCAGGCGACAGCGACAACCTGATGATTGGCCGCAACGGCATCTTCTATGACCGCGCCGGGCGCGACTGGGATGCGACGATCACGAAGATCGTCGACAACCCCATCAGCCTGCGGCAGGCCTTCTGGAACCCGTACAAGAAGTTCGTGCGCCTCCTCGAAGAACAGGTCGCGAAGCGGGCCGCGGCGGCGGACGCCCATTCGCACGGCGCGCTCACGGCGGCCGCCACGTCCACGGCGAACATTGGCAACGTGCGACCGCCCGAACCGAAAAAGATCGATGTGGGCACCGTCGCCGCGCTGGGCGTGGCGATCGGGGCCGTCGGCACCTTCGCGACCGCCCTCATTGGCTATGCGACGGGGCTGTTCAGGATGGGCCTTCTGACCAGCGTCGGGGCTTTTCTGGGGATCATCCTGCTGATCTCGATGCCGTCGGTGGTGCTCGCGTACATCAAGCTGCGCAGACGAAACATCGCGCCGATCCTGGACGCCAATGGGTGGGCGGTGAACATTCGCGCCCGCATCAATGTTCCCTTCGGCGCCACGCTCAGCAGCTCGGCGCGGCTGCCGGCCGGGTCGCGGCGCGACGTGCGAGACCAAAACGCCGAGCGCGGCTTCCCCTGGCGGACCGTCATTGCGGCGTTGCTGGTTCTCTACGGCGCGCACGCCTGGTCGAAGGGCCAGCTCGACGGATATCTGCCCGGCGGGATGCGGGCAGCGCACGTGCTGCACGGCCAGCCAAAGGCTCCCTGACCGAACCGGCACGCGCGTGGGTCGGTCGATTCTGCGGTCCGTTCTGCTGCTGGCGGTGGTGGCGCTGGTCGTCCTGATCGCGCCCGCCTCGGCGGGGCCGGCCGCAGCCGCGCCGTCACGCGAGTTGATCGTGTTCGCGGCTGCCTCCCTCAAGGACGTCTTCGCGACACTGGCCCCCGCCTTCGAGGCGGCGCATCCTGGCGCGCACCTGCTGCTGAACGTCGCGGGCAGCCAGGAGCTCCGCGCACAGATCGAACAAGGCGCGCCGATCGACCTGTTCGCGTCCGCCGACCGCAACCAGATCTATCCGCTCGCCGCCGCTGGCCTGGTCGAGGAGCCCGTGAGCTTGACCTGCAACCGCCCGGTCGTGATCACCGCCCCGGGGCTGACCGCGCTCCGGACGCTCGGGGACCTGCCGCGGGCGCAGCGGATCGTGCTCGGCGCCCCCGAGGTCCCGATCGGCCACTACACGACGGAGTTGCTGGGCCGCGCGGCCAGACTGTACGGCGCCGACTTTCCGGCCCGCGTCCAGGCGCGGGTCGCGTCGCGCGAGCTGAACGTGCGACAGGTGATGGCCAAGGTCATTCTCGGAGAAGCGGACGCTGCGATCGTTTACGCCACCGACGCGATCGCCGCGCGCGACAAGGTGCGGGTCGTGCCGATCCCCGAGTCCGTGAACGTCCTGGCCGAGTACCCGGTCGCGGTGGCGCACGGCGCGGCGCACGCGGCGCTGGCGCGGACCTTCCTCTCGCTCGTGCAGGGGCCGGTGGGCGCGCGCGCGTTGAAGGAAGCCGGGTTCGTGCCGTGCCCGGCGCCGTGACCCGCCTCGGGGCCACGCCGCTTGGCGACCGCTTCACGCGGATCGCCCTCGGCGCGGCCGCTGGGCTGCTCTTCCTGGTGCTGGGGTTTCCGGTGGCCGGGTTGCTGCTGGGGGCGCCCCCGGCGGAGCTGGCCCGCGGGGTGCGCAGCCCGCAGGTCGTGCCGGCTGTCGCGCTCAGCATCGCGACGACCACCGTCAGCCTGGCGATGATCGTCGGCTGCGGCACGCCGCTGGCGTGGGCGATCGCCCGCGGCAGGGGCCGCGCCTGGCGAGCCGTCGAAACGATCGCCGAGCTGCCGGCCGTGTTGCCCCCCGCGGTCGCCGGGGTTGCGCTGCTGCTGGCCTTCGGCCGCCGCGGCCTGCTGGGGGGCGCGCTGGCAGAGGTGGGCGTCGGGCTGCCCTTCACGTCGGCGGCGGTGGTTCTGGCGCAAGCCTTCGTCGCCGCGCCCTTCTACCTGCAGGCGGCCGTCGCCGCGTTTCGGCGGCTGGACCCGGACGTGGTGCTCGTCGCCCGCACGCTGGGCGCGTCACGCTCACGCGTTTTCCTGAGCGTCGCCGCGCCCATCGCCCGTCCGGCCCTGATGGGCGGCGCCGCGCTGGCCTGGGCGCGCGCGCTGGGCGAGTTCGGCGCGACCTTGATGTTCGCCGGAAACATGCCGGGGCGAACGCAAACGCTGCCGCTGGCGATCTACACCGCGCTCGAGTCCGACCTGCGCACGGCCCAGAGTCTCTCGATCCTGCTGGTCGCCGTGGCGCTGGCCCTGCTGGTCGGCGTGCGGGCGGGAAGGCGCGCGTGAGCGCTCTCGAAGTCGACGTCCAGGGGACGGTCGGGACGCTGTCCGTGCGCGCGTCGTTCTGCGCCGCCGAACGGCCGATCGTTCTCATGGGGCCGAACGGCGCGGGCAAGACCTCGGTCCTGTTGTTCGTCGCCGGCGGGCTTCGCCCGTCGGGCGGGCGGGTCGCGCTGGGGGACGTCCCGCTCTTCGATGCGGCGGCGGGGGTCGACCGCCCGGTCGAGCAGCGGGGAATCGGGTTCGTGCCGCAACGGTACGCGCTGTTCCCGCACCTCGATGTCCTGGGCAACGTCGCGTTCGGCATCCCGGGCCCCCGCGCCGAGCGGCTGCGCCGCGCCCGGGAGGCCCTGGACGAGCTGGAGGTCGGCGCGCTCGGCAGCCGGCGGCCCGATCAGCTCTCGGGCGGCGAGATGCAGCGGGTCGCGCTGGCGCGGGCGCTGGCGGCGCGTCCCGGGGCCTTGCTGCTCGACGAACCGCTGGCGGCCCTCGACGCGACGGTCCGGCGGGAAACGCGGCGCTTCCTGGCTGACCGCCTCCGCGCGTGGTCGCTGCCGACGGTCGTCGTCACGCACGACCCCGCGGACGCCGAGGCGTTGTGCGGAGAGATCCTGGTCCTCGAGGCCGGCGCGGTGGTCCAGCGGGGCACGCTGGACGCGCTGGCGTCTGCCCCCGCCACGCCGTTCGTCGCCGAGCTGCTCGGCGATCGGTGAAGAGCGGGCCTCAGCGGGGAACGTCGGCGCGGATCGAGACGGGGGTCTCGATCGGCACGACGATGATTCCGCGCGGGTCGCTGCTGCGCCAGCCGGCCGGCGGCGCGGCGACGACGGTCTCGGGCGGTGCGGGCGGCGGCGGGGTGGGCGCTGCCGCCTCGGCCACGGCGCGCGGCTTGGCGCGACGGTGTCGGCGCGCCGGTGCCGGCTCGTCAGCCCAGTCGTCCGAAACGCGATCGTTGGTGGCCAGCGGACGGCTGCCGTGGACGCGGCGGTTCCCGCCGGCCGACGACGGGGCCGCACAGGCGCCGTCCGCGCCCTCGCCGCCACGCGCCAGCTCCCCGCGTAGCCGGCTCGCCTCGGCGCGCGCCGCGGCGGCATCGGCCCGCGCCTGCGCCAGCTGACCGCGCAGGCGCGCCACCTCCTCGGGTCCGGCTGTCGAGCGATCGATGTCGTGACGCGCTTCGTAGGCCGCCAGCAATTGCCGATCGACCTTCCGCACCGGGATCAGCAAGTTGGGGTCGTCGGCGAACGGATCTTTGAAGAACAAGGACCGCAGCTTGGCTTCGGCCACCTTGCGCTCCTGGTGGACGCGCTGCGTTTCCGCCAGCACGCGCGCGACGGCGGCGCTGCCGCGCGGCTCTCCGCGCCACTGCCGCATCGCCTCGTACATCAGATCGGCGTCGGTCTTCTGGTTCGGGTTGTCGTCGCTGGGCGGCATGGCCGGCCCTTCGGCGGCTGCCGCGGCGAGCTCCGCCATCAGCTCGCGCCGCTGCGCTTCTTCAGCGGCGGCGCTCGAACGACGGCCGTGCGCGCGCGCCGCCAAGGGCGCCCCCACCACGAAACAAACCAACAAAATCGTCGCACGCATTTCGAACCTCCGACAACTACGCGCGCATCGTACCTCCCGCTTTTGGCGCCGCAAGACCAATCACGCCAAGCGCCTTAAATAATATTCTAGGAATTCCGCTAGTTACCGTTTTGGAACGTCGCGCGGACCCGCCGGCTCAGGTGCGGACTGGATCCGCGAGCAGCCCGTCGAGGGCCCACGTTGACAACCAACCGAACGCCCGGGTGGCAGCTTCCTCGTCGGTGCGCCCCGCTGCAAGCCGCTCGCAGACGAGCCCGAAAGTCGTCCCGGCGGCGACTGACTCCAGTGTGGCTCGCTCGTCGGCGCCCAGGCCGCGGTGGTAAACCGCCACGTCCTGCCGCCAGACCAGCGTGCCGCCGCCGGCGTCCTGCGGGGCGTCCACGCGCGCGTCGCCCTGCCCTTCCTCGCGCAGCCGACTCCACAGCGCCAGCGTCGCGCTCCCGGCGTCGACGAACCGGTGCGCGTCAATCAATCGCAGCGGCAGGTCGGCGAAGGTGTCGGGCGCCAGCCCACGCAGCGCTTCGACGGTCAGCACCGGTTGATCGGCCAGGTCGAACACGTCCGCGCGCGCCCATTCGAGCCGCGCCAGCGCGACCAGGTCCTGCTGGTCGCGGCGATTGGCCGCCAGCCAGTCGGGAAAGCCACGGCCCAGCCAGCGCAGCGACGGATCGCGCGAGGGGACCGCCGCCACGAACGCAACGGCCGCGTCGCCGAATGCGTCCGGGCCCAGCAGCCGCGCGACCTTGGGGAATTGCGACTCCAACGCTTCCGCGACCCGCAAGCGGTACATGTTGGCGTAGACCTGCACGCGCTCGTCGGCGCCCGCACGCGCGTCGCCGATCACGCGCGCGACGGCGCGGGACGCGTCGCCGACCGGCAACCCGGTGATGCGGGCGAACAGGTCCTTCTGCAGTTGCGCGAGCCGATCACCCTCAGGCCGCATCGCGACCCTCACCGCCGCTCGCGGCGTCGCGGGCGACCGATTGCGCGCGATCCAGCTCGGCGGCCAGCGCTTCGAACGGCGGGACGTGCGCGTCCCATTCGATCATCGTCGCGCGCGTCCCGAACCGCCGGACGGCGTCGGCGTAGAGCTGCCACACCTCGTCGCGCACGGCCGCGTCGTGCGTGTCGATCAGCAGCTCGCCGTCCACGCTGTGCCCGGCCAGATGGACCTGGCCAACCCGCGCGGCAGGCATCGCCGCCAGGTACGCCTGCGCGTCGAAGCCATGGTTGTGCGCGCTCACGTAGACGTTGTTGACGTCCAGCAAGATGCCGCAATCGGCGCGCCGCGCGACCTCCGCCAGGAACTCGGCTTCACTCATCTCCGCGTCGCGGAATGCCAGATAACTGGACGGATTTTCCAGGAGGATCCGCCGCTTCAGCCGGTCCTGCACGGCTGACACGCGCGCGACCACGTGCTCGAGCGCCGCGGTCGTGTACGGCAGCGGCAGTAGGTCATGCGCGTTGAAGCCGTGCGCGGTTCCCCAGCACAGGTGATCGGAGATCCAGGCCGGTTCGACGGCCTGCGCGAGCGCGTCGAGCTCGTCCAGGTACGCGGCATCGACGGGATCCGTCGAGCCGATCGACAGCGACACGCCGTGCAGGACGACCGGGTAGTCGCGGCGGACCCGCTCCAGCACCCGGCGCGGATTGCCGCCCGGCACCATGAAATTCTCCGAGATGACCTCGAACCACCCGACCGCCGGCCGTTGCTCGACGACGTGCTGATAGTGTTCGCGCCGCAGGCCCAGGCCGAAGCCCAGGTTCGGGAACAGCGGTTCTTCCGGCGTGGCCATGGTGGTGAGGCGCGGCGGCGGATCGGACCGCCGCCGCTCTTCGAGTCTACTTCGAAGAAACGACCTTGCCGCCCTTCGCGGCGCAGTCTTCCTTGCTCATCTTCACGTTCCCCTGCCCCTTGCAACCGTTCTGTCCCTTGCAGGCGTTGCTGGCGCCCTTGCAGCCCCCCTGCCCCTTACAGGCGTTCACACCGTGGCACATCACCTCGTCGCCGGTCTTGGCCGAGGCGACCGTGGCCGCACCCATCGTGAACAACCCCGCGACGGACGCGGCAATCATGGCTCCCTTGATCGTCATGGTCTCTCTCCTTGAGCAGGTTCACCGGTGCTACGCGCGCCGCGGGCGGCGGTTACGGGTTTTTTCTCCGCGACCGCCGCGGGGTTAACATGTGGCGGTTGACCGCCGCGCTGCTGGTGTTGTGGGCCGTGGTCCTGGGAAACGCGGTCACGTTCGCGGGCCGCCTCCACTGGCCGCACGCCGTGGCGTCGACGGACTTCAGCTCGTACGTGACGGGCTGGTGGATGATCCTGCACGGTCAGGCACGCCTCCTTTACGACCAGGCCGCCCAGACGGCGGCCCAGCGGGTCGTGATGGGCGGCGCCCCGTTCGACGACGGGCTGATGGCTTTCTTGTACCCGCCCTATGTCGCTGTCGGCGGGCTGCCGCTGGGGATGGTCGCCGACTCGTTCGGCGAACCGGCCGCCTACACGATCTGGACGCTGGCCAACCTGGCCTTCGCGGCCCGCCTCGCGTGGCTCAGCGTGGACGAGCTGCGCGCCGAAGGGCGCGCGCGCCTGCTGGTCTGGCTCTGGGTGTTCGCGTTCTTCCCCGTGCTCAGCAACCTGGTCCTGGGCCAGCTCTCGTTGCCGCTGGCCGTCGCGGCGTTCGAGCTGTTCCGCGCGGTGCGGGCGGGCCGCGCGACCCGCGCCGCGCTTTGCCTGGCGGTCCTGGCGATCAAGCCGCAGCTGTTGCCCGCCGTCGTCTTGTGGCTGATCGCCCGCCGCGCCTGGCCGGCGCTGCGGCGTGGCGCTGCCGCCGGCGCGGTGCTGGCGGTCGTGCCGCTCGTCGCGCTGGGACCGCACGTGTGGGGGGACTACTTCCGCCACGTCCACACGCTCGAGCGCTTCTTCGCGCCCGGCCTGCCTCTGAACATGGTCAACGTACGCGGGCTGCTGTTGCGGGTGGCTCCCGCGGCCGAGCCGCGAATCGACCTGATCGCCTACGCCCTCTGGGCGCTGTCGCTGGCGTTTCTCGCCTTCGTGCTGGCGCGCCGGCGCCGCGATCGCAACGACAGCAGCGATCCGGAGGGACGGGAAACCTACGCGCTGACGATCGCCGTCGCGTTGCTCGGCAACCCGCACCTCTTCAACCAGGAGGTCACGCTGGCGGTGGTGCCGTTCGCGCTGCACCTGGCGTGGCTACGCGCGCGCGGGCTGCCCTGGCGCGGGTTCGCGCGGTTCGTGCTGGCGTGGCCGCCCCTCTACGTGGTCGCGCGTTGGTGCCGCTTGACCGCGACGGCGGACGCACCGGTCCGGACGCCCGTCGACCCGGTGCTGGTCGGGCTGGTCCTGCTGCTACTCGGGATGTTGCAGACGATCCGCGCGCGTGGTCAAAGCACGCCGCCGTCCGGAGACGGGGGTGCGCCGCCGTCGGGCGGCAGCTCCTCGCGGTAGCCGAGCAGTGTGTTCTTCTGATCGAGCGGCGTCAGCTTCACCGCCACCTTGGTGTCCGCGAACGTGTACGCGCGCGTCTGCACGGGGACGTAGCCGTCGGACTTCACGACCACGTCCAGCGGGCCGGAGTCGCGCGGCCGCTGCACGACCAGCGGCTGGTGCGGCGCGATGATCCCCAATCGCTTCTTGCCCCAGAACACCATCGCCTTCTTGGTGGACGGGTTGATCGTGAAGACGATCTTCACGTTCGCCGACGGAGGCGCCGGCACCGGCGGCGGCGCGGCCACCCCGACGGGCAGCGCTGGCGCCTGATTCGCGGCGTGCAGCGCCAGCGCGCCCACGGACGACACGCCCGCGATTGCCAGGGCGATTGACCAGCGCTTGATCCGCGTGATCATTCCCCGCAACACCCTCCCCCGCCGGCCTTGTCGCCGGTGGTCGGCGCGGGAGGCGGCGGGCCCGGCGGGTACTTGTTCCAGGGCTCGGGGACGTACTCCAAGATCGGCTTCTTCACGTCGCCCATGATGTTTCCCTCGAGGACGTTGACCGGTACGGGCGGGTCCATCTCGTACAGATAGCCACGCGACGGGATCCGCATCTCGTAGACGGTGTTCTTCCAGAGGAACTGGCGCGTGAACCCCATCGGTTGGTCGCCGTTCACCTTCACGTGCCGGTGGTGCAGCATGAACGAGTACAGGCGGATGGCGAGGTGGTTGGGCAGGCGGTGGCAACCGTGCGAGTAACCGGCCGGGCTGTAGATCGACAGGTAGTCCGACGAGCCGTGCGCGCGCACGCCGTTGTCCCAGTCGGGCCGGCCGTTGACTCCGGGTGTGACGAAATACCCGGCCACCAGACCGTAGGCTGAAAGGTAGCCCGGGCCCAGCTCGTCGTAGTTCACGACCGTCATCCACTTGCCGTTCACCAGCTTCCCCTTCACCAGCGAACGGATGGGCGTCGAGGACGGCGCGATCCAGACCGGACCCGAGACGACGTGACGGATCACGCGCGGCCCGACGTCGGACCCCTTGTACCGGAAGTATTCGTAGCCGTTGGGCGCCTGATCGGCGCGCCAGCCGCCGATGGTCGTGCGCCAGCGGGCCAGCGCCACCTGCTTGCCGCCGACCTTCGTGTACAGCGTCAGCGAGGGGTACTTCTTGCGGGGCTGCGGCTTGTAGTGCCCCTTGTCGTCGAACGGCAGGTCGTACCAGACGTCGCCGCGGTCGACGACGATCGACAGGTCCATCTCGGGCCCGTAGTACTCGGGACGCGCCGGCAACTTGACCGCAACCCGGAACCGCTTGAGGTCGTCCTTGCCGGCGTGGCGCTTGAAGAACGCCAGAACCGAGGCAGCGTCGCTCAGGCCCAGCTGGTCAATCGCCGCACGGTTGTAGTCGTCGACGAGGTTGCGCGACTTGCCGGCCGAGCCGTCCTCGAGGATCTGCGCGCCGTCGACGACCCGCTCCCGAAAGGCGCGCACGAAGGCGTCGTAGTCGTTGTCCAGCAGCGAGCGCGACAGAGCCTCGACGGTCTTCCGCCGCAGGAAGTTCGCCTCGTAGATCATGTGCTTCTGCTGGAACCGGCGGACGGCCAGCCGCATGGCGTCGTCGTAGATGCCCGCCTGATGCTTGGCCCCCTTGGGCGTGTTCAGCAGCCCCTCGCAGGTCAGCCGCTTCTCGACGGCCATCATGGCCGGCTTCTCGGCGGCCCGCTTGGCCAGCAGCTTGACCTGCGGCGCGAACTTGGGCTGCTTGGCGACCAGCTCGTCCAGGGTCGCCGCGTGCGCCTTGCGGCGGGCGGTCTCCAGGTCCTGCCCGATTCGCGCCAGCCGGCGCTCGTCCTTCTTGATCTCGGCTGGCGGGACGTAGGTCACCGTCTCGACGGCGTCCAGCGCGTCGGCGCTCTCCTGGTCGTGGCAGGGGTGCGCCTCGTCGTTGACGAACCGCTCCCGCAGCACGGAGATCGACGGGAAGATCCCGTAGAGCTCGAGGTAGTTCTTCGCGCCCGGCGGCAGCGGCTCGCCGTCCTCGTCGAGCTGATCGTTCGCGAGGCCGACGAAGATCCGGCGGTAGCGGTTGGGCAGCGGCTCACCGTCGGCGCCCGTCTGCTCGGCGAAGATGTAAGGCGTCCAGTCGTCCGACAGGTCGACCAGCGTGTAGCCGGCGGCCTCGGCCAGATCGGCGTCGATCCAGCGCTCCTCGCCCGGTCGGGCCGGCTGATCGTTCTGCGCGGGCGCGGCGCCGATGACGACCAGGGCGCGGCGCTCGGGCGGGAGATCCGGGCGCGGTTTCAGCGCCTCCGCCTCCGGCACCGGCCCGCGTGGCTTGGCCGGAGCTTTGGCGGGCGGCGTGCCGGGCGCCGGCTGCTCCGCCGCCGTCCCGGGCTCAC
Organism: Polyangia bacterium; assembly: GCA_045802645.1. GTDB lineage: Bacteria > Myxococcota_A > Polyangia > Fen-1088 > Fen-1088 > JADGRB01. The sequence goes on from JBJMQQ010000160.1 coordinate 12,487, forward strand.
CCGCGTGATTTGCGGGCGCACCTTCGCCGTGCAGCTGAGCCGATTGCCGGCAGCCAAGCGCCGCGATCACCGAACCGACCGCCAAGGCGCGCAGAAAGGATCCCCTCATCCGCGTGGCCAACATATACCAGACCGGTCAAGCACCGCTTCTTTTTGGTACCGCAGCCGCGGCGCGCCGGAACTTCGTGGGCCCCGCGAGCGCCTCAATCGTGAAAAGAGACGCGGTTGCGGCCGGCCCGCTTGGCGTCGTACATGGCGGCGTCAGCGGCGGCGATGAGAGGCTGGGCGGCCTGCGGCTTGTGGGCCACGGCGGCGCCGACGCTGATCGTGACCGGGATGACCTTCCCCTCGAACTGGTACTTGGCGGCGGCGACGGCGGCCCGCAAGCGCTCCCCCAGCGTCAGCGCGCCCTCCTTCTCGATCTCCCGACAGATGATGGCGAACTCTTCGCCGCCGTAGCGGGCCAGGACGTCCTCGGCCCGAATGGCCGCGATCATCTCGCGCGCCACGGCGGCCAGCACGAAGTCGCCCGCCTGGTGCCCGTGCGTGTCGTTGATCTTCTTGAAGTGATCGATGTCGACGAACAGCAGGGCCAGCGCCTTGTCGTGGCGATAGGCGAAGCGCATCTCCGCGTTCAGCCGATCGACGAAGTACCTGCGGTTGAAGGTCGCCGTGAGGCCGTCCCGCAGCGCCGACTCGAACAGCCGCTTCTGGTAGTGCTCGTCGACCTGGTCCTGGTAGGTGAACTTCAGGATGGTCGAGGCGCCGACCGAGATCTTGTCGCCGTCCGCCAGCTCGCGCCGCTCGACGCGCACGCCGTTGCAGAACGTGCCGTTGGTCGAGCCGAGATCCCGCAGGACCATCTTGCCGCCGTCCCGTTCGACAGCCGCATGCTCGCGGGAGATGCCGTCGTCCAGCAGGCGAACGGCTGCGCTGTCACCCCGCCCCAGCACGCAGCGGTTGCCCGCGAGGCGGTGCATCTCGCCGAAGCTCGGCCCTGCGATCACCACCAGGTAGGGGCTCGGCCCGCGCGGAGCCGGAGGCGGCTCGACGGTAGGAGCGCTTTCCAGCGTCGTTTCGTCGACGGGCTTCGCCATCCGATCTCATGTTAACAGATGTGATGCGAGGCGCGACCAGCGGTCCGGCTGACCGCGGCAGGACCTTTCGCGCCATTTCCGTGCCATTTTCCGGACACGCGCCCGTCCGAATGCACTAGTCTCTAGGCCCGCAGGTAATGTCGAGAACCGAGTCCGACGGAACGCCCTCATCCCCTGAGCCGATATCGGCGTCCTCCGAGCCGATTCCGGAAAGGTCGGGACCCGTGCGCGCCGAGCCTGCGCCCCACCACTCCGGGCCGGCCGCCGAACCGAAGCAGGAGATGACGCTCTCGGAGTCGACCCTCCACTGGATGGTCGACTCGGACCAGGCGATGGAGGCGCGCGACCCCGACCCGTCGCGCGTCTCGCGGTACGACTCTCACGTACCACGGGCGGCACGCCGCCGCGTGATGGCCCTGGTCGGCATCGCGGCCGGGGTGGCCTTGATCATCGCCACCATCCTGCACGTTCAGGCGCTCCACCGCCCGCCGCCGGTCGACGAGAGCGTGGCCTCGGCCTCGCAGATCACCCGGCGCGCCGAGCTCGCGCTGTCGCAGGGACGCGCGGGCGAGGCCCTCGAGCTCGCCCACCTCGCCATCGCGACGAATGCCCATGTGCCCGGTGCCTACGCGGTCGTCGGCGCGGTGGCGCGTGCGGCGGGACGCACGGTCGAAGCCCGCGACGCCTACGCGAAGTACCTCGATCTCGAGCCGGCGGGGCCGCACGCGGCCGAGGCACGCGCCGCGCTCTCTGCCCTGCCCCACTGACGTGAGCGAAGGCGCAGACAGCCCGCCGGCGCGGCGCCCGTCCTTGTCCGACCTGCGCGCGCGCTATGTCGACCGCGAGCGGCCGTTGCCCGCCGCGATCGAAGAGTGGCTGCGCACCGACCCGCGCCCCGGCGCCCGCGCGATCCTCGACGCCGTCGAACGGCGCCGCCGCGAGAACCGCGCCGAAGGGCAACGCCTCCGCATGATGCTGCGGTTCGAGAGCGCCCTCTGGTCCGGCGGCGTCACGCACGTGGCGGGTGTGGACGAGGCGGGGATGAGCCCCCTGGCCGGCCCCGTCGCCGCCGCCGCGGTGATCCTGGCGCCCGGCACCCGCATCCCCGAGGTCGACGACTCCAAGCGGCTGGACGCCGACACGCGGGAGCGGCTGGCACCCGTCATCAAACAGCGGGCCGTGGCCTGGGCCGTCGCCTTCGCCGAGGTCGAGGAGATCGATCGCGTCAACATCTACTGGGCGGGCCTCGGCGCCATGCGCCGCGCGATCGACGCGCTGGCGCCCGCCGCGCAGCACCTCTTGATCGACGGCCGCAAGTTGCACGACGTGCCGGTCCCGCAGGAACGGATCGTGGGGGGCGACGGCCGCAGCCTCTCGATCGCGGCGGCGTCGATCCTGGCCAAGACGGCCCGCGACGCGCGCATGCGCGAGCTGGACGCGCAGTTCCCGGGGTATGGCTTCGCGCAGCACAAGGGGTACCCGGTCGCCGAGCATGTCCGGGCGCTGGGCCGGCTGGGCGCCTGCCCCGTCCACCGCCGTTCGTTCGTGCCCGTGCGGGAGATTCTGGGTCTGCCGCCGCTGCCGCCCTGGCCGGGCGTGCCGCAAAGCCTCTGAGGCGCACGCATCGCACATCGCGCGACCTCGGCGCACGTGTCGCGCAACATCCTCCGAAAGTGAAGGCCGGCGCGCTGGAGCGCTTCCCCTGGTTGGGCCGATCGCCCACAATCGATGCAGGAGCCCGACGATGCAGTCCCGGCGCGCGTCTCCTCGCATCCCATACGACGAAGCTGTCTGCCTGACACCGGCGGACGCCAGCGGTCGGATCTACGGCCGCGGGCTCGACCTCGGTACGGGCGGCATGTATCTGGTCTGCTCGCAGAGCTGCCCCGTCGGAACGGAGGCGCGTTGCGATCTGCTGCTGCCCGGCGGGCCGCGTCCGGTCACGGGCCGAGTCGTACGCGTGGCGCCCGCTCCCGGTGGGTTCGAGCTGGCCATCGCGTTCGTCGATCTGAAACCGGGCGTCACCGCGCTCATCGAGGAGATGGTCGCGCACGCGACGCCGGTTCCGCCGGTGGACGCGGCTCAGACTGAAGCGGCGCCACCGCCCGTGCCCAGCGAGCCTGCCGCCGACGAAGCGCCGGCGGCGTCCGGCGCGATCCGCAAGATCGCGATCGACCCATCGTCGGGTGACGGCATCCCCCGCCTCGCCGTGGATGGTGACTCCGGCGACGGCCCGCGCGAGTCGACGCTGCCGTACGGCACGGGCGCGCGCGTGACGCCGCTGGTCCTCACGATGCCGCTCCCCACCAGCTTGCCGCCGACGTTCGGGCAGCCGCTGCCGTCGGTCCTCGTCGGGCCCGAGCTCGAGGCGAGCACCGAGACGCCCACGCCCACCGTGGTCCTGCCGCCCCCGCCGCCGACGCCCAGCTCGACGCGGAAGACGGTTCGGACGGCCACGGTGGCGGATCCGCCCGCTGCGCCGCCCGAGGCGCCCCGGGATCGTGGGGCGCGCCGCGTCCCTCCCGGCGCACCGCGCGGGACGGGGGTCGTCGCCCGCCGGCCGGTGCCCCCCGCCTGGAACTGGCAGCAGCCCGGCGTGCTGATGGCGGCGCCTGACCCGAGCCCCGTCCAGCCGCCGCGCGTTTCCCTCCTCGACGCGCCTCTGTCGGTCCGCTCGCTCATGGTGCTGGCCCCGATCCTGGTGCTGGTCGTCGCGCTCGTCGTGCAGCTGAGCCGCTAGCCACGGCCGAGGAGGCTGGTCAGCGGCCGATCGCGGCCTCAGATTTCAGACATGTTCGTGGAGCGGACGGCGACGCCCGGCGAGATCAACTACGCGCCTCTCGACCGGTACTCGCTGTTTCACGGGCTGGTCGGCGTAGCGGCGGGGCTGATTGGCCTCGGCTTCTGGCCGACCTTGGGCATCGCCGTGGGCTGGGAGATCGTGGAGCACATCCTCAAGAACCTGGTCCCCGCGGTGTTCGCGTACCCGACCCAGGACACGCTCGTGAATTCGATCGGCGACGTGCTCTCGGCGATGGTCGGCTGGTCGCTCGCGTCCGTCGGGCGGCAGTACCGTCCGCGCCACTATGGCTTCGGCTGACACGACCTGACGCGGTTCGTGGTACGTACTCGTTCGTGCACACGGCCGACGAAGCCGAGCTGGCCACCGCCAAGCGGCGGGTCGAGGAGCTGCGCGCCGAGATCGAGCACCACACCTACCGGTACTACGTGCTCGACGCGCCCGAGATATCGGATGCGGAGTTCGACCGGCTCCTGCGCGAGCTCCGGGACCTCGAGCAGCGCCACCCGGAGCTGCTGACCCCGGACTCACCCACCCAGCGGGTGGGCGGCAACGTCTCGGACCTGTTCGCGCCAGTCCGCCATTCGGCCCGCCTGCTTTCGCTGGACAACGTCTTCGACGACGAAGAGCTGGTCGCCTGGCGCGATCGCGTCGTCAAGGGACTGGGCCGCGAGGCAACCTACGTGGGCGAGCCGAAGATCGACGGCGTGTCGATCGCCGTCGCCTACGAGCGCGGGCGGCTGGTGCGCGGCGCGACCCGCGGTGACGGCGACGTGGGCGAGGACGTGACCGCCAACGTTCGCACGATCCGCGCGGTCCCGCACCGGCTGCGTGGCGACGCCCCACCCGACTGGCTGGAGGTGCGCGGCGAAGTCTTCATGCGCGTCGCCGACTTCGACCGCACCAACCTGGAGCTGGGGGCCGCCGGCAAGCCGCTGTTCGCAAACGCCCGCAACGCGACCGCCGGGTTGCTGCGGCAAAAGGACCCCACGGTCACCGCCGGACGCCCGCTGACCGTCTACTTCCACGGGCTCATCCGCATGGACGGTCGAACGCCCCCGTCTTACAGCGAGACCCTGGCGTACCTGCGCGAGCTGGGGTTGCGCACCCACCCCGAAGCCAAGACGCTGGCGACGCTGGACGACGTTCGCGCCTACGTGGCGGACATGGCGGCGCGCCGGCACGCGCTGGAGCACGAGATCGACGGGGCCGTCATCAAGGTCGATCGCTTCGCCGACGCGAACGAGCTGGGGGCGACCTCGAAGTTCCCGCGCTGGGCGATCGCCTACAAGTTCCCGCCCGAGGAGCAGACCACCAAGCTGCGCGACATCCAGGTCAGCGTCGGACGCACGGGCGCGGTGACGCCGTTCGCGATGCTGGAGCCGGTGCGGGTCGGCGGCGTCACGATCTCGATGGCGACGCTGCACAACGCCGAGGAGGTCGTGCGCAAGGGCGTGCTGATCGGTGACACCGTGGTCGTACGCCGGGCCGGCGAAGTGATCCCCGAGGTGGTGGCGCCGATCCCCAGCCTCCGCGACGGCAGCGAGCGCGCGTTCGTGATGCCGGCCGACTGCCCGGCCTGCGGGACGCCGATCGTCCGCCCGGAGGACGAAGCGGTCGCGCGCTGTCCGAACCTGCAGTGCCCGGCCCAGGTGCTGGCCCGCATCGTTCACTTCGCGTCGCGCGGCGCGATGGACATCGAGCACCTGGGCGAGCGGACCGCGGGCGAGATGCTGGACCGCGGCCTCGTGGCGACGCCGGCCGACATCTTCTTCCTGACGCCCGAGAAGCTGGGGCAGCTGCCGAACTTCAAGGAAAAATCGATCGCCAATCTCTCGGCGGCGATCGCCAGCGCCAAGGATCGCC
>JBJMQQ010000161.1:0-19396 GCA_045802645.1 Polyangia bacterium
AGAGCGAGCGGTACGGCAACTCCACGTACACGTTGCCCGGCCTGGTTGCGTCAGCGTCGTACACGGTGCGCCTGCATTTCGCCGAGCTCTTTCAGACCGCGACGGGAATGCGGACATTCAACGTCGCCATCAACGGCACGACCGTGCTGTCGAACTTCGACATCTTCGCGGCGACGGGCGCCGCCTTCAAGGCCACCTTGCGCGACTTCACCGCCACCGCGACCTCGTCGGGACAGATCGTCGTCACGCTGACGACCGTCAAGGACAACGCAACGATCGAAGGGATCGAGATCATCCGGCCGTAGGCGCGAGTGTGCGGTTCTTCTCGGTACGTGGTGGGTGAGCTGAGCTGAAATTGGGCAGGACCCGGCTTGGCCGGATACGGATTTGGGTGTGTGGACCAACCCCGAACCCGGAGCCGAGCCATGCCCGAGACGATGCTACTGCGACGCCTGCTCTTGCCGGAGCTGAAATTCCAGCGGAGCTGGAGAAGAATTGGGACGCGAACCCTGCGTGTGGAGGCCGAAAAGCGGTCGGAGTTCGAGGTCTGCCCGCGCTGCGCGACGGCGTCGTCGAGCGTGTACGACCACCGCACCGTAGCCGTGCGCGACTCCCCGCTGCGGGACCTGTCCGTCCGACTCGTCATCAGGAAACGACGGTTTTCATGCCGTCCCTGTGGGCGCCCATTCACGGAGCCCGTACGCGGGATCATCCCCGGCTACCGCACGACCGAGCGGTACCGGCGAAGCCTGCTCTGGGCCTGCGAAAACTTCAGCGACCTCACACAGGTGCGACGGGCGTACAGCTGCTCGAGCGGGTACCTGTACGAGGCGCTGTACACGCAACTCGAACTGCAGCGTCGTAAACGGCTCTATCCCTGGCCGGTCGTCATCGGCGTCGACGAGCACTTTTTCCGACGGGGACGAGGCGGCTTCCGCCAATTCGTGTCGATGGTCGTCGACTACAAGAATCGGCGTCTCATGGAGCTGGTCGAAGGCCGCAGCGTCGGCGAAATGGAAGCCCAGCTCGCCCACATCCCCTGCCGCGAAAATGTCCGCTTCGTCGTCACCGACCTGTGCGACCCGTACAAGTCCTTCGTCCATCGCTTCTTTCCGAACGCCCGGGTCGTCGCGGACAAATTCCACGTCCTGCGGCTGCTCACGCCCCACATCAACCGGCGCCGCAAGCTCGTCACCGGCGACCGCCGCTCCGCCCTGATTCGGCGCCTGCTGCTGCGCAGTCGCTTCGCCCTCGACCACGCCAGCCGCTGGGCCGTCGATCGGTGGCTCGAACAGCATCCCGATCTGCGCGACCTCTACGCAGCCAAAGAGTCGCTCCACACCATCTATCGCATCCGCGGGGCCGACCGTGCGGCCGTCGCGCTCACCGCCCTCACCGACCGTCTCGCCGCCTCGACCCTGCCCGAGCTCCAGACCTTCCGCCGCACCCTGATCCGCTGGCGACGCGAAATCCTCGCCTACTTCGAGACCCGCCTCACGAACGCCCGTACCGAGGGCTTCAACAACAAGGCAAAGCTCGTGAAAAAGCGCGCTTACGGGTATAGGAGCTTCCGGAACTACAGACTCCGCCTCCTAAATGCGTGCGCCTAAACGGCTTCTCGGCACGACCCACCATCGAGTGAGTAGAACCGTAGAACCGAGTGTGCGGGCTCCGCACCCGCGCGAATTGGAAAGGATCTTCGCGGGTTTACTGAGTCGGGGCGAGAGGATTTGAACCTCCGACCTTTCGGTCCCGAACCGAACGCGCTACCAGACTGCGCCACGCCCCGATATTTCTGTGGGGGCTTCATGCCAAACTTAGCGCCGGGAGTCAATGGGGGCGGAGGCGGAGACGGCGGAGGGCGACGTCGGCGACGTACAGCAGCACGGCGGCCAGCAGCAGGGGGCGGCGCAGCGGGCGGCGGGTCGGGCGCCCTTCGCCCCGCGGGTCCAGGGACTGGCTCGCATCCGCCAAAACGCGGCCGTTGCTGGCGGTTGCGGCGGACGTCAGGGCCGTGACGCCGCGCGGGTCGCCCGCCGGGACCGGCATCAGCTCGGGGGCCAAGGGGAGGGTCAGGCGGCCGGTTGCGTCGGCCACCGGCGCGCCGGCCGCGGTGAACGCTGCGGAGAACGACAGCGCGCCGCTTTCGACCTCGGGGCGCAGGGTCGCCTCGTAGCGGCCCGGCGCGGTCTCGGGGATGGGCAGCCGGCGGGCCGGGCGCGCCTGCCCGTCACCGGCGATCTCGACGACGGTCAGCTGCCCCTGCAGCGCCCGCAGGAACTGATCGTCGGGGCCGATCGCGTCGACGCTCAGGTGAACGGAATCCGCCACGCGCGCGGCGTGGATGTCGAAGTGGTTCGGCGGGTGGCGGCGCATGGCGGCTCGCGCGAGCTGCCCCCACAGCTTCTCGAACCCGCTCCACCGCGCCCAGCCGGCGCCCCAGCGCGCGCCGAGGTCGCTGGTCCAGGCCACCACCTGCCCGAGGCCCACCGGCCAGCGCGCCAGCAGCGGCGCGCCGTCGGGCGCCGCCAGCACGGTCTCGGCCTGCGCGCGCGGGCGGGTCATCACGTAGCCGCCCAGCGCGGGGGCGGTCTCCATCGCCGTCCCCGCCAGCGCGGCAATGTGCTTTTCGACGCGCGGGCGGGTCGGCCGCTCGACGACGGAGCGGTCCCCCAGGTCCGAGGTCTCGCGCGAGAAGATGCGCGGGATGCTGGCCGGGTCACGCGTCTGATAAAACCGCCCGCCGCCCCGGGCCGCGATCATCTTCAGCATTGTCTGGTCCGCGCCGTCGCCCACGCCGATGGCCGAGATGGTGATATGCGCACCCGTTGCCGCGTCGATCAGGTCGGGGATCTCGTCGTACGGCGATTGCCCGTCGGACAGCAGGATCACGTGCTTCTTGCGCGCGCGGGCCGGCAGCAGCTCGTCGACCGCCTCGCGCAAGCCGGACAGAATGTTGGTGCCGCCGCCCGCGGCGATGCGGCCGATGTCGCGCGTGATGCGCTGCCGGTTCGCCGCTGCCTGCAACGGCACGACGGGCGTGGCCTGATTGTCGAACACGACGACGGCGATCTGGTCGGACGCCGCCATCGCGTCGGCGGTGGCGCGCGCCGCCTGCTTCGTCAACTCCAGCTTGGGCCCCGTCATCGACCCCGACCGATCGATGACCAGCGCCAGCGCCAGCGCCGGTTCCTGCTCGACCTCCGGCACGTCCAGTCGCACGGGCAGCAACGGCTCGAGGCGGCTGTGCGCGTACCCGCCTGGCCCGAAGCTTTGCGTACCGCCCGCGACCAGCAGCCCGCCGCCACCCCGAACGAATCCGTCCAGCGCCGCCAGGGTCTCGTCAGCCAGCGCCGCGCGCGGCACGTCGGCCAGCACGACCAGGTCCGCCCCCGCCAGCGCGCCCGCCGGCGAACCGCGGGCCGGGCGCACGTCCGTCGCGATGTGCTGGGCCGCCAGCGCCCGTGCGAAGGCGCCCGCGACCCCCGGCGCGCCCTCGAGGCACAGCACGCGGGGCGCCGCCTGCGTCGCCAGCGCCAGCACGCCGTCGTCGTTGGCGGGCCGGCGGTCACCGGCGGCGCTGACGTGGGCCCGCACGACGGCGGTGCCCGGTTGCAGCACCCGCGCGCGAAACGTGACCGTGGTGGCGCCGGCGTCCAGCTTCACGGTCCGCTCCGGCGCGTCGACCGCAACGGCGCGCCCGCCATCCACGCGCAGCTGCGCGTCGCCCGCGCGGTCCGAGACCACGCGCACGTCCAGGCGGAACGGTTCGCCCGGGCGAATCAGATCGGGCGCCGACAATTCGGCGATCGCCGCGTCCGACTGCGCCGGGGCGGGCAGGGGGACGACGTCGACGGCGATGCCGCGCTGGCCCAGGCGGCGGGCTGCGCCCGCCAGATCCCCGCGCGTCGCCAGCCCGTCGGACAGCAGCAGCACGCGCGGCACGGCGGTCGCATCGACGAGCCCGGCGGCCAGACTCAACGCCAGCGCCGGATCCGTCGCCTGTCCGCCGACACCCATTCGCTGCAGCCGACCGCCCGGTGCCACCTCGCCTGGCTCCGCCGCGAAGCGGAGCACGCGGGGTGGTGGATCGCCGCGCGTCGTCGACGTGCGCGTGAGGTCGTCGATCATCCGCTGCTCGCGCGCGAGCGCCTCGTCGCCAACGCTGTCGGAGACGTCGGCGGCGACGACCACCGACACGCCGCGGGACGTGCCGCGCAGCTCGGGACCGGCCAGCGCCAGCACGACGGCCGCGAAGACCAGCACGCGCACCACGGCCTGCGCCGCCAGCTGCCCGCGCGAAAAGTCAGCCAGCGATCGCCGCCTGACCGCGGCCAGCACCGGAATCACCAGCAGGGCCAGCAACACCGCCGGATGTGCCGGCGTCACCCAGCTCATGCCGTCCACCGGCGGTGGTAGCTGACCCACTCGACGACCAGCAGCACCAGCGCGAACACGGCGGCCCACAGGCCGGCCCGCCCGCGGCGACGCGGCGGGGGAATCTCCAGCGCGGGCACGCTCTGACCGCCCACCCGCAGCCGCGCGACGGGCGCCGTGTCGGACTCGCGCGGATCGCGGGCCGTCTCGGCGCCGGCGGTCGCTTCGGTGGGTCGACCCTCGCGCGCGCCCCACGCCAGCGCGTTGGCGAGCAGCAGCGGGAACGCCGGGCGCAGCGGCAGATCCGACCGGCGCGGGTCGAACGCGACGACCGCGACGCGCAGCCCCGGCCGCTCGCGCGCCAGGATCAGGGGCGCCCCGAAAGACGCCGCCAGGACCACGTCACCCGCCGCGGGCGTCACCCGTCCCGCCTCCGCGATGTTCACGTCACCGAGGTCCAGGTGGCGCAGCAACGGGTGCTCGTGGCGCAGCGTGGCGGGGTCGAGAATCGGGTCGCGCAACCGCCCGCGCACGGAAACCGGGCTGCCGTCCCCGCGCGGATCGAAGTACAGCCAGTTGCCCGACGAAGGCATCGCGCCCGGCGTGACGGCGTCGCACACGATCAGGTCATAGCGGTCGGCCTCCGCCAGCGCCTGGTCGGCCTGCGCGGCCGGCAGGCGCTCGACAGTGACGCCGGCCCCCAGGCTCAAGAGGGCGCCGTCCAGGTACAGGTCGGCGTCACCGACGCGCAGCACGCGGCGGCGTGGGACGGGGGGAACCACGGCCGTCGCCGCGTCGTCCGACGGCAGATCGTCGGCAACCGCCAGCCGCGCCTCGATTCGCGCGCCCGGCGCGAACAGGTCGTGCAACGCGACGGCCCGGCGCTCGCCCGGTGCCAGCGCCAGCGTCAGCCGTTCGACGATCGCGCCGCCGCTGCGGATCTCGACCGGAACCGTCACGGGCGCGGTCCAGAAGCTCTGGACGGTCAGCCCCGCCTCGACGGCGCCCGGGTCGGCCGGAACGCGGCGCGCGCCCAGCGCCAGGATGGCGACGTTCTCTCGCCGGCGCCCGACGGGCGCATACCGCAGCTCCAGTCCCGCCGGCGCGTTTCGGAGCGCGTCGTCCGGGAAGCCGCCGTCACTGATCAGCGCGACGGTGGGCCGGGGGCGCCCGCGCAGGACGGCAGCGGCGAAGCTCAGCGCGCGCGGCAGGTCGCCGGGCTCGTCGCTGGGCGCCACGGCCGCGACGGCCCGGTCCAGCGCCGCCGGGTCGGCCTCGAACCCGCTCTCGGCGGTCGCCTCGCCGGCGAACGAGGCGACCAGCGCCCGGTCCGCCGGCCCCAGCCCCGCGATCAGCTGTCGCGCGCGCGTGCGCGCCGCCCCGAGCCGCGTCCCCGGTTCGTCGTCCGAGGACATCGACGCGGACCGGTCGATCAGCACCACCCAGCTGCGCCCCTGCCGATCCACGGCCGCCGGCCGCGGGTCGACGGCGGCCAGCAGCAGCGCGCCCGCGATCGCCAGCGACAGCACCAGCGCCAGCCAGTGGCGCAGCCGTCGCGCGCGCCGCAGCGCCGACCCCGTTCCGGTCAGCCCCAACCACAGCGCCGCGAAGGGGACCGTCACCTCGCGGCGCCGCAGCCGCACGAAGTGCAGCGCGACGATGGCGGTGCCCGCCACAGCCGCGACGGCGGCGACGACGGCGCCCGGCATCGCCCCCGAGAACAGCCAGGTCAGCCAGCCCAGGCCCGCCACGCCGCCCTCAGCCCAGGAGGCCGCCGGTCCGGAACATGCGCAGCACGACGGCGTCCAGCGGCTGGTCGGACGTCACGGCGAAGCAGGGGATGCCCCGCTCGCGGCAGTGCCCCTCCAGCGCGCGCCGCAGCGCCGCCAGCCGCTGCAGGTACGACGTGACCGCGGCGGGCGAGATCGTCAGGTCGTGCGCCTCGCCCGTCTCGACGTCGCGCACGCGCACGTCGCCGCGCAACGCCGGCGCCAGCTCGTCGGGCGCGGTCACCTGAATGGCGATCGGCATCAGCCGGTTGGCGCGCAACAGGTCCAGCGCCGCGCGCGCGCCGGCCGGATCGTAAAAGTCGGAGATCAACACGGCGACGCCGCCGCGCCGGCTCGCGCGTCGCCCCAAATGCGCGCGCAACGCGGCCGACAGCGGCTGCCGCCCCTCTGCGGCCACCTCTTCGAACAACCGCAGAATCCCCAAAATCCGGTTCTTCCCGCGCTGCGCCGGCAGGCTGGACGCCCCGTCGCCGAGCGCCGTGACCGCGACCCTGTCCAGGTTCGCGAGCCCCACGTACGCCAGCGCCGCCCCCACCTGCAGCGCCAGGTCGATCTTGGGCGGCGTCCCCATTCCCATCGAGCCGCTCGCGTCGACGATCACGTCGATGGCGACGTCCTCGTCCTCCTCGAACAGGCGCAGCGCGCGCCGGTCCAGGCGGCCGTAAAGGTTCCAGTCCAGGTAGCGCAGGTCGTCGCCGGGGACGTAGTCGCGATGGTCCGCGAGCTCCAGCCCGGCGCCGATCCGTCGCGTGCGCCGGATGCCGCGAGCCCGCGCCCCGGCCGCGCGTCGCACGGCGAGCTCCAGCGTCTCCAGCTTGCGCATGAACCGCTCGTCGAACCGGCGCGCACCGGCGGAGTGCGGCGCCGCGGTCACGCCGTCTCCGGCAGCTCGGCCAGCAGCCGCGAGACGAGCGCGTCCGCGGTGACGCCTTCGGCCTCGCCCTCGAAATTCAGCAGCACGCGGTGGCGCAGCGCCACGGGCGCCACCCGGCGCACGTCGGCGAACGACGGGGCGAAGCGCCCCGCGCGCAGCGCCTCGACCTTGGCGCCCAGGATCACGGCCTGCGCGCCGCGCGGCGAGCTGCCGTAGCGCACGAACCGGCGCACGTCGGCGGCGGCGCTGCGCGCCGGCTGCGTCGCCTCGACCAGGCGGACGACGAAATCCTGCACGGGGCGCGCGACCGGCACCTGCCGCACCAGCGTGCGCATCTCCAGCAGCCGCGCGTGCGCCAGCACCGGCCGCACCGCCGCGTCGTCGGTCCCCGTCGTGCGATCGAGGATGGCGTGCAGCTCGCTCGCGCTGGGCGCGTCGACGCGGACCTTGTACAAGAATCGATCGAGCTGCGCCTCGGGCAGCGGGTACGTCCCCTCCATCTCGATCGGGTTTTGCGTGGCCAGCACGAAGAACGGCGGCGGCAGCGTGTAGGTCTGTTTACCGACGGTGACCGATTGCTCCTGCATCGCCTCCAGCAGCGCCGACTGCGTCTTGGGCGTCGCCCGGTTGATCTCGTCGGCCAGCACGACGTGCGCGAAGATGGGCCCCTTCTGGAATTCGAATCGCCGCCCGCCAGTGTCCTCGGCGATGAGGTTCGTCCCGATCACGTCCGCCGGCATCAGGTCGGGCGTGAACTGGATCCGCGAGAAGCTCAGGTCCATCGCCGCCGCCGCCGTTCGCACCAGCAGCGTCTTGCCGAGGCCCGGAACGCCCTCGATCAGCACATGGCCTCCCGCCAGCAATCCCGAGACGACGGCGCCCACCACCTCGGCCTGGCCGACCAGCCGCCGCCCGATCTCGTCCAGCAGCCGGGTCAGGTCGGCGCGAAAGGCGTCGACGGCGCGCGCCGCCTCGTCGGCGCTGACAGCCGGGGAAGCGGTCACGGTCGCCCCCCCGCAGGCGAACGCGGCCGGATCAGATCGAAGTAGCGGCGGACCACGTATTGCTGGCCGGGCGGCACGGCGCTGGCGCCCAGGGCCTCCTCGACGGCGGCACGGTAATCCGAATAGACGTTCGCGTAGGGGCGGCTGGCAAATCCCCGTCCCGCCGCGCCGTCGATGACCTTTGCGCGGCTGGGGCCCGCGCCGTCCGCCGTCGGCACGCGCGCGTCGCGACCGGGGGCGCCGGGGACGCTCTCGCGTCCGGCCAGCGGCGCGCCGCCGTTCTCGTGGCCGATGCCGCCGCCGGCCGCGCTCTGCTCGTCGTCGGCACCTGCGGTGGCCTCGGTTGCTTCGATCGCCGCGCCGCCCGGCGTCCCGGTTCCCATGCCGGCGGCCCCGGCAGCTGTCGCTTGCGGGCGACCCTCGCCCGCTCCGTCGTCCGACGAACCCGCGGCGGGCGTTCCGTTTCCAGACGGGGTGGGGTGTCCGCCGGCCGCCGCCCGAGCAAATGACCGGGCGGCCTCGCTCTCGCCGTTCCGGAGGTCACCACGCGCGATGCGATCGTGAAGCTGCCGCGTGGCGCGTTCCAGGTCGCGTAGCGCCGGCTCGGCGGAGGCCTTGCTCTGAAGCTCGCCCAGCTGCCGCCCGCTGCTTTCGGCCCGGCTCCGGCAATCGGGCCCGCCGCGTTCGCAGCTGGCGCCCGCCTGGTCCAGGTCGCGCGACAGTTGTTCCAGCTTCCGCCGCTCGTCGCCGCGCGCGCGTTCGCCGCCACCGGACGCGGCAGACGCGCCCGGGTCGTCACGACGAAGCCGCCGGCGCGCGCTGCCCGCCTCCGAGGAGTCGGCGGCCGCCTGCGAGACGGCCTCGCCGGCGGCGCGCAACGCCGCGGCGGTCGCGGCCGGTTGCCGCGCGGCGCTGCTCCCCAGCGCGCTCGCCGCGTCGCTGCCCGCTGCTCCATCGCGGCGCAGCGCTTCGCCGACGTCACGGGTCGCGGCGCTGGCGGCCAGGGCCTTGGCGGCCGCGCGCAACACCTGGGCATCGCGCGCCGCTGCCTCCGCCGACGCGCCCGCCTGCTGGTCGAGGACCCGCAGCGCCTCCAATGCCGCTGCCTCGTCGACGGTCCCCTCGCTCAGCCCGCGGACCAACCGGTCCAGCGCCGCGGCCAGCGTGCGCAAGGCGGCGTCCTCGCTTCGCTCGGCCCGCGCGCGCGCCAGCGCCACGGCCGTCCGCTCCGCGTCCAGCGCGGCGGAGGGCAGCGGGGCGGTCGCGGACCGACGAGAAACCTCCGGCGCCGGCAGCCGCGCCGCGCGCGTGCCGCCGGGGACCAGCCACGCGATCGCCAGCACCGCCGCGCCGAACGCCAGCGCCCGCGCGCCCGACGGACGGCGGGTGGGGACGGCGGCACGCGGGTCCAGCCGCTCCGTGCGCGCGACGGCGTCCGCCACGGCCGCCTGCGCCAGCGGCGACGGCGCGTCGGCCAGCCAGACGGCCGAGAGCACGCGGTCCTCGCCGTCCAGCACCTGATCGACCAGTCGCGCGCACGCCGCCCAGGAAATCCGGCGCGACGCCCGCACCACGGCGCCGACCACTGCACCGGCGAGCACGATCGCGGCCAGCGTGCGAGCTGACGGCGCCGTCGCGCGCCAGCGACACCAGGCGACGACCAGCGCCCCGGTCGTCGCGGCGATCGCCGCTCCGGTGACCGCGCCGTCAATCGCCATCAGCGCTTTCAGACGGCGTCGAATCCGGGCCAGCCGCTGGGCCAGCGGGCCATCCAGCAACGGCGGGTCTTCCCGCCCGTGTTCCACCCTTTGCGACCGGCCCGCGAACACCGCGAAAGCTTAGCAGAGTGGCGCCCGGCCAGAACCCCTCACCCGTGCCCCACCGGTGGGACGACCACGTCGACGGCGGCGCCGGCCGGGACCGCTACGGACGTCTCCGGCAGCGGCGCGCCCGGTGCCAGCGGCCGCTCTGCGTCGGCGGCGGTCTCCGCGACGATCCGGACGCGCGCGTCCGCATCCGTCGTGTTGCGCAGCGAGAGCACCAGCCGTCCCGGCATCCGCTCTTTCACGCGTACGTCGACCGCGTCGAACACGAACACGAACGCCTTGTCGACCTGCACGTACACGCCCGGCACGCGCGTCGCCGTCAAAAGCGCGATCGTGTCGAGGACGCCGTCCGCGGGCACCACCTGTGCGCGCCGCGCGGCCGCCGGTGAAGGCGCGGGCGCGTCCGCGCAGGCGGGCTTCTTGAGCTGCGCCGTCCGGACGGCGACGTGCCGGACGATGTCGCGCAGCAGCTCGAGCACCGCCCGGTCGCCCGTCGCGCGCCCCAGCCGCAAGAGCGCGTCGCCCCCCAGCAACACCAGCCCCGGTCCCGGCGCGCGGTTCTGCGCGTCGGCGATCACGGCCCCCGTCAGGCGCGGCCCGCCGGCGGCGCACGGCTCGCCGTCGGAAGACAGCACCCACGTCGACAGCAGGTGGGCCGCCGTCCGCGCCCGCTCGACCCAGGTCCGGTCGCCGGTCGCCTCGTAGAGGCTCATGAATGATTCGACCAGCGCGGCCGCCGACTCGCTGTCGGGACACTGAAGCGCGTCGCCGGGCCCGCCGCACGTCAGCCCGTCGGACACGAACCGATCGAAGAACGCGCGCCCGGCGTCGACGGCGACGTCGCGATAGCGCGGCTCCTTGAAGCGGTCGGCTGCGCGCACCAGCGCCGCAGGAACCAGGCCGGCCGCCGCCGAGCCGCCCACGATCAGCTCGCCCGTCTCGACGTCCACCACCTGCCCAAACTGGCGGTGGCGCTCCCACAGGCCGCTCAACGCATCCGCCGCGCGGCGGGCGGCCTTGGTCCACCTCGGCTCGACCGCGGCGGGCTCCGCGGCCTCGCTGGCCGGGGCCGTTCGTTCGCGCCAGGCGATCTGCTCCAGCAGGTAAAACAGCGTGTCCGCCGTGCGCCGCACCAGGTGCCAGCGCCGGTGCCCGCGCTCGGCATGTCCGGCCACCGGGGCGGCGGTGGTGAACCCGTCGTCGTACCAGTGCTTGCCGTCGGAGACGCGGTGGAAAAACCCCGACGGCCCCTGTCCCCCGGCCAGCGCGAAGGCGATCGTGCGCAGCGCGTGCTCGCGCGAGGTCGCGCTGCCGCCGACCAGCAGCGGCCAGGTCGACGCCAGCCCGCCGCACCAGCCGTTTTGCCAGGTCGTGTAAGGGGTGCTGCCGTCGCCGATTGCCAGCACGCCGGTTTCTTCGCGCCACCGCGCGTTGGCCCGCGCCTCGTGCACGGCGAACGCCGCCGACATCGCGATGGGCGGCGCCTCGGCGCGCGCGCCGGTCAGGCTCTTTCGGACCGCGAACAGCCGCGCCAGCAGCGCCGGGACCGCCTCGCACGGGAACACCAGCAGCCGGGCCCGCAGCGTGATTGTCTGGCCAGGGCGGGGCGGGGCAGGGGAAAACGCAGGCCGCTTCGGCTGGCCAGCCTCCCGCCCCGAATTGTGAAAGAAGGGGGTCGACACCTCGATCGTGGCGCGCCGGCGATCGTCGCTCTCCGCGACCGTCAGCCCCGTGGGTCCCACGGGGGACGTCGGGTCGACCAGCAGAATCAGGCCCAGCCGCAGCCCGGGCGCGAACAGCGCGAGCCCCGCCATCGCCAGCTCGGCCGCCGCGACGTCGAGCCGCGACGGCCCCGCGTGCACGTTGAGCCGCGGGATGTCCGTCACGATCGGCGGCACGTGCGGGCCGATGTCGGCAGGCTCGGTCAGAACGGGCGGGTAGCTGGTGAATCGCGATTCGAACCGGTTCCCGGCGTAACAGCAGCCGGGCAGCAGCAGGTAGTTCTCGACGGACCAATCGGCGCAGGTCAGCGCGACCGACAGGCTGCCGGCCGGCGCCCCGGCCCGCGCGCGAAAGCTCGCGAACAGATCGACCGCGTCGGCGTCGCCGGCCACGGGCGCCGCACGCACCTCCAGCGTTCCCGACGGTAGCTGGCGCCGCGCGATGGCTGCCGCGGCCAGCTCGACCAACACACCGTCGGACAGTCCGGCGCCCCACGGCGCGGCCCGCGCGCCTGCGCTGATTCCCGCCGCGCGCAGCCGCTCCAGCGCCGCCGGTCGCGCGGCGTGTGCGTGCCCCGCGATCGCGCTGGCCCCGACCGCCGCGCCGATCCCTTGCAGAAACGCGCGGCGCCTCATCCTCCGGCAGCGTACAGCGATTGCTGACGCGGTTGGCAGAAAGCGCGCAGGCGATCTGATAACCTCGCCCGGTTCGTGCGATTCGTGTCCCTCGCTCGCGCGGCGCTGCCGTTCGCGTCGCTGGCCGTGATCGGTGTGGCGATCGCCTCGGCGGCCGGCTGCCGTTCGCTGGGCGGTAGCCCAGGCGGCGGCGCACTCGCGCCTGACGGCACACTGGCCCCCGGCGCGATGGGCGGCCCGCGCAGCCGCGTCGCCAGCCGCCTGCCGAACGGTGTGACCCTGGTCATCGAGGAGAACCACGCGGCGCCGGTGGTGGCGATCCAGGTCTGGGTCGCCGGCGGCGCGGCAGCGGACCCGCCGGCGCTGGCGGGGGCCGCGCATCTGTTCGAGCACGTGCTGCTGGCGGGGACGCAGCGGCGCCCGGGCGGCGCCGCCGGGCGCGAGATCGACGCCGTGGGCGGGACGCTGGGCGCCTGGACCGGCCTCGACGAGACGGTCTTCCACGCGACCGTCGCCGCCCCCTTTGTCGATGTAGGCGTGGAGGTGCTGGGCGACGCGCTGACCGGCCCGACGTTCGTGCCCGCTGCCGTCGACGACGCCAAGCGTGCCTCCCTGGCCGAGCTGGCCCGGCAGGCGGCCGACCCCGCCCAGCAGGCGGCCGACCGGGTCCGTTCGGCCCTGTTCGGCGACGGCGCGTACGCCCGCCCGGTGCTCGGGACGCCGTCCGCCGTTTCGGCGATCACGCGCGAAGCGCTGGCGTCCCGGTTCGCGGAGTGTTACGTGGGCTCGGCGATGACGGTGGTGGTCGTGGGTGACGTCCAGGCGGCGGCGGCACGCGCGGCGGTCGCGCGCGCGTTCGCCGGCGTTCCGGCAGGCAAGCGCCCGGCTTCAGCCGAGGCCGGCGGCCAGGCGCCCGTGGCGGCGCCCGCTGCGGCGATGGCGAGCACCGGCGCGGACGGCGCGCTGGCGCTGGGCGTGCGGGCCGTTCCCGCGGCCCCGGCCGAGGCCGCCGCCCTCGATCTGATCGCCGCGCTGCTGGCCCGCGGCGTCGAGGCGCGGTTGACGCGCGAGCTGGTCGACAACCACCAGGTCGCGACCGCGGTTCACAGCTTCACGTTTCGCGGCCGCGACAGCGCGCTCTTGCAGCTGGTCGTCGCGCCCGTCGCCCAGCGGGGCGAGGCGGCGGCAGGCGCGCTGCTGGACGAGACCCTGCGCCTCGCGCGTGAGGAGGTCCCAGCCGACGAGCTGGCCCGCGCCCGGGCGCTGTTGCTGGCGGACCTGGCGCGCGGCGAAGAGGGGGCCGAGGGGCACGCCCGGCGCCTCGGGTGGGAGCGGGCGGTCCTGGGACGCGACGACGCCGCCGAACGCTACCGCGACCGGCTCGCGCGCCTGGAACCGTCGTCCCGGCGCGCCGCCGCCGCGCGGCTGCTGCGCCCCGAGGCGCTGGCCCTGGCGGTCGTCGAGCCGCCGCGCGCGCACGCGGCGCTGGACGCTGAATCGCAGCGGCTGCGCGCAATGATGGCCGCGGCGACCGCGCCTGCGCAAGTCGTCGCGGAAAAGGCTGCGCCGCCGCCGGCCGGCGATCTGGTGCGGGTCACCACCCCCGCGGGCGTCCGCGTCGTCGTGCTGCGCGATCGTGGCGCGCCGTCCGTGGCCGTCGAGGCAGCCTGGGCGGGCGGCGGCCGCGCCGAGGACGTCGCCTCCAACGGCGCCGCGGCGCTGATCGCCGCGCTGCTCGACCGCGGGACACGTTCCCGCTCTGCCGCGCAGATCGCGAACGACATGCGCGCGCTCGGCGGGTCGCTGGCCGGCGTCGCCGATCGCAATCACCTGGGGTTACGCGCCGAGCTCTTGCCCGCGACGTGGCGGCGCGGCCTGGCGATCATGGCCGACTGTCTGCTGCGCCCCAGCTTCCCGGCCGCCGAGCTGGACGGCGGCCGCCGCGTCGTGATCGACCGGGCCCGATCGGGTGACGGCGATCCGGCACGCGCCGCCTGGAAGCTGTTCCGGCAGGCGCTGTGGCCCGATCAACCTTTCCGTCTGGAACCGGCCGGCACGCCGGCGTCGCTGGCCTCGCTGACGCACGTGCGGTTGCTGGACCACTACCGCCGCCGCTATCCGCTGGATCGCCTGGTCGTGGCCGTCGTCGGGGACGTTGACCCGCGCGAGGTGGCGGCCGCGGTGGTGTCGCTGTTCACCGAGCACGCGCCACGCGATCGCGGCCCGGCCACGCGCGCGCCGGCCACGGCGATGTCGTCGTGGCTGTCAGTCGAGCCGGGGCGCCGCGAGCCGGTCACCCTGTTCGGCACGACGGACCGCGATCGCGCCGAGATCATCCTCGGCTACCCCGGACCGCCCGTCGGTGACCCCGACCGCCCCGCCGTCGAGGTTCTGGCCGAGGTGCTGCAGGCCCGCGGCGCGCGCGTGAACGAGCCGGGGGCCGTTCCGTTCGGCGCGCTGGCGGCGCGCGGGTTCGATCCGGGCTATGTCGCGTTGACGGCCGGGGCCCGCCCCACCGACGTGGACACCACCGTCGCGCGCTTGCGGGCCGCCGTCGCAGAGGTCCTGGCCACCGGCGTCGCCGCCGACGAGACGGCGCGCGCCGCCAATCGCCTGGCAGGTCAGCGTGCGCTGGAGCTGCGCAGCCGCGCCGCCGTCGTGGACGCGGTCGCGCTGGACGAGGCGTTCGGCCTGCCGCCGCTCAGCTATCGGGCGCGCCCCGAACGGCTGGCCCGCGTGACCGCCCCGGACGTTGTCCGGGCGGCGCACCGGTTCCTGGACCCGCAGCGCGAGGCCATCGCCGCCATTCGCCCGGAGGCGCGCTGATGGCGACTTGCCCCGGCTGCGCGAATCCCGTCCAGCTGGAGGAGACAGTCTGCGCCCACTGCGGCGCCCCGCTGACGGACCCGTTCGTCGGCCAGGTCGTCGGCGAACGCTACCGGATCGTCAGCCGCATCGGCATCGGCGGCATGGGCGCCGTTTACCGCGCCGAGCACACGATGATGCGCCGGGATCTGGCCATCAAGGTCCTTCTGCCCGAGCTTTCGGGCAAGGAAGAGTTCGCGCGCCGCTTCGAGCGCGAGGCCGAGTCGGCCAGCCGCCTCGACCACCCGAACATCATCACCGTCACCGACTTCGGCCGCACCGCCGAGGGCTCGCTGTTCCTGGCCATGGAGCTGCTGTCCGGGACGTCGCTCTCGGCGGCCATCGCGGGTGGGCCCATGCCCGTCCCGCGCGCTCTCGGCATCGTGCGCCAGATGCTGCGCGCGCTGGAACACGCGCACGCGGCCGGGGTGGTCCACCGCGACCTCAAGCCCGAGAACGTCATGTTGATCGAGCGCGACGGCCAGACGGACGTCGTGAAGATTCTGGATTTCGGAATCGCCAAGGTCACCGAGCCCCAGAACGGCGGCCCGGGGCGCGAGGCGCTGACCCAGGCCGGGGTGATCTTCGGGACCCCCGAATACCTCTCGCCCGAGCAAGCGCTGGGCGAGGCGGTCGACGGGCGCGCCGACATCTACGCCGCCGGCGTGATCTTGTACGAGATGCTGGCCGGCCGCCGCCCGTTCGAGTCCGACGACAAGGTCAAGATCATCTCGATGCACCTGGCCCACGCCCCGCCCCGGATGCGCGACGTGAACCCCAACGTGCAGCTGCCGCTGCCGCTGGAGCAGGCGGTGCTGCAGGCGCTGGAGAAGTCGCGCGAGAACCGGTTCGCGACGGCCGCGGCGTTCCTGCAGGCGCTGGAAGACGCCGAGGCCCAGCACGATCCAGAGCTGGAGACGGAGGCAACGCAGCCACACCTGGCGCTGCCGAAGCCGTCCGCCGCGCGCCGCCGCGTCCCCCTCATCGCCGCGCTGGTCGCTGTGGTGGCGATCGGGGCGGGACGGGTGGCGATCCGTCACCGGCGCCCGGCCAAGACCGCGGCGCTGGCGGTGCTGCCGGTCAAGCCGGCGCCGCCGCCGCCCGACCTCGCGGCGGAAATGAAAAAGGTCGAGAGCCTGTTGGAAAGCGGTGACACCGCCGCCGCGCGCCGCACCCTCGACAACCTGCTGTCCAGCCGGCCGAAGGACGCCCGCGTGCGCTATATGTTGGGACGCGTGGCGTACGACGAGGACAAGCACAAGGAAGCCCTCGACCACTATGGCCAGGCCATCGCGCTGGACTCGGGCTTTCGCGGTGACCCGGTCCTGCTGGGCCACGTGGACGAGATGCTGAGCGACCCCAAGCTGGACGACGCCGCGCTGGACCTGGTCATCGACCACATCGGCGCACCGGCGGCCGACATCCTGGCCAAGACCGCCAACGAAGGCGGCGACCTACCGCGCCGCCGCCGGGCCGCCCAGGCGCTGGTCGACCTGGGCGAGGGCAAGCGCGTCGACCGCGTGTCGCTGGGGATCCTCGAGCTGCGCAAGGCCGACGACTGCGAGGCCCGCAAAGAGTGGGTGGGCAAGCTGCGCGACCTCGGGGACCCGCGCGCGCTGCCGGCGCTGCGCGGGCTGCGCGCCCGTCGCGTCGGGCCTCTCAGCTTCGGCGGCAGCGACATCAGGTGCATGAAGACCGAGCTGCCCGAGGCGATCGCGCAGCTCGACAAGAAGGCGGGACACACCGAGCGCGAGCACCGGTCCCGGCGGGGCCGATGACCCGGCCAGCCCGGCCGACCCGGCCGACGGTTGCGACGCGCGGCAAGGGGCGTGGCGGCCAGGGGTTCCGCAACGACCCGCGCAACCTGCTGACCAGTCTGGTGCTGGTCTTCCCGCTCTTCCTGACGTACCAGCTGGGCGTCCTCTTCACGCTGCCCGTGCTGAACGGCGCCGACTTCCTGACGGTCTTCCTTTTCCGGAACCTGGGCCTCTCCAGCGGCACCTATCTGGCTCTGACGTTCGCGGTGGCCACAGCCTTCGCCGTCGCGGTCGCCCTGCTGCGCCACAGGCAACGCTTCGACCCCCGGCTCATCGTGCCGGTGCTGATCGAAAGCGCGATCTACGCGCTGACGATGGGGTCGCTCATCGTCTTCGTGATGACCCGCGGGCTAGGGATCTCGCCACGCCTGGCCGGGGGCTTCGTCGGGCAGCAGGGGCTTGGGACCCGCATCGTCATGTCGCTGGGCGCCGGGGTCTACGAGGAAACGGTGTTCCGGCTGGGGATCATGACCGGCCTGGTGGCGCTGTTCGACCGGGTGCTGGGGCTACGCCGGTGGCTGGCGCTGGTGATCGCGCTGGTGGTGTCGGCCGCCCTGTTCTCGGCGATGCACCACATCCCGCCCTACGGCGACCCGCTGCACCTGGGGATCTTCGTGTTCCGGCTACTCGCCGGCGTCTGCTTCGGGCTGCTGTACTGGAACCGCGGGTTCGCCGTGGCCGTGTACACGCACGCCCTCTACGACCTCTACGTCTTCCTCGTTCAGTAGAGGCCGCTCGGCGGCCGGGCAGGGCAGGCGGCTACTTCTTGTGCCGCTTGGCGGCCTTGGCCGGCGCCTTGCCGCTGCTCGAACGTCCATGAGCCGGCGCTGCGGCGCGCATGGGGCGGGGCGGCTTCGAAGACCGCTTGGACGCCTTGGCGGCGGGGACGATCTTCTCGGCGTGAGCACGCGCGGGCGCGGGCTTGCCGGCGGGCGCCGCCTTGGCGGGCACGCTCTTGGCGTCCTTCGCGTCCTTGGAGCCCTTCGCGTCCTTGGAATCCTTTGACTCCTTGGCGTGCGAATCCTTGCCGTGCGAGTCCTTCGCGTGGCCGGCCGTGGCTTCCTTCACCGGCTCCTTGGCCGGCTCCTTCGCCGGTTTGACGTCCTTGGCGGCGGGCTTGGTGTCCTTGCCCTTGGCCGCCTTGTCGGCCTTCGGAATCAGCTTCGCGATCTTGGTGTCCGACGGATGGCCGTCACCTTCGGCGGCCAGCGGCAGCCCGTGCATGTCCTTGCGGTTGTGCACCAGCACGCGGCGCGCATCCTTGAAGGTGATCTCCGCCTTGCTGTCGGACAGGATCTCCGACACGAAGCCCACCCCGAACTTGGGGTGCGTCACGATCACGTTCTCGTGATAGTGCTCGCGAAACTCGTAGGGCTTGGCGTTCTTGTCGCTGTGTTTCGCGAAGAACTCCTCCCACGTCTGCTTCTTCATCATCGCCCGCTTCTTGGCGGCGATGGGCTCCGGGACATCGTCCTCGACGTCGCCCCTTGGCTTACGGAACGAGTGGACGTCCCCACATGGGTTGCATTGGACGCGCCGGATCTCGTCCTCGTACTTCGAGATGACGACGTGCGTGGTATCGCCCTTGCACTTGGGGCAATATGCCTCGACGTCCGAGCCGACTTCGTCGACCTCGTCTTCGAACATGAAGTCCATTCGCGGCGCCCCTTTAGAGTTCGGCTACTAACACAGGTCCCGGGTGGCTGCAAGAATGACGGAGCAATTTCACTTCGTTCGCGCTAGAAGATCCGCCGGTCCGTGGTGCGCTACTTTCAGGCAAAAATAAAGGAAAACCGAGTTTTAGGGGGCGGATATTTCGTGCTCCAGCTGTCCGGCTGCGAATCGCTGGCGGCAGCTAAACCCGGGCAATTCGTCATGATTCGCGGCGCCTGGGGGCGCGATCCGCTGCTGCCGCGGGCCTTCTCGCTGATGTCGGCTGGGCCGGGCGACACGGCTGAGATTCTGGCCAAAACGGTCGGTCGCGGGACGGCTCTGCTGGAACGGGCGCTTCCGGGGGCCGAGCTGGACGTTTTGGGTCCGCTGGGCAACAACTTCCCGGACCCGGTGGCAGGAACGACCGACCTGCTGGTCGCCGGCGGGGTCGGCCTTCCCCCCCTCTATATGCAGGCGGCGCACGGCGCGGCGCGCGGCCAGATCGCTCAGTTCGAGATGATCTACGGCGGCCGCCGCGCGGTCGACCTGGTCCTGCTGCGTGAGATGGAGGCGATGCGCCTCCCGCTGTTCCTCGCCACCGAAACGGGCGGCCTGGCGTTTCGGAACCCTGTCCTCACCGCTTCGGGCACCTTCGGCTACGCCAAGGAGTTCGAGTCGCTGACCGACCTGGGCGCGCTGGGCGGCGTCGTCACCAAGGGGATCTCGCCCAAGCCGCGTTTCGGCAACCACACGCCGCGCATCTGCGAGACGGCTTCGGGGATGCTCAACTCGATCGGCCTCGAGAACGTCGGGGTCGAGGGGTTCGAACGCGA
>JBJMQQ010000162.1:0-7353 GCA_045802645.1 Polyangia bacterium
CCGCGTGCGTGCTGTAGTGCGCGACCACGGCATGCCCGCTCTCGTGCACCGCGACGCGGCGCTTCTCCACCGGGTGCAGCTTGCCTTCGCGCGGATCGCCCAGCACGATCTTCTCATAGGCGGCGTCAAAGTCGCGCTGCGAGATGAACTCAGCGTCGCTGCGCGTCGCGCCGAGCGCCGCCTCGTTCACCAGGTTCGCGAGGTCGGCGCCGGAGAACCCGGCGGTGTTGGCCGCCACGCGCTGCAGGTCGACGTCGGGCGCCAGCGGCTTGCCTTTGACGTGCACGCCCAGGATCGCGCGGCGCGCCTCCAGCTCGGGGCGGTCGACGACCACGCGACGATCGAACCGGCCGGGCCGCAGCAGCGCGGGGTCCAGCACGTCCGGACGGTTGGTGGCCGCGATGACCACCACCAGGTCCGTGCGATCGAACCCGTCCATCTCGGACAGAAGCTGGTTCAGCGTCTGCTCGCGCTCGTCATTGCCGCCACCCATCCCGGCGCCGCGCGCGCGGCCGACGGCGTCGATCTCGTCGATGAACAGGATGGCGGGCGCGCTCTTCTTGGCGTCGCGGAAGAGGTCGCGCACGCGCGCCGCGCCCAGCCCGACGAAGAGCTCGATGAACTCCGACGCGCTGATCGAATAGAACGGGACCCCCGATTCGCCGGCCACCGCCCGCGCCAGCAACGTCTTGCCGGTGCCCGGCGGGCCGATCAACAAGACGCCACGCGGGATCTTGCCGCCCAGCCGCTGAAAGCGGGCTGGCTCCTTCAGGAACTCGACGATCTCTTGCAGGTCGCGCTTGGCCGCCTTGAGCCCCGCGATGTCGTCGAACGTGACGTTCACCGACGTGGACTTGTCGAACTTGCGGCTCTGGTTCTTGGTCAGCGCGCCCAGCGGTCCGCCGGTGCCCAGCATCCCCTGCGCCCGCTTGGACATCCAGTACCAGAACCCGATGATGAGGGCCCACGGCAGCAGCGTCATCACGAACTGAACGGCGAACGGTTGCTGCTGACTGGAGACGGTGATCGACACGCCTTTGCTGCGCAGCAGCGGCAGCAGGGCGGCGTCGCTGGACGGCACGTTCGAATGGAACGTCTTCAGGTCGCGCCCGTCGATCTTCTCCGGGTTCTTCAGGGTCGCGTCGACCGCGTCCCCACGGAACACCACCGCCTGGACCTTGTCCGCCTGGACCCACGTGAAGAGCTGGGAGTACGGGACCGGCGGGTTGTCGGCGCGCTCGTTGCTCGACTTCCAGAACCACATCGCGGCCAGCATCAACCCCAGCAGGACCAGCGCGCGGCGTGAGGCAGTCGGCGGCGTCGGCGCCGCGGGAGGCGTCGGACCTGAAGAAGGGTTGTTCGGTGAAGTCGCGGGCATCTGGCCTCCACCTCGTGGCATACCACGCCGGGGTAGCCCGTACCCGTCGCGTTGGCTATGGCGAGCGGTGCCGGCGGAGCTCCGCCCAGCGGTGGCGCGCGTGCAACGCCGCCGCCTCGTCGGCCGCCGGCGGCGGCGGCAAGCGGAGCAAGAGCTGGCGAAGGCCCGCGTAGGCGGTCACCACGTCCGGGTGATCCTGCAGCGCGGCGGTCACGATCGTCCACAGCTCGCCGCCGGCCGGCGACAGCAACTGCTCCAGCTCCCGCCGGACAGCGCCCTGCTCGTCATCGGTCGGCGCGCCGGCGTCGATCATCTCGTCCAGGTCGGCCATCAGCTCCGACAGCCGCCGGAGCCAGGCGAAGCTCGGATCCTGGACCAGCAGCTGCAACAATTGCAGCGTCCCCGGCACCGGGCCGTGCTGCTCCTCGTAGCGGGCGCGCGCCGGTTGCAGCAGCGCCTTGTGGAACGCGCGCAGCTCGACGGCAAGCTCCTGGATGGTGGCCATGCGTCAAGACTAGCGCAAGGACGTCCGTGTAACCGCTGGCCCCGACCGGCGTATTGCCCGTGGGCTGCGCGTGACACTGCCTCGCTTCTTCGCCGCGAATGTGGCCATCCTGGGGCTGACGGCCGGCGGCGTGCTGGCGGTCGCCGTCCGCGACTCCAGCAAGGCCATCGTGCGCGTGGCGGACGACGCGCGGGCGGCACGAGCGTCGGCCGTGGTCGCCTCGGTCGAACGGGAGCTCGACGCCGCGGAGCGCGCCATCGACGACTTCCAGCAGGCGCTGCAGGCGGGGATCCTGGACGACCGCGATCCCACCTCCGTGCGCCGCTATCTGACGGCCGAGCTGATCGCGGTCCGCGGGCTCACCGATCTGACGCTGACCTCGGCGACGTTGCTCGGATACGCGGATGACGGCAACGCGCTGCTGAAACGGACCGACCGGCGGCAGCTGACGGTGCTGCGCGACGGCGACGGGCAGCTCGAACAGCGGATGCTGCAGCCCGCGCAGCAGGATGGTCGTGCTGACCCGACCCAGCACGACACCTTCCGTGCCGCCGCACACCGGGACGCCCGCGGCCAGGCGCTCTGGAGCGACCTGGCGTTCAGCGAGCTGGACGCCGCGGTTCCCTTGCAGTCACGGCGAAAGACCCTCACCGTGCAGAAGGCCGTCTTCGCACAGGCGCCGGGCGGCCAGAGGTTCGTCGGTGTGCTGCGGGCAGGCCTGCTGGCCGAAACCCTGGATCGGCTGGGGGCCTCCTCGGCTCGCACCGACCCGCACCGGGTGTTCATCTGCGACCGCGCCGGTCGGCTGGTGACCCGCCTGACACCCGAGGACGGCTACGGCCTCTTCGACACCGACGGACGCCCCGATCCCGAGGGCGACGTCCGGGTCGCCGCACGCGCGATCCCGCCGGAGGTTGGGGCGGCGCTGGCCGCCGCCCGCGACGGCAAACTGGGCGCGGCGCGCATGCAGGTCGGAGGGACACCCTATCTTCTGACGCTGAGCCCGATCGCGGAGGGACGGACGCAGGAGTGGCTGGCCGGCGTGGTCGTGCCCGAAAGCCACTACGTCGGCGCGCTGTCGGCGCGCCGCAATCGGTTGCTGGTGCTGCTGGCGATCGCGCTGGCGGTCGTGGCGGGCGCGGGGGCGCTGGGCGCGCGCACCGTGAGCCGCGGCGTCGCTGCCCTCTTGCGGGCCACGGAGGCGATGCGCCGGTTCTCGTTCGCGCGCGCGGAGGTGTCTCGCGGATCGTTCCGCGAGATCGACGCGGCGCTGGAGAGCGTCGAGCGCGCCAAGACCGCGCTGCGCGCGATGGTGAAGTACGTGCCGGTGAGCCTGGTCCGGCAGCTCTACGAAAGCGGGCGGGACCCGGTGCTGGGCGCCGAGACGCGCACGGTGTCGCTGATGTTCACCGACATCGCCGACTTCACGACGCACGCCGAGACTTTGCCGCCGGACCGACTGGCCCAGGCGCTGGGGCGCTACCTGGGGGCCGCCACCGCCGCCGTCGAGGCGACCGGGGGGGCCGTCGACAAGTACATCGGCGACGCGCTGATGGTGCTGTGGAACGCGCCGACTGCGCAGGCGGACCACGCGGCTGCCGCCTGCCGCGGCGCCCTGGCCTGCGCCGCGGCGACGGATGCGCTGGTCGGGTCGGACGCCTGGCGACGCAGCGGTCTGGTCCCCTGGCGCACGCGCTTCGGCATCCACACCGGCCCGGCGCTGGTGGGAAACTTCGGTGCGCCCGAGCGGCTCAACTACACGGCGATGGGCGACGGCGTGAACCTGGCCGCGCGGCTCGAGGGACTCAACAAGTTCTACGGGACGGCGATCCTGGTCAGCGACGATACCCGGCGACACGCCGGCGCGGCGTTTCTGTTCCGCGAGGTGGATCGCGTCGCCGTCAAAGGAAAGGCCCAGGCCGTCGCAATCCACGAGCTGGTGGGGATGGCCGCCGATCCCGCGGTGGCGGCCCGGCGCCCGGTGCTGGCGCGGTATGCGGAGGCGCTCGCCGCGGCGCGGGCGCGCCGATTCACCGAGGCGCTGACACTGGTGGCGCGCCAGCCAGAGGACGGACCGTCGCGGGCCCTGGCCGACCGATGCGACGCCTGGGTGCGGACGCCGCCGCCCGACGGCTGGGACGGCGCCTGGACCGCCACGTCCAAGTGAGGCTGTAACCGGCGCCCGCCGCCGCCGTAGAGGTCAGACGATGACCCGCGACCCGCGCCGTGTTCATTGGCCCGAAGCGCTGATGGAGGCGCTGGGGCTGGGGCTCTTCATGATCTCCGCCGGCGTGTTCGGCACGTGGCTGGAATACCCCGGATCGATGCTGCACCAGGCGATCCCCGACCCGCTGGCCCGGCGCGCTCTCATGGGCGCGGCCATGGGCCTGACGGCGATCGGCCTCGTGTATTCGCCGTGGGGGCGGCGCTCGGGCGCGCACATCAATCCAGCCTTCACGCTGACGTTCTGGCGCCTCGGGCGCGTCTCGTCGCGCGACGCCGCCGCCTACGTCGTCGCGCAGTTCGCGGGCGGCCTGGCGGGCACGTTGCTGGTCGCCGCGCTCCTGGGCGACGCGTTTCGGTCTCCTCCCGTGGCCGCGGTGGCAACCCTGCCTGGCCCGGCGGGGTTGACGGTGGCGTTCGGCTGCGAGGTCGGCATCTCCTTCGCGCTGGTGCTGCTGGTTTTGACACTCGGGCAATCGCTGCGCTGGGCGCGCTACACCGGCCTCTTCGTGGGCGCCGTGCTGTTCCTCTACATCACCTTCGAGGCGCCGTTGTCCGGCATGAGCATGAACCCGGCGCGCACGTTCGCGTCGGCGATTCCCGGCCACATCTGGAGCGGCATCTGGATCTACTTCGTCGCGCCCCTCGCCGGAATGCTGCTCGCCTCCGAGACTCACGTCCGCCTGGCCCGCACGCGCCGCGCCGGCTGCGCCAAGCTCTCCCACGCGTTTCCCTGCATCTTCTGCGGCGACACCCGGCCCCGCTAGAACGGGCGCCACCCATGGCGCCACAGAAGGATGACGGTCGCCGCAAAGATCACCGCGAACGTCCCCTCGCGGACGATGCTGGCGCGCATTTGTCGCTTCAGCGTCCGCATCTCCGGTCCGTCGTTCGGGTGTTTCCGCCGCGAATACCGAAACAGGGCCAGGAAGAAACGGGTCGAACCGAATACCGCCAGCCCCGCCCGCCGCGGATGCGGCGGCAACCGCTCGCGCACCTCCGGAGGCAGCGCCCGCATCACGCGGGTCAACAATGGCCACTGCCGCAGGACCTCGATGACGTACGGCAGCGCCGCCGCGCTGGCGATCAAAGCGTCCTGCAGCTGAAGGTCCACGCCCCCCTACACAGCACACGATGTGCCAGGGGCAGAAGCGCGAAAACACGAGGGCCGCGTCCACCACCCCGCTGGAGGTGGCGAACACGGCCGGTCGTTTCGTGCCAAATCGGCGAGCGGTAGTGGCTAGCCCCCGGTCTCGAACCCGGGGTAGAGCGTCATGCCACCGTCGACGTAGATGGTTGCGCCGTTCACGTAGTCCGAATCGTCGGACGCCAGCCACACAGCCGCGCGGCCAATCTCGTCGGGCTCGCCGATCCGCTTGTACGGAATCAGCCGCATCAGGTCGTTGTAGGCCGCAGGGGTGTCCCAGGCCTCCATGTTGATGGGCGTGCGCACGGCGCCCGGCGCGATGCTGTTGACGCGAATGCGGTAGGGCGCGACCTCTTGCGCGATCGACTTCATCATCATCATGACGCCACCTTTCGACGCGGCGTAATTGACGTGGCCGGCCCAGGGGATGATGTCGTGGACCGAGCTGACGCACAGGATCTTGCCGGCGGCGCATGAGACGTCCGGACGGACGCCTTGCCGCTTGTAGAGACGGACGGCTTCGCGCGCGCAAAGAAATTGCCCCTTGAGGTTCACGTTCAGGACCAGGTCCCAGGCTTCGACCGACAGGTCCTCGAACGGCGCGTCCTTTTGCAGACCGGCGTTGTTGACGATGATGTCGACGGTGCCGAACGCCTCGACGGCGCGCCCGAACATCGCCTTCACGTCGGCTTCCTTGCTGACGTCGGCGCGCACGGCGATCGCCTTGGCGCCGCAGCGGCTGATCTCCTCGGCCACCTTGAACGCCTCCTCCTCGCGCGAGACGTAGTTGACCAGGACGTCGGCGCCGGCGTGGCCCAGCGCGATCGCGATCGCCTTGCCGATGCCGGAGTTTGCGCCGGTGACGATGGCTTTTTGTCCTGACAGGCTCTTGATGATCGGGCAGGCCGGGGGGTGGGCTTCCGGCAGCCCCTGCTCCGCGAAGTAGTCGCGCGCCGTGCTCCCCTTTTCGTGCGGTGTGGTCGGTTTCATGTGTCGATCCTCCGCGGGTCCTACGTCGCCGCCGCGCGCGGGTTACAGGCCGCTCGTCACCCAGCCGCCGCCGCCAGGCGCGTCATCGCCGTCGGCGGTTCGGGCGCATCCCCGGCGCGATCCTCGGCCAGCACCGCGCGTTCGAGGCGCAGCAACTCGCCTAATGACCAGGCCTGGAACGGGCAGCCACCCGGCCGGTGCGGCGCATCGGCGTCCGCCACCTCGGAGACGTGGCCCAGGCCAGCTTCGTCCAGATGCGCCAGCATCGGCGTCAGGAATTGCGCGCGCGCCGCCCGCCGGGCCTCGCGCGTGTCGCCGTGGACGCGCACCCAGGCTTCGACGAACGGCCCGAGCAGCCAGGGCCAGACGGTCCCCTGGTGATAGGCGCCGTCACGTTCGTTCACGCCACCGACGTAGCGCGCGCAGTAGCCGGGCTCGCCCGGCGCCAGCGACCGAAGCCCCAGCGGGGTCAGCAGCGATTGGGCGACCGTCTCGACGACCCGCGCCGCGCGCGCGCCGGTCAGCAGCGCCAGCGGCAGCCCGCCGACGGCCAGCAGCTGATTGGGGCGCAGCGTCCCGTCCACGCGCCCGGGCTGGTGGTCGACGTCGACGACGTCGTAGAGACACCCGCGGGCCTCGTTCCAGAACCGCCGCTCGAAGCTGTCACGCCCGCGCGCCAGCAGCGCCGACCAGCGCGGCGCCGACGGCGCGCCCACCGCCACCGCGGCCGCCAGCGCGTTCAGCCACAGCGCCTGGACCTCGACAGGCTTGCCGATGCGCGGCGTGATCTCGCGACCGCCGACGCGCGCGTCCATCCAGGTCAGCTGCTGGCCAGGCTCGCCGGCGGCCAGAAGGCCGTCGTCGGTGGCGTGGATGCCAAACCGCGTGCCCGCCGCGTAGCCCGACAGGATGGCCTCCGCCGCGTCGACCAGCTTGCGCCGCTCTTCACCGCGAACGTTGACAGCTTGCAGCGCCTCACCGATCGCGACGACGTACCACAGCGACGCATCGACCGCGTTGTATTCGGGCGCGCCCCCCGCGTCAGGGAACAAGTTCGGCAACATGCCTTCGGAGACCACGCCCGCCCACGCCGACAGCACCTCGACAGCC
>JBJMQQ010000163.1:0-11507 GCA_045802645.1 Polyangia bacterium
GGCGGCCGAGTAGTCGGGGTCGCCGGGATGAACTTCCACATCGGGCTGAGGATCGGACTCGACGGTCTCCTGCCAGTCCCCCGAGAAGTCGGTCGTGTACTGGGTCTTGGTCAGGTCCTTGCGCTTCGCAGGTATGCTGACCATCCAGTCGCCAAGGATCCCGGCAGCGCGGCAGTCGTAGCCGGGGCTGTCGAGCGGCATGTGAGGGAAGGGCGTGTAGTCGTCGAAGTAGTCGAACGGCGTGTCGACGTTTCGGTAGACGAGGCTGCGCCAGGGCGCTTTGACGTACTGGGGCGCCGACGTCGCGTCGCCGCAGACGCCGCCGGTGTCCACGTTTGCGGGGCAAAAATACTTCGCCGCCGCCGATTCGGACGGCAAGTCGTAGAGCGATGGTGTGACGTAGGCGATCGGCACGTCCCGGTTGATGCCGCGCTTGCGGGTGGGGCTGGTCCGATCCAGCGGGAAGTGAAAGAGCCCCCCGGTCGAGCTGGGCAGAAAGTCGAGCACACCCTTCAGCGCGGGCTGCTTCGTCGACGGAAAACCACGCGGGTTGTGGCAGTGGGCGCAGTTCCCCAGCACGTAGGCCTGCGCGGTGAGCTCCGCGGAGTTCCGCGGGGCGCGCGTGCCCTGCGAGCTGTCGAGAGCCAGGACGTCGTCCGGGGAATTCATTCCCTTTATGAGCCCGTAGTCGATGAGGCGTTGAAGCTGCGTCAGCTCGTCGCCCGCCGCGGGCTCGATGACCCCCGCGGTTCCTTGCGGGCGGCGCGCGATCTGCAGCGGCATGAACCCGAGCACGAAGCTCGCGCTGGCGCTGCCCATGTGGCAGTGCACGCATCGTTCGGCGCCTGGCAGCGCGTAGTGCCGCAGGAGCCCTGCGCGCGTGAGCGCTTGCTCGAGATCCGCGGGCTTGCTGTCGATGATTGGTTGCGCCCTTTGCTCGTCGGTGATGTACGTCTTCAGGCGGTCTGCGAACGGCTTTCCGTCATTGAGAGGATCGGCCAGCAAGACGGCCTGCGACTCGTCGTCGCTCCACACGTACGTTCCATAGAGCGCGTTTTGCTGAACCGTGCCGTCGGACCGCAAGGTGTCGGGCCGCGACACGATCACGCGGGTCTCGATCTTTCGGAAACCCTTGTTGCCGCTCAGGTCGATCACCGGCTTCAGGAACGTCTTGTAGACGCGGGTGTTGGCGGGGATCGTGAACTTCTGGGCGGTCTTGTCGAAGGTGATGGCTTGCCCGCGAGGAACCCGGATGAAACGCATCTTGCCGGCGTCGTCGGTCCACAACGGATACGCTGGCGCGAATGAGATGACGCCATTCTGGGCGAGCACCGCGCTGTCCAGCGTGACGAGATCTGTCTGATCGAGCGTAGCCGGCAGCTCCGTGGCTTGCGCGAAGAACGTGTCCAGCCGATCCATGGCGGTCGTCGCGGTGCCGATCATCCGCTTTTCGGGAACGCAGGTCCCGATGTTCGTCATCTGCGCCGCCAGAGTGTCCGACATCAGGTAGCCGCTCGCTGAGCTGTCGGCAGGCGGATCCGCGGCGATGACGAAGGCGTCGGCCGGGCTCCCCTGCCCGATCCACTGCTGCAACAGCGCGGCGAGCTGCTTGACGGGATCGGTCTCCGCCCGCTGGGTGAACGGCTTGCCGTTCGGGGAGCCGTTGGGCGGCATGTACTTCGCCGGATCGTCCTGTCGGATCGAAGTGTCGAGGATTGTCTGGGTGACGA
This sequence comes from Polyangia bacterium, assembly GCA_045802645.1. GTDB lineage: Bacteria > Myxococcota_A > Polyangia > Fen-1088 > Fen-1088 > JADGRB01. The sequence continues at coordinate 1,731 of JBJMQQ010000163.1, forward strand.
CGTTTCGGAACGAAGCTTGCGCCACCGAGAAGCCGCCGAGGTTGCTCTGGACGTGACAGCTGCCGCAGACCTTCGAGAAGCGCTCGAAGAGATCGGACGTGAACATCGTGGTCGACGACGGCGTCGACATCGCCGTCGCCGAGACCAGCGTCGAGCGCGGCGGGAGAGGCTCCGACGAGACGGCCGGTGAGCACACGAAGGCCGTCATCACCGGGATCGTGTTGCTGGCATCCACGACACTGACGGTCCCCGCATCGCGAGGCGCTCCGAACTCGTTCGGCCGGACGAGGTCCGGACCGCCCGGTGCCGTGCACGAGCAGATGCTCAGGACGGCGGTGCTGACGAGGAAGGATCCGCAAGAACGCGGGAGCTCACGCACGGTAGTTGTCTCCTGTCGCGTCAGCGCTTCGTCACGTCGACGTTGTCGAAGCGAGCTTCGCCGCCCGTCTGGCCGGCCGGCTTCGTCACCGTGAGGCGCACGCTCATCGATTGAGTCCCGGCGGGGAGTTGGGGCGAGCCGGACACGGGCTGCCAGACACCCACGGCGGCGACCTGCGGAGAAGCGAAGGTGCCGGATGGCGCGCCACTGCAGTCGTTCGATGCGTACGACCAGAGGCCGAGGCCCGCCAGGCTGCCGCTCATCTGCTGAGGAACGAAGACCTGCGCGGACAGATCGTAGGTGGCGCCGGCGACGGCGGCTACGCATTCGGCTGCGGCAACGATCGAGGTGATCGACGCAGCGCCGTTCATGACCGCCAGGTTCAGCGACCCGGACGTGCTCGCTCCACCTGCATCGGTGCTGCTGTAGCTGACGACGGACCCGTACGACGCGGTCCACGGCGCCGTCGTGCCGTTGAACTGAGCGAGCCCTGGCGGTGGCGCTCCGCCGCCGGCGCCTCCCGAACCTGCGGCACCGGTGCCGCCTCCGTGTCCGCCACTGGCCACGACACCGCCCGACCCACCGCCGCCCGGCGTACCTCCCGTTGCTGACGTACCACTCTTGCCGGCCGTGCCGCTGGTCCCTCCCGTTGCCGTCGTTCCGCCGGTTCCGTTCGCGCCGCCGTTCCCGCCAGCGGGCGCGGCGTTGCAGGTCTCGTCGTCGACGCCCGCCGGCGGATCGATGCCGAGACACTCCTTCGAGCAGCACGACTCGTAGCAGCCGGAGTACGCAAATACCGCCGCGCCCGAAGCCAGGCAAGCGGCGTTGAACCCCATGGCGATCGCCGGGTTGGACGTGGTTTCGTAACCGGCTGCCATGACGGCCGCGCACGGCCCCTGGGGAACGAACGTCACGGCCGAGCACTGGGCAGCCGTGATCCCGGCGCCGCAGTAACAGCTCTGAATGTCGTCGGTCCCGAACGGCCCCGCGCATTTTGTCCGCGCGATACAGGCCAGAACGGCGTGGCAAAGGTCGGTCTTTGGCGTGCCGGGGTGATCGCCACCGCTGGTCACGTGGTCCCAAAGGTTGTCGCCTCCGCACAATTCGCGGAACTCGGGCGGCGTTGCCGGAACGGGCTGGTCCAAAAAGCAGAGGTCGTACGCGATGATGGTGCTGCCGTCGCCATTTTGCGGATTCGTGCAGCGGCGCAGCTCGCAAGCGCGACAGGCGTCGACCGGCGGGGCCCCTCCACCCGCGCCGCCGGTTCCCAGGGCCATTCCGCCTGCGCCCGTTGCGTTCGAGCCACCCGTGCCCACGCCACCGGTCCCCGCGCCCGCCGTTCCCGCGCCCGCCGCGCCCCGTCCGGCGGCGCCGCCAGCACCGCCGCGGCCGGCATTACCGCCCTTGCCACCGTGACCGCCGTTCGATCCGCCGTCGAGCGGGCCACCCGGCGCCGAGGCGTCTCGCAAGACGATCGCCAGACCGCCGCCGGACGGAACGGGAACCCGATCGCCGTCCGAGTCGCAGGATGCGCCCGAACCCATGGCGAGAAGTGATGCGACTGCCGCCATCACCGTGCGAGTGCCTTCGGAACGCATGAATCCGCGGCGGTCTTAACACGCGGGTCGTTCGGGGCGACTCTCCGGATTCTGGAATGATTGCCACCATTGTGTGGCGCGCGACGCTCGTGCGTTTGCCAAAACGTAACAATGAGTCGTTGCGCCGCTTTCTATAAAGAGCGACCGCCATGTTGCCGCACCGGTCGCGTCACCTCATGTTTGCTGCGATCGCCGCAGTTGTTGGCCTTGCCGCCCCTCGGAAATGCGCAGCGCAGATCCCCGCGGTGATGCCCGACAGTATTCCAGGCGTACGCAGTGCCTGCGACGTCGCGCTCAGCATGCAGCGCGCCGGCAAGCTCGCGTCGAGCCGCGAGCCTTGCCATCGCGCGTTTCTGGTTGGCGCAAAACCGGAGGACATGTATCGCGAGGTCGCCTCGCTGATGTATGAGCCGGCGCCGCCGTCGCTGGATACCACCGTCCTGGTTGCATTCGCCGCCGAGGCTGCCGTTCACAGGGGCGGCGGCGAGCCGTGGGGATACCTGGCGCGCTGCGAAATTGGGCGGCGCCTCGGCTTGGCGGATGTCCTCGAAGGATGCTTGGCGGACCTGCAGCGAGTGGCGCCCGACGCGCCGGAGACGAAGCGCATGCTTGCCGAAGCGGTCCCGCGTCCCCGTGTGTGGGTCTGGGCGCTGCGCGTCCTGTTGGTTCTTCTTCCGCTGGTCACCTGCGCGCACGTCCTGCTCGGTCGCTTTCACACGCGAACACGACGGGTGGTGACCAGAAAGGCGGCGGCGGTGTTCTTCGTGGTTGCGGCGCTGTCGGCGTGGACTGGTTCAACACACGGCGCTCTGGTCCAGCGGAATGGTCGTCCGGAGCTGGAGAACGATCAGCTCAGTACGTTCCCGATGGACGATGCAGATCCGGAGGCCGGCATTCCCTCCGTCGCGCAACAGAACGAAAAACCCCTACAGTTTGGCTATTACCTGCAGGACCTGGCGGCGAAGGTCGAACGCGCGAAGAAGAACAACGACCTCCCCGCGCAGATTCGTTACTACCGCGCCATCACGAAGGCCGCCCCCAACAGTCCCTATGGGCCGCGCAAGCTGTGCGAGGTCCTTCAAGCCTCGGGAGACATCGACGGCGCGATCGTCGCGTGCCGCGCGGCAACCGCCATCGAAGGAACGACGGTGGGGGACTTTCGCCGTCTCGTCGAGGTGATCCTGGCCAAGCCTGGCGAGCCGCCGCAGGACCTGCAGAACGAAGCGTACGCCGCCGTCGATCACATTCAAGAGGAGGCGCAGCTCGGCTCCGTCCCGGAGGCGATTCGGTGCGACGCTGCGTTGCGGTTCCAGGACTGGGGAACGTTGAAGGTGTGCTCTGATCGGCTGGGACACACGGCGCCCAACGATGCCAAGACCGTCTCGTTCCAGTGGGCGCTGGCCGTTCACGAGCGTGACAAGCAGAAGGCGGATGCTCTCGTTGATCGCGCGCGCAGCCTGGGGATGGAGCGGGCCGGCATCCAGCGCATGGAAGCGACGAACCGCGCGCTGGGCCGGACGGGCCTCCTTGGGCTCCTGTTCGTCCTGGCCCTCGTTGGATTGGCCGCTGGCGTCTGGCAAAAAACGAAACGCGCGGTGGGGGCCCAACGACAGCCCCGCACCGCGCGCCGATGAAACGATCGGTTGCTGCTTAGAAGATGTAGAACGCGGAGAACTGAACGCGGGTGTTCGAGCCCTTGGTCTGATCCAGGTACTTCTGCCAGAAGTAGGCGTACTCGAGGCCGAACCGGACCGCCGGGTTCAGGTCGACGAACAGGTTGGCATCGGCCCAGTACGAGCGGTTCCACAGCTTGTTGGCGCCCCCCGGCGCTCCACCCGGCGTGGCGGCCGGGGTCTCCAGGTTGTGGATGTCGGGCGAGTACATGTGCGAGACGTTGGCCGAGAGCCACAGGCGCTTCGGCGTCGGGAAGTAGTACTGCGCGCCGATGATGTACGACTCCCAGCGGATGGCGTGCAGCGAGACCGTCCCGTCGGCGTTCGTGACGAAGCCGACCAGCCCATTGTCGATGTCCTGCGGGTAGGATCCCGTCGCGGTCGACGGCAGCGTGCCGACGGTCGCCCCGCCCGAGAGCCCCGTGTACAGGTCGGCGATCGCCTGGCCATACACGAACGACGCGGTCAGCGTCAGGGCGTTGCCGTCGGTCAGGTTCTTGGCCGGAATGATCGGAAGCAGCAGGTCGGCCGAGTACCCGTACCCGTTGATGTTGACCGTGTTCTTCGGCGCCGCGGCGAACTCCGGCATGCGGAGATACCGGCCGACCGTCGACAGACCGATGGACGCGCCGTCGACGGCGGTTCCCGTGCCGCCCGCCGTGTGCAGCGCTTTGAAGTTGTTGAGCACGAACCGGATGCCGGCCTGCCCGTCGGGCACCTCGGAGTTACGCTGCGGCGGGCGCGAAGCGGCGAGCGCGATCTCCAGCGTCATGTCGTCGTTCTTGAAGGCGTGCGACACGCGGAACTGCGGCGAGCGCGAGTAGATCTGCCCGGGCACGCCTTGAAGCTCGACGGTGTTCGGATGGAACATCGACTGCCACCCGAAGAGCTGCCAGTACTGGCCGGCCAGAACGTCGATGTAAGGTGTCTCGACCCGCAGCGCGAAGTGCCGCATGCGGAACGTGGGGCTCGTGAAGAACGAACTCTCGGAGACGGTCACGCCGCCCGCTCCGCCAGCGACGGGCGTCGGCGCGCCGGCGGGCTGGTTGCCGAGGAAGTCGCCCTCGACGATTCCGGACGTCTTCACCGTCTGGGTCTCCGGCCCCTTCAACTTGAAGCCGAGGCGCGAGTTTCGGGCGCTGAAGATGGTGCGACCGTGGCCGGCGGCGTACGTGCCGTCGCGGGCGATGTTCGCGTTACCGGCCAGATCGCTGAAGCTCTGGGTCGAGTCCCACGAGCCGTCGAATTCGACGAAGCCATAGAACTGGGCGCCGAACTTGGTCGTCACGGGCGACGGCGCCGCGGGCGCGGGCGGCGGCGTGGCTCCGAGCGTGGACAGCGTCGCCGGGGCCGAAGGAGGCGCCGGCATCGCGTGGTCCATCGGCGCCGGCGGCGGTGCCGGAGGGAGCGCGGCGGGCGGCGGCGGGACTTCAGCGGCGGGCGGCGGGGGTGCGCCGGCGGCCGGCGCCGCAGGCGTCTGGCCGGCAGCCAGACGGCCGATACAGGAAAGCGCGACGGCGAGCGCGCTGGTACGCAAGGGGGCTGATCTCATCTCTGTCTCTCCTCGTGATGCGGGTTTCGCGGCGGACGGTAAGGCCGCAGCGTGTTCCCCGCCTTCGACAAGGGCGTGAAGTTTGTGTGTCAGTTTGATGAAACCGACATGCGCGCGGGGCTCGGTCAGGCGCGCGCGCGCGGAGCCCGTTCGCGGCGCGGTGCCAGACGAACCGCCAGGAGGCGCGTCAGACCGGCCACCAGCGAATGGTTCACCGAGGTATAGCGATGCTTCCCCTCGACGCGCACGCTGAGAAGGCCCGCCTCGATCAGCACGTTCAGGTGGTGCGAAACGGTGGGCTGAGATACGTCGAACAACTCCGCGACTTGCCCGCAGGAGAGCTCGCCGGCCGCAGCAATCTCCTGGACCATCCGGAACCGGGTGGGGTCGGCCAGCGCCTTCAACGCGCGAATCAACCCGCGGTCATCCAGGGTTCGGGCATCGCCGGCACCCATCCCCTTCATCTTATAGGGCTTCCGGGCGAGCGGCCAGGTCGGGAAAAAACTGGCGGCGCGCCCCTGCGGGCTCGACCATGTTCGACGGATGGTCGCCGAGGAGCCCCGGAAACGGTCCAGGCACGACCTGCTGTGGACCTCGACCACCTACTTCGGCGAGGGGCTGCCCTGGAGCTTCCTTCATCAGATGGGGACGGAGTTCCTGACCGCCCTCCGGGTCTCGAACAGCCAGATCGCCGCGACCTCTTTGCTGCACCTGGCCGTGACGTTCAAGTTTGCCTGGAGCCCGGCCCTGGACCTGTTCGGCCGCCGCCGGACCTGGGTCTGGGTGCTGCAGCTGATCTTGGGCGGCGGGATGCTGGCCGTGGCCGCCCTGGCGCCCACCCGGAATCTGACCGCGTTCTGGTTCGCGGTCTCCGCGCTGGCCATCGTTCACGCGACGCACGACATCGCGTGCGACGGCTTCTATCTACAGGCGCTGGACCGGCGCGGGCAGGCGCTTTACTCGGGCACGCGGCTGGGGGCGTACCGGCTGGCGATGATCGTGGGCGCGTCGGTGCTGGTCTACCTGGCCGGCAAGACCAGCTGGCTGATCGGGTTCGGCGCGGCGGGCGTCCTCATGATCGTCGTGGCGGTGGTGAATGCCGCGGTGATGCCTCACCCGCCCGAGCGCCACGCCGCCGATGCGCCCGAACCCGGCGGCTCTCCCAACCCGGGCGCCGCGCCGCGCAAGGGGACCGCCTTTCTGGAAGCGTTCGCGTCCTTCGTCGGGCAGCCGCAGGCGGCGTCCGTGCTGGCCTTCATGCTCACCTACCGGCTGGGCGACATCATGATGTTCGCGATGTCCAAGCCGCTGCTGCGCGACCTGGGCGTCGACACCGCCCACCGCGGCATCCTCAACGGACTCGGCACCGCGGCGTCCATCCTGGGAGTCGTCCTGGGCGGGGCGTACGTGGCGCGGCGCGGCCTGGCGCGCGCCCTGGTGCCGCTGGTCTACGCCCAGAACTTCGCGATCCCGCTCTACATTGTCATGGCCGTCCTCAAGCCCGGCATCGCCGGGATCACGGCGATCGTGCTGACCGAACAGCTGGTCTCGGGGCTGGGGATCGCCGGCAGCACCGTGTTCCTGATGCAGCGGTGCCGCCCGGCGTTCTCGGCCTCGCATTTCGCGATGGCGACATCCGTGGTGTCCCTGGCAAGTACGTTTTCGGGGTGGGCGTCGGGACCGCTCAACGAACACCTGGGGCATCCGCTGTTCTTCACGGTCGCGTTCCTCGCCAGCATCCCAAGCCTCATTTTGGTGTGGATCGTCCCCAAGACGCCCTTGGAGGGAGAGGTCACGGCCGCGTAGAATCCGCGCCTTGATGGCGACCATTAAACTTTCTTATTCTTGTTTCTGGCCGGGTAGAGCAGCGGTGGTGCTGGCGGCGTGCGCGCTGGGGTGCGCGTTCAGCCCGTCGAACCTGCACGGTGGGACCAACTCGGGCACCACCTCCCACCCGATTCCGGGGCTCACGTCCCTGACCATCACCCCGCCCAACGCGAAGATCACGTTGAACGCCGGCGGTCCGCCCCAGTCGCAGCAGTTCGGGGTGACCGGCATCGTCAACGGCCACATGGAGGATCTCACCGGGCAGGTGGGCTGGTCCGCGTCGCCGAGCTCCATCGTCGCCATCGACGGCAATGGCCTGGCGACCACGGTCGGCACCACCGGCGGCTCGGTCCGGATCACGGCGTCGGCGAACGGCCTCAGCGCCAGCGCCACGCTGGTGGTCTACTACTCGTTCACGGGCGCCGATCCGGGGCAGACCAACGTGCCGCCGGACGCGAACACGCGGTTTTCGGGCAAGCCGAGCGATCCGGGGCGCGCGCCGGGGCTGGTGTACCCGAACGACAACGTCCTGTTCCCGCCCAACGTGACCGGCATCGAGGTCCACTTCACGCCCGGCGGCAACAACACGCTGTTCCAGGTCAGCTTCGTCGGCGCGGGCTCGTCGATCAACACGTTCGTCAGGTGCACGGCGCCGAACGGGATCAACGGCTGCATCTACCAGCCGGACCCGGACCTGTGGTCGGCGGTGGCACGGTCGAACGCAGGCCTCGGGCGGGTGGCGCTGACGGTCAAGGGGACAGACGACAACGGCACGGCGGTCGGAACGTCCTCGACCTTCCACATCCAGTTCGCGCGCGACGACATCCAGGGCGCGCTCTACTACTGGACCACCAGCGGCGCGACCGCGATCATGCGCTGGGACTTCGCGGGCGCGACACAGAAGGCGCTGCCCTACCTGACGCCGACCAACACAGACGGCAAGACCTGCGTCGGTTGCCACGCGCTGGCGCCCAACGGCGACAAGCTGGTCGCCAGCGCGGGCGGTCAGAACGACGGGCGCGACTTGCTGTGGGACATCAAAACGAACCAGCCGGTGAAAGGGTTCCCGCTGGAGCAGCGCAGCCAGTTCGAGTCGTGGAACAAGGACGGCACGCTCTTCGCCGGCGTCTACGGCGACAGCAATCCGGGGATGAAGGGGCCGTCCAATCTCATGATCTTCGACGGCGCCACCGGTGCGGTGAAGAGCACGATCGATCTCGGCGGCCTGCGCGCCGATCACCCCGACTGGTCGAAAGATGACGGGCCGGACACGATCGCGTTCACGGCGGCCGACCCGACGGCGCCCACGACCGACCAGCGCCCGTCGATGGGCGGGATCGACTACGTGCGGCTGAACGGCAACACGTGGGGCAAACCTCAGGTGCTGGTCCCGGCGGTCGCGGGGAAGAACCGTTACTACCCGAACATCGCGCCCGACGGAAACCTGGTCGTCTACGACGAGTCGACCTGCCCGAACGGCACCGCGCAGATGGGGCAAGCGCCCGACAAGGCGTGCGACGGTGACACCGACGCGACGGCGACCATCACGCTGACGTCACTGTCGGGGCTGCCGCCGATCGTGTTGACCGCCGCGAACAGCCCGGGGGTCGCCGACAACGGCAAGACCGACCTGACGAACTCGTTCCCCAAGTGGGCGCCGTTCGTCCAGAACCTGGACGAGATGAACCACCTCATCTGGCTGACCTTCTCGTCGACCCGCAAGTACGGCCTGCGCTCGCCGCCCTCGTCGAATCACGACGAATCGACCAGCGGCATGCTGCTCTGGATGGTCGGCGTCAATCCGGGCGTCGGCGGCAACGACCCCAGCTACACCGCCTTCTGCCTTCCGTTCCAGGACGTCACGACGTCGAACCACATCGCCCAGTGGACGAAGTACTTCATCCAGGGCCCCGGCTAAATCTTCCCACCCGTCCTCGTCCTCGTCCTCGTCCTCGTCCTCGTCCTCGTCCTCGTCCTCGTCCTCGATCTTCCGACTCGGCTTGTCGGCCGAAACGCCGGACGCCTGATCGAGGACGGCGACGAGGACGAGGACGAGGACGAGGACGAGGACGGGGGGAGACGGGGGTTACGGCAGCCCGGGCGTGGGCATCGCCACTTCGTAGAGGGCGTGGAGCGTCGTCACGTACATCGTGCGGCGGTCGTCGCCGCCGAAGGTGCAGTTGGAGGGGGCGACGGGGAAGGGAATGCGGCCCAGTTGGTGGCCGGCCGCATCGAACACCACGATGGCCTTCACGTCGTCGGCGTTGTTCGCGACGTACAGGTTTCCCGTGTCGTCGACGCAGATGCCGTCGGGCACCTTGAACCCGCCGGCCACGGTCGGACCGTCGATGAACACGGTGGGCGCGCCCGTCGCGCCCGACGCGTCGACGGGCAGCTTCCAGAGCTTGGCCTGGGTGTCGCTGCCGACGTACAGGGTCGCGCCGTCGGGGGACAGGGCGATGCCATTCGGTTTGGTCATCTCCAGCACCCGCTCGATCGGGCCGCTCGGCGGGATGCGATAGACGGCCGTTGGCGCGTGCGTGCCGCCGGGACGCACGCCCCAGTCGGTATCGGTGAAGTAGATGTTGCCGTCACGGCGGACGACCAGATCATTGGGCGCGTTCAGCGGCGCGCCGCCCTGGACCGGCGGCCAGTGATCCGCCAGCACGGTGCGGGTTCCGTCGGCGGCGAGCTTGACCACGCGCCCGTTGAAACGCTCGCAGGCCACCAGCGCACCGGAGGGGTCGA
>JBJMQQ010000164.1:0-11795 GCA_045802645.1 Polyangia bacterium
GTCCGGGCCCTGATTTCGACGCGTCCGCCGCCGACCCGCAGCAGGTCCGCACTCGAGACGGCGCCGACCTCCCGGACCGTCTTCAAGAGAGAGCCGACGGCGCCGGGCTCCGTCACGTCGGCGTCGATCAGCACGGTGGGCAGGTCGGCCCCCGCCGGGCTGGCGGCCGTCAGGCCGGCCGCGATCTGAGCGGCCAGCTGAGGGGCCAGCCGCGCCAGGCAGGCAGCGCGCGCGTCGGCGGGGCTCTCCGCGAACCCGCGCGCGGTGGTCTCCAGCGGATGCAGCGGCAGGCCGGCAAAGCGCGCCGTTCCGCGGCAAGCGGCCGCGAGCTCGGCGGTCCCGCGCACCGGCCCCTCGTCGGTGACGCTGGCGGCCACGTAAGCCGCCGGCGCAGCGGGATCCGGCCGTCCTTCCGCGAGTCGCGCGGGCGAGCCCGCGGAGGCGACGGCCGCGGCGACCGCGGGGGCGAAGGTGGCGCTGGCGGTCCCGTCGTCGGCGCGCGCCACCGAGAGCACCGGCGCCGGCCGACGGGGACCGGCGGGCGCAGCGGGCGCCGCGCCGGCCGCCCAGCTCTCGACACGGCGGCGCAACGCGACGTCGTCCACCTCGGCCTGCAGCCGTACGGTGTAGACGCCGTTCGCCTCGCCCTCCTCCAGCGTGCGGTAGCGGGGAACGAAGCTGCGGGCCTTCGCCTCCAGCGTGCGAATCGCCTTGGCCTGCGCCGTTCGCGTCGGCGGATCCACCAGCTCGGACAGCGCCTGATCGACCGCCTGCCGGATGGCCTCGTCCAGCGCTCGCTCGCGGGCACCGGCGGCGTTACCGCCCACGACCGGCGCCTGGCCGACCGCGATCCGCTCGCCCGGCCCCAGCACCGGCTCGGGAGGCGCGGCGGGGGCGGCCGGAACGCCGGCAGCCGGGGCGGCGGTCGGAGGGGGAGCGGTGGGAGCAGCGGCTGCGGCCGGCGCTTGCGCGCGCGCGCCGGGCACGCTCACGACCAGCAGCGCCAGGGCTCCCGCCATCAGACCCGGACCGAGGGCTCTCATCGAAGGACCTTGCCAACGTAGATCACGACGACGCTGCGCGCGAGCTTCCCGGCCAGCTCGGCGTCGCCGTCGACGGCCAGGCGGCCCGCGTGGTCGGCTTTCGCGACGTGCGCCTCCGCGGGGGCCGGGCCGACCTTGTAGGTGGCGGCACCCAGCGTCACCTCACGCCCGGCGACGCGCGCGGACGGCGCCGCCGCCAGATGCAACGCCGGCGCGCTCAAGGCGACCTTCGGGGGTGCCCCGTCCTCGAGCCAGTCGGCGAACGAGACTTCCAGGCGCACGACGGCGCCGCCGTTCGACTGGTACTGGACGTCCGCGGTGCGCGCGCGACCCAGCGCCCGCTCGACGCGCGCCGCGTCCAGCTTGCGGCCGTTGCCAAGGGGCAAGCTCCCCAGCGCGCCGCGCAGCCGCGCCAGCGCGGTCGCGCGCGCCCGCCGGACGGCGCCCGGGCGCGACAGGTCGACGCTGGGCATGCGCAGGTCGGCGGCGGCCCCCGCGCTGGCGGCCAGCGTTCCGGCGCTCCAGTCGATGGTCACGCCGTCGCGCGTGGAAGTGAGATCGCCTGCGCCCTCGTGCTCGGCCGCCTGGGCGCGCGGGATCACCGCCGCCAGCAAGGCGATCAGCGCGAGGCGCGCGAGGCTATTCCCACTCGATCGTCGCGGGGGGCTTCGACGAGATGTCATAGACGACCCGATTGACCCCTTTGACCTCGTTGACGATGCGCGACGACAGCGTGGCCAGGAGATCATACGGCAGCGGGACCCAGTCGGCGGTCATCCCGTCCTTGGAATGGACCGCCCGGATCGCGAGCACGTTGGCGTAGGTCCGCTCGTCACCCATGACGCCCACGGTCCGCACCGGCAAGAGGACGCCGAACGACTGCCAGATGGCCTCGTAGAGGCCGGCCGCCCGGATCTCCTGCTCGATGATCACGTCGGCGGCGCGCAGGATGTCGCAGCGCTCGCGCGTCACCTCGCCCAGCACCCGGACCGCCAGGCCAGGCCCCGGGAATGGCTGCCGCCACAGCACGTGGTGCGGCAACCCCAGCTCGGCGCCCAGCGCCCGCACTTCGTCCTTGAACAGCTCGCGCAAGGGCTCGATCAACTTCAGGTGCATGCGCTCGGGCAGGCCGCCCACGTTGTGGTGCGACTTGATCGTCGCCGACGGTCCCTTGCTGGACACCGATTCGATGACGTCGGGGTAGAGAGTCCCCTGGACCAAAAACTCCGCCTCCGCCGTGGATCCGGCCAGCTTCTTGGCCTCCTCCTCGAAGACGGCGATGAACTCGCGGCCGATGATCTTGCGCTTCTGTTCGGGATCGCTGACGCCGGCCAGCTTCTCCAGAAAGCGCGCGCTGGCGTCGATGACTCGCAGGTCGGCCTTGAAGGCGTCGCGAAACAGCGACTCGACCTGGGCCGCCTCACCCGCCCGCTGCAGCCCCGTGTCGACGAAGATGCAGGTCAGCCGGGCGCCGATGGCCTTGAGGACCAGCGCCGCGGCCACGGACGAGTCGACACCGCCCGACAACCCGCAGACGGCGTGCGCCTTGGCGCCCACCTTGGCCTCGACCGCTGCCACCGCCTCGCCCACGAAGCCGGCCATCGTCCAGTTGGGCGTGCAGCCGCAGATGCGGAAAAGGAAATTGGCGAGGATCTCCCCGCCGCGCGGCGTGTGGGCCACCTCGGGGTGGAACTGGACGCCCCAGAACTTGCGCGCCGGCGCCACGACGGCCGCCGCCGGGCAGTTGACGCTCTCGCCGACCAGCTGGAACCCCTCTGGCAATGCGTCGACGCGGTCGCCGTGCGACATCCAGACGGGGATCTCCTCGTCGGGGGCGAAGCCGTGGAAGAGGTCGTTGCTGCTCCCCTTCACGCGCACGGTGGCCCGTCCGTATTCGCGCCGCTCGGCCGGGACGACCTTGCCCCCGAACAGCAGCGCCGTGAGCTGCGTGCCGTAACAGATGCCCAGGATGGGCACGCCCAGCTCGTAGATCTCCTTGCTGATGCGCGGGGCCTCCGCGTCGTAGCAGGAGGCCGGTCCGCCGGACAGGATGATCCCGCGCGGCGCCAGCTCGCGAATGCGCGACACCGAGACGTTGAACGGATGGATCTCGGAGTAGACCTTCTGCTCGCGCACGCGGCGCGCGATCAGCTGCGTGTATTGCCCGCCGAAGTCCAGAATCAGGATCAGATCGCGCTGCGACATTCCACTCACTGTTCGACGCGGTAGTTGGGGGCTTCCTTGGTGATGATCACGTCGTGCACGTGCGATTCGCGCAGCCCCATGGCCGTCGCCCGCACGAAGCGCGCCTTCGTGCGCAGCTCTTCGATCGTGCGGCAGCCGGTGTAGCCCATCCCGGACTTGAGACCGCCGATCAGCTGGTAAAGCGACTGCGACAGGGAGCCGCGGTAGGGGACGCGCCCCTCGATCCCCTCCGGCACCAGCTTGGCCTCGCTGGTGACCTCGCCCTGGAAGTAACGATCGCGGCTGCCGGCGCGCATGGCGCCGATCGAGCCCATCCCGCGGTACACCTTGTAGCTGCGCCCCTGGTACAAGATGATCTCGCCCGGCGCCTCGTCGGTGCCGGCGAACAGGCTGCCGATCATGACGCTGTTCGCGCCGGCGGCGATGGCCTTCGCCACGTCACCCGAGTACTTGATGCCGCCGTCGGCGACGACGGTCACGTTCTGCCCGGCCAGCGCCTTGGCGCAGTCACTGATCGCGGTGATCTGCGGGACACCGACGCCGGCCACGATGCGGGTCGTGCAGATCGAGCCCGGGCCGATCCCGACCTTGACCGCGTCGGCGCCGGCCTTGGCCAGCGCCAGGGCCGCCTCCCCCGTTGCCACGTTGCCGGCGATGATCTGCGCCTTCGGGAAGTTGCGGCGCACGTCGGCGACCGCCTGGATGACCGCGCGCGAGTGCCCGTGCGCCGTGTCGATGCAGATGACGTCGGCGCCCGCCTTCAGCAGCGCGTCGACCCGCTCGTCGCGATCGGGACCGACGCCGACGGCGGCGCCGACCCGCAGGCGGCCGAAGTCGTCCTTCACGGCCGCGGGGTGCGCCTGCGCCTTCTCGATGTCCTTGATGGTGACGAGCCCCTTCAGGTAGCCGCCAGAATCGATGACCAGGAGCTTCTCGATCCGGTTCTTGTGCAGCAGCTCCTTGGCGCTCTCGACGCTGGTGCCCTCGCTGATGGTGATGAGCTTGCGAGTCATCATCGCGCTGATGGGCTGGTCCAGGTTCCGCTCGAACCGGATGTCGCGGTTCGTCAGGATGCCGACCGGGCGGCCATCGGCGACCACCGGCAGTCCGGAGATCTCGTGCCGCTTCATGAGCTCCAGCGCGACCGCCAGCTTCTGATCGGGTCCGACGGTCACCGGGTTGACGACGACGCCGCTCTCCGACTTCTTGACCTTCGTGACCTCCAGCGCCTGCTCCGGGATGGTCAGGTTCTTGTGCAGGATGCCGATGCCGCCCTCGCGCGCCATGCAGATGGCGGTCGCCGCCTCCGTCACCGTGTCCATCGCGGACGACACGATCGGCATGGCCAGCCGGATGCCTGGCGTCAGGTTCGTCCGCACCTCCACGTCCTTCGGAATGACGTCGCTTTCGGAGGGAACCAGGAGCACGTCGTCGAACGTGAGGGCTTCGCGAAGATGACCGTCCGGCAGCATCTCGGGAATTTATCAGACGCGCCCGAAACGGAAACGAGAAATTCTAGGACGTCTTTTGCTACTTCTTGCAGCTGGCGACGATGGCGTCGGCCTGTTTCTGCGCCTCTGGTTTGACGCCCGGCAGCGCCTTGAACTTGCCCAGCTCCGCCTTCGCCGCCGGGCACTCGGCCTTGGCAACCAGGACCTTCATGAGCTCGTAGTGTCCCAGCGGGTTCTTGGGATCCAGCTCGACGGCGGCCCGGCAGGCGCCGGCGGCCTTGGCGGCGTCCTTGGCCTCGAACAGCGCCCGACAGAGATCCGCCGCGAACCCACCGTTCTGCGGGTCCAGCTTGCGCGCCTTCTCGGCGGCAGTGACCGCCTCCGGCACCTTGCCGCGCTTCAGCGCCACGCGCCCCAGCCGGTTCCAGGCCAGCGCGTAGTCGGGCTTCAGCTTGGTGGCCTTGTCCAGCGCGGCCGCCGCCTCGTCGTAGCTCTTCTGGTCGGACAGCAGCATGCCCAAGTCGACCCAGGCCAGCGGGTCCCGGGGCGCGAGGCGGGTGGCCTCCTTCAGCGCGGCCGTTGCGCCCGGCAGGTCGCCGGTCTTGCGCAGCGCCGCCCCCAGGTTCAGGCGGTAGCTGGGCTCGGTCGGCTTGAGCCGGACCGCCTGCTTGTAGGCGACCACCGCGTCCGCCGGGCGCCCCTGCGCGTCGCGCGCCACCCCAAGGTTGTATTGCGCCTCCGCGTAGTCGGGCTTGGCGCGGACCGCGGCTTCCAGCTCGGTGGCGGCGCCCGCCGCGTCGCCGCGGCCGAGCAGGATCGCGCCAAGGTTGTTGTGCGCCTCGGCCATCTGCGGCTGCAGCTGGATGGCGCGCTTGTACTCGCCGGCTGCCCCGGCGGCGTCCCCCTTCTTCTCGAGGGCGACCCCCTTCAGATAGTGCGGCCGGGCGTCGCGCGGGTCGGCCGCGGCTGCCTCCGTGAACGCCGACAGCGCGCCGGCGACGTCGCCGTCGCGGAAGAGGCGCTCGCCCTTTTCCAGCAAGGACGCCGCGCCACCGGGGTCGGCGGCGGCCAGCAGCGAGAACAACAGGGAGACGAGGGGGGCAAGCGCGCTCATCGCCGCAGTCTATCTGCGCGCCAGAAGCTCCAAAAGCCTCCTTCGCAGCTGCGCCTGCCGGGCCGGGTCGGTGATCTTCACCAGCGTCGCCTTGTCCCGCACGTAGAAGACGTCGATGGCGCGGTTGGCCTCCGTCGCGATCTTCGAGCGGTGGATGTCCAGCCCCTCGATGAACAGCGTGCGGCTGATGGCGTACAGCGTACCGGGGCGATCCTCGGTCACGACCTCCAGCACGGTGAAGTCGCGGCTGACGTCGTTGTCGATCTTCAGCTCCGTCGGGACCGCAGGCGTGCGCCAGGCGGCGACCGAGTCACCGCGCGGCCGGCTGGCGACCAGCGCCTCGCCGGTGAGCCGGGCCGACAGCACGGACTCCAGGTCTTCGCGAACCTTCTTCCAGCGTCCCTCGTCGGTGACCGCGCGCCCCATCGCGTCGCGCACGCGGAAGATGTCCAGCGCCTCCGGCTCATCATTGCTCTCCGTCGGGTGGCGCGTGTAGATGGCCGCGTCCAGGACCTCGACCCGGTTCGCGTAGAGCACGCCGGCGACCTCGGCCAGCAAGCCGGGCACGTCGCGCGCCGCCAGCACCATCTCGGTCACGCCCAGCCGCTCATGATGGTCCACGTCGATCATCGCGTGCTTGCCGCCCTTGCGCCGGGCGCGCATCAGCCGGACGTGGTTGGCGATGCGCAGCGCCGAGTTGTCGGCGAAGTAGCGATCGGGGAAGCCGCCGAACAGGGTCACCAGCGCCGGCCCGTCCTGCGGCTCTTCCAGGATCGCCGCCGCGCGTTTTTGCCGCCGCAAAACGATCTCGGCGCGCTCGGCGCCCAGCAGGTCGGGGCCGCGACGGAAGAAGGCCAGCGTGCGTGAGTAAAGCTCGCCGAGCAGGGTCTCTTTCCAGCTGGACATCGCGTCGGGCGCCACCGACGACAGATCGCAGAAGGTCAGCAGGTACAGCTCGCGCAGGTTCTCCTCGTCGCCGCACAACGTGGCGAAGTCGGAGATCATGCTGATGTCGTCCAGATCGCGGCGCTGCGACATCTGCCCCATCACCAGGTGCTGGCGGACCAGGAACTCGACGCGCCGGATGTCGTCCTCTTCGATCCCCAGCCGCCGGCAGATGTCGACGGCCAGGCCGGCGCCGATCTCGCTGTGCGGGCTGCCGTAGGGCTTGCCGACATCGTGCAGCAGCGTGCCGGCCGCCAGCGCCATCGGCCGGTTCACGGACCGCACCGTCTCCGTCGGCAGCGGGAACTGATCTGCGTGGTCGCCGCGGGCCAGCGCGTGCAGCCGCCCGATCGCGTAGAGGGCGTGCTGGTCGACGGTGTACACGTGATAGATGTCGTGCTGCACGCGGCCGGTCGACGGCTCCCACTCGGGCATCATCGCCGCGAGCAAGCCGAGGTCCTGCATCTGTTCGAGGCGCGACGGATTCGCGCGGTCGCGCTGATCGCACAGGATCTCGACGAAGCACGGCCCCGACTCGGGGTCCTTGCGCAGCGCCTCGGCGTGCGACACGGCGAGCTCGGCCAGGATCTCGCGCGTGCGCAGCGAAAGCGTGAGGTCCTGCGCGATCGCCACCTGGAAGATGCGCAGCATCTCGGACGGCTTGGTCTCGAAGACGGAGCCGTCCTTGGCCTCCAGCGCGCCTTCGCGAATCACGAAGCTGGCGTCGATGGGGCCGCCCTCCAGCGTCGGGACAGGCTGGCTGGGGCGGCGGCTGTCGTCCTTGGCGGTGGCGCGCTGCAGGAGGCGCTCGGTCTCGTTGCGCACCAGCTTGGCGTGCGCGTGGTACTGGTGCATCAGCGCCTCGACCGCCGGGTGAACGGCGGGACGGATGACGCCGCCGCGGTCCTGCGCGTCCGGGCACAGCAGCGGCGCGATCGCCTCTTGCAGCGGGAAACGCAGGTGGTCCTGCCGCCGTCCGGCGGCCGTGTGCATCGCGATGCGGACGCGCAGCAGCCACTCGGTCGCGGCGACGAAGGCCTGGGCCAGGCGCCCGGTCATCACCCCTTTGTTCAGCAGCTGCTTGGGGTCCGACGTGCCGAAGCGGGCCATCGCCGCCCAGCGCCCGACGCACAGGTCGCGCATGCCGCCGGGGCCGTTCTTCAGATCGGGCTCCAGCAGGAAGATCGTGTCGCCGAAGCGGCTGTGGCGCGCCTTCTGCTCGGCGCGCAGGCGGGCCACGAAGTCGTCGGCCGCGGTCTTGGCGACGCGCGCGCGGAATGCGTCCAGGAACTTCTTGCCCAGCTCGACGTCACCCGTCAGGAAGCGGGCGTCCAGCAGCGCCGTCGCGGCGGCCAGATCGCTGGCCGGCAGCGACAGCGCCTGATCGTACGAGCGCACCGCGTGTCCCGCGTCGACCTTCGCGTCCCACAGCGGGTAAAGAATGGCCTCGGCCAGAGCCTGAACGTCGGCGCCCGGCGTCTTGCCGCACAGGACCAGCAGGTCCAGGTCCGAGAACGGCGCCAGCTCGGAGCGCCCGAAGCCGCCCGTCGCGAAGATGGCGACCGGCGTCTTGCACTTCGCGACCTCCGGGCCGGCCGCCTGGATGACCAGCGCGTCGACGTCACGCGACAAAGTGGCCGCCACCTCGATGCCGTTGCCACCGTTCTTGACGGCGTTCCCGGCCCGCTCGCGCGCCTCTGCGAAGGCGCGGCCCATGTCCAAGTTCATCGAGGACAAACACTACCACCAACGAAGGTCCGTGCATTGACGACACAGGCGGTGTGCGGCACGGTATGGGCCATGGCCGAGATCGAGCTGGCGCCGCTGTCCCACCGCCTTGACGAAGAGGAAACGCGGACCCTCGCCCGGCTGCTGGCGGAGGCCGGCGCAAGCAAGATCGACAAGGTCGACGAGCACGGCTCCCACACGATCGCGGCCCGCCTTTCGGAAGAAGCGTTGACCGAATTCCTGGACCGGCTCGACGCCCACGACCTGGGCGCGGAGATCTACATGCCTGTCGAGTTCGAAGGGCGCGTCGTGGTGGGCGACTACCGCGTCGCCTCGTCACAAGCGCTGCTGGACGTCCTGGAAGAGATGCGCGAAGAGCTGGACGTCGACGCCGAAGAGGACGAGGACGAAGAAGAGGAAGACGAGGAAGAGGAAGAGGACGAGGGCACCGTCATCGAAGCCCAGCTCCGCCACATCTGGCACCTGGTCGCCGACGGCGCGACGGAGTCGATCGAGAAGGGCTTACCGCTGCACCTGCAGCTCTGATCTTCGCCCGTCCTCGTGATCGTGATCGTCCTCGTCGCCGTCCTCGACCCTCCGGAACGAGGACGAGGACGATCACGAGGACGAGGACGGGTCAGAGGGACTACGCCCTCATGAACACGTGCGGCGGGATCGGCTCCGGGTACACCGACCTCAGCTCGACTTTGCGTTCCAGGTCGCGGATGACGGCCGTGCCGACGTCGATCTCGTAGAGGTCGTTGATGTTGGCGATACCGCCGGGGGCGAAGACGTTGATCTCCAGAATCTTGTCGCCCACCAGATCGACGCCCACGAAGTAGAGGCCGTCGGCGACCAGGCGCGGCCGCAGCAGATCGCAAATGCGGCGCTCGGCCTCGGAGAAGTCCGTCCGCCGGCGCGAGCCGCCCACGTGCATGTTGTTGCGGATGTCGTCCTTGGGGCGCATCCGCTTGTACGCGGCGACGACGCCGCCCACGTCCAGCGGCGCGCCGCCCAGCAGCAACACGCGCTTGTCCCCCTTGGCGACGGCCGGCAGGAACTCCTGCACGATGACGTAGCCGGCCCGCTTCACGGTGGAGATCATCTGCTGCAGGTTCGCGCTCTGGCCGCGGGCGACGTAGAAGACGTTCTTGCCGCCGAAGCCGGCCAGCGGCTTGATGATGGCGGGACCGTCCAGCTCGCGCAGGAACGCCCGGATGCGGTCCACCGAACGGGTGACCAGGGTCTTGGGGCGCAGCTCGACCGGGAAGCCGGCCAGGTACATCTTCGAACCGGCGCGCGACAGGCCGTCCGGATCGTTGACCA
Source organism: Polyangia bacterium (assembly GCA_045802645.1). Classification (GTDB taxonomy): domain Bacteria; phylum Myxococcota_A; class Polyangia; order Fen-1088; family Fen-1088; genus JADGRB01. Next base: position 9,813 of record JBJMQQ010000164.1, read on the forward strand.
CCAGAACGCCCAGCTGCTTCAGCCGCCGCCCGAAATCCAACGCCGGGTTGAAGGAGTCTCCGTCGTCGTTCCCGGCGTTGGGATTGTTGCGTAAGAAGATGACGTCGAAATCGACCAGCCGGGTGTCTTCACGCGGCGCGTCTGCGGCTGTCAGCGCCTTCGCGTAGCTGGCCGCATCCTTGAGGCGGCCGGGCTTGGCGCGGACCACCTCAGCCACGATGTCTGCGCCGTCGCCCTGGGAAAAGGCGTCCACCGACGCGAAGGCGACGTCGTGACCCCGGCGGTAGGCCGCAAACGCCAGGTGCAGCGTGGTGTACGTCGCCTTCTGGGTCCTGGCGCTGTTGACGACGAAGCAGACGCGCATGGACCCGGCGTCGGAAACTATACACACCCTGGGGACCGCCACCCGAGGTTTCCAGCACGACCGGGGCGGCCGGGGGTGCACAGGCGGTTCCCGAGGCTGTGGATATCCGCTAAGATTCCGCTCTAATGGCCGGGAGAACGTTTCCGGGGATGGGCGAGCTGGAGGATCAGCCCGCCGACCCCGCCGACGCAGCAGACTCGGGCGCCACACCGGCACCCTCGGGACCCTTTTATTCTGGGCCGACGGTCGTCGACGACGTGAAGGTGGAAGAGGGCCTACAAAAGCTGCGCGCGCTGGACGCGCCGCCCGCTGCCGTCACAGGCGCGATCGACACCGCCGCGGAGATCGTCGAGTCGGACGGCCACCAGGTGCCGTCTTACCTACGACCATCCGCGCAAGCCGCCTTACACGCGCCCCTGAAGGATGGCGGGCGCGGAACGTACATCGGCCACAGCGTCGCGCCAGGCGTGCCGCCCGCCGAGCCCGAGAAGCCGTATGACGATCGGCTGCGCGGGACGCTGTTCGGACACATGCTGCATTTGCCCGAGCTGAAGCTGCCCGCTCCGGAGGAGCCCAGCTCGCGCGAGCTGACCATCGTCGATCAGAGCGCACCGACCGGCCACGCACTGGAGGTCTACCAGGCCGAGGCGGCGAAAGTGGTCTCGAGAGAGTGGGCCCGACGGGCGGCGGCCGGCATCCCGCAAGAGGCCGAGGCGTTTCCGCGATCGGATCGCTACCGCAGCATCCCCGTCGAAGTCGACTCCGGGCCGCACAACAAGGTGCTGCTCCGGGTCGGGATCGCCGCGGCGGCGATTGCCGCGATCGTCAGCGCCGCCGTCATCTGGCTGCACACCAGCACAGAGGAACCGGAGCTACAGGCGCGGCCCGCGGCGGCAGCGCCTCAAGCGGCGCCGGCGCCGGTCGCGCCCGCCGTGGTGCCGGCGCAGCCGCTGCCCGCTCCCACGGTCACCACCCCGCCCGCTGCGGTCGACACGCCCGCAGAGCCGGTCGCGGTGAAGCCGGCCCACGCGGCGACCGAGCGCGCCCGGAGCGTGGCGGCTCGGCCGGCCACGCCGCCGCCGCCGCCCGGGGTCGTTCGCCCGGAACACCATCGTTCCAGCGTCGTCCCGCCCGCGGACGCGCCGCCCAAACCGCGGTCCAGCAAGCGTGCCTCCCCCGAGGACGACCCCGACGGCACGCTCGCGCCCAGCATCGAATAGCGCCCGCCTGAAGGCGCCCTTTCGGGGGCGGTCCCGGTGAGACGCTCGTTGCCCCCGTGATTTCGGCGTGTTACGCCTACTACCCAAAATGAACATTGCGCCGGATCAAATCGATTCCGACGCCGTCAAGGTCGTCCAGCGCCTGCGCGACTTCGGTCACGCCGCCTACCTGGTCGGCGGCTGCGTCCGCGACCTGATGCTCGGCGGCAAGCCGAAGGACTTCGACGTCGCCACCAGCGCGAGCCCCGAGGAGATCCGCGCGGTGTTCCGGAACTGCCGGATCATCGGGCGCCGGTTTCGACTGGCCCACATTTTCTACGGACCGAAGATCATCGAGACCTCGACGTTTCGCGCGAACCCGCGCGAGATCGAGGACGAAGACGGAGAGGGACCGGAGAC
>JBJMQQ010000165.1:0-7405 GCA_045802645.1 Polyangia bacterium
GACAACCGCTTCTACTTCGACTTCGTCGCGCGGGCGCGAGCGGCCGGTATTGGCGTGCCGATCGTGCCGGGGCTGATGCCGATTCGCAGTGTGGCGGGGATCGAGCGCATGACCAAGCTGTCGGGCGCCACGTTGCCGGCGGCGCTGCAGGCGGAGCTGGAACGCTGCCGCAACGACGAGGCCGCCACGCTGTCGCTGGGGATCGCCCAGACCACCGCGCAGGCCGTCGAGCTGCTGCACGGTGGCGCGCCCGGGATCCACTTCTACACGCTGAACCAGTCCCCCGCGACGCGCATGATCCTGACCGCGCTCAAGAGCGCGCGGCTGGCGTAGAGTCGCTCAGCGCGCGTGGTCGGTGCGCAGCCGGCCGCCGCTGGCGATCAGTCGTTCGGCGTGGCTCGCGGGCAGCGCGTTCGAGTACAGGAATCCTTGCCCGCGATGGCAGCGCAGACCGCGCAGCGCAGCGGCCTGCGCGGGGGTCTCGATCCCCTCGGCGATGACGTCGATGCCCAGGTTCTGCGCCAGCGTCACGATGGCCTTCACGATGGCCGGCTGTCCGGGCGTCTGGTCCATCCGGCTCACGAACGACCGATCGACCTTCAGCGCGTCGACGGGAAAGCTGTGCAGGTACGCCAGCGACGAGTAGCCGGTCCCGAAGTCGTCGAGGTGCAGGCCGACGGACATCGCGTGCAGGCGCTGAACGGCGCCCGCCCCGGCGCTGAGGTTCTGCATCAGCGCCGTCTCGGTGATCTCCAGCGTGAGGCAGGTCGGATCGAGGCCGGTGGCGCGCAGCGCGCGTTCGACGCCGCCCGCGACGGTGCCCTGGGCCAGCTGGCGGCCTGAAACGTTGACGCTGATCCCCAGGTTCATGAACGCCGGGTACTTGCGCTGCCACTCGCTGGCCTGGCGGCAGGCTTCGGCCAGCATCCATTCGTCGATGTCGCCGAGCAGGTTCGTCTCCTCCGCGGCGGTGATGAACACGTCGGGCGGCAGCAAGCCGCGCGTGGGGTGCAGCCAGCGCGCGAGCGCCTCGAAGCCGACGACGGCGCCGGTGTCGAGGTCGACGATTGGTTGATAGTGGGGGACGAACTCGTGGCGTTCCAGCGCGCGGCGGAGATCGGTCTCCAGCTGCAGCGCGGAGACGGCGACCTGGTGCATGTCGCCGCCGAACACCTGGTAGCGGGCGCGGCCGGCCGCCTTCGCGCGGTACATCGCGGTGTCGGCGTCACGCAGCATGTCCTCGGGGCAGTCGTAGCCGGCGCTGGACAGCGCGATTCCGACGCTGACGCTCGTGTAGACCTCGTTGTCGCGCAGCTTCAACGGCGCCGCCAGCTCCTGGTGGATGCGCTCGGCGACGCGCGTCGCGTCCGCCTCGCTGGCGATGTCGTCCAGCAGCACCGTGAACTCGTCACCGCCCATGCGCGCCAGCGTGTCGCCGGGGCGCACGCAGCGCTGCAGCCGGCGGGCGATGCCCACCAACAGCTCGTCACCGGCCTGGTGTCCCAGGCTGTCGTTGATGGCCTTGAAGCGATCGAGATCCAGATACAGCACCGCGTACGGCGCGTGGCCCATCGCCCGGCGCGAGCGGTTGAAGAGGTGCTGCAAGCGATCGAGGAACAGCGCGCGGTTGGGGAGATCGGTCAGCTGATCGTAAAAAGCCCGGTGCTGCAGCTGCTCTTCGGCCGTCTTGCGGTGGGTGATGTCGCGGGAGATCCCAAACGTGCCGACGATGTTGCCGACGCGATCGCGCAGCGGCAGCTTCGTCGTCGAGACCCAGCGCACCTGTCCGTTCGGCAGCGTCTCCTTCTCTTCGACGTTCACCAGCGGCTGTCCGGTGCGGATGATCTCCTGCTCGTCGCGCCGCGCCTGCGCCGCGTGCTCGTCGGTGAAGAAGTCGAAGTCGCTCCGCCCGATTGCGTGAGCCGGACTGGCGACGCCGTATCGCTGCGCCGCATAGCGGTTGATGCGCGTGAACCGGCTCTCCAGGTCCTTGAAGTAGATGGAGTCGGGGACGTTCTCCATCAGCGTCTCCAACAGAAAGAGCACGTCGTGGAGCTGCGACAGCTCCGTGACTCGCTCACCCGTCGGTGGGTCGGAACCTGTTTTGGGGCCGAACTTGGGGCCAGCGCGCAGGGGCATGAGACCTCGCATCGACGCCATCCCTTCTTGTTAACTAAGTTGCCAAGAAGAGTAAGCGACAATACCGTATCTTACTCGCCGAACTTAAAATGGGAAGCAGATTCCAACAAAATTCGACAGCTACACGCCCCCACATTCGTTCACAACATGGCGGCCACGGCAAAACGCCGCCGCGACGCTGGCTCACCAGCGTATCGGCGGTTCGTATGAGGTGGCGGCGCTTGGCCGCAGCCGTCAGTTCGGGCGCTGATCGCGGCGCGGGCCGCCGGGCAGCGGCTCGTCGAGCAGATCGAAGTGGTCGCTGCCGAACAGGTCGTTCGCCAGGTCGGCCTCGAGCGCGCGACGCTGGTGCCACGCGCCGACCATGTAACCGGCCAGGGCGCAGGCGCCGCCTGCAATCACGAAGAGCGCGCTGATGAAGCCGTTCGCCATGTCGTCTCCCTCACGATCTGAGTTCGGAGGATCGCCGGTTTACTTGAACGCAGCGGAACATGTCGAAGAGGGCGCGCAAACCGTCCAGGATTGAACAGCCGCCGGGACGGTGACGCGCGCCTGACTCCCGCAAAACGCCGCGTTCGCCGGCGCGCTCGCGGGTGGCATGTCGGCTGCAGTGTCAGCCCGGCATGAACAGGATCGTCATCCGGGCGGCAGCCCGCTGGGCACGCTGGGCGGCGCGGCGGCGGCGCCCGATACTGATTGCAGCCGTCGCGGTAGCCGGCGCCGCGGGAGCGCTCGCAGGGCGATTGCCGCTGCACGGCGAGCTTGCGGCGCTGCTACCGCCCGAGGCGACCTCGGTCCGCGATCTGCGCGCGCTCGAGGCACGCGCCCAGGTGTTCGGGACGATCATCGTCGCCGTTCAGTCGGACGACCCCGCGCGCCGCGCGGCTGCCGCGGCCCTGGTTCGCCAGCGCCTGGAGGCTCTCCCGCGTGACCTGATCCTGCAGGTGGACGCGGACACCTCCGTGCGCGATCGCTACGCCTGGGATCACCGGTACCTGCTGGCGCCGGCCGCCGATCTGGTGGCGCTGCGCGACGAGCTGCGCGACCGGAAGGCGCGCGCGAATCCGCTCTACGTGGCGCTGGACGACAGCGACGCCGTCGACGACGGGCGGTTGCGCGGGCTGAAGCAGCGCGTGGACGCCCTGCGCGCGGCAGCGGAGCACCCGGGGCCGCTGGCGTCGCGCGACGGGCGCCTGCAGATCGTGGTCGCCCGCACGCGCTACCCGGCGGACGATCTGGCGCACAACGCGCCGGCGCTGGCCGCGGCGCGGGCTGCCGCCGAGGCGGCGCGTGCGGGCGACGTTCGCGCGGGCGTGGCCGGCGACGTCATCACGTCGGCCGAGGAACATCGCGCGCTCTCCGGCGGCATGGTGCAAGCGACCCTCTTCACCACGGCCATCGTCGCGGGCGGGCTGCTGCTGTTCTTCGGCGCGGCGGCGCCCGTGCTGGCGCTGCTGGGCGCGCTGGCGGTGGGCGCGCTGGTGACGTTCGCGTTCGCGCTGGGTGCCGTCGGCCACCTGAACCTGGCGACCGCGTTCCTGGCGCCCATCGTCGTCGGCAACGGCATCAACTTCGGAATCATCCTGCTGGCGCGCCACCTGGAAGAGCGCCGGGCCGGTCACCCGCCGGACGTCGCCCTGGCGCGCGCCGTGGCCGGCAGCTTCGGCGGGACGCTGGCCGCTGCGCTGACGGCCTCGGTCTCGTACGCGTCGTTGCTGGCCACCCAGTTCCGAGGGTTTCGCCACTTCGGCGTGATCGGCGGCATCGGGATCATGCTGTGCTGGGGCGCCACGTTCGTGGTCCTGCCGGCGGCCATCGCCGCGCTGGAAGCGCGCGGCTGGATCCCCGCCGCCCGGCGGAGGCGGTGGCTGACTGGCGACACTGGCTGGCTGACGCGGCTGCTGGCCCGGCGCGGGCTGGCGGTGGTGGTGACGATCGGCGCGATCTTCGTCGGCGCGGGCGCCGGTGCCGCGCGCTATCTGGCGAGCCACCCCTTCGAAACCGACTTCAAGAACCTGCGCTCCAGCGGCGCGAGCATCCGCGAGATCCGCGCCTGGAGCGCCACCATCGACGGCGCCTTCGGACGCGGGATCTCGGGCGGTACGGTCGTCGCGCTGCCTTCGGTCGAACGGGCTCGCGCCGTGGCCGCCCGGATGCGCGCCGCCGACGCGGGCAAGCCGGACTCCCAACATCTTTTTGCGCGCGTCTCCAGCTTCGACGAGCTGGTCCCCGCCGATCAGACCGAAAAGCTGCAGGTGCTGGGCGACATCCGCCGCCTGCTGACTCCGGCCACGCTCGCGTCGATGTCCGACGGTGACCGGGCGCTGGCGCTCGCGCTGAAGCCGCCGGCGGAGCTCGTTGCGCTCGCCGCCGCCGACGTCCCACCGCAGCTGGCGTGGCCGTTCACGGAACAGGACGGCACGCGCGGTCGGCTGATCGTCGCCAAGACCGGGCCCGGCTTCGATCTGTGGCGGACCGAGGACCTGCATCGGTTCGTGGGTTCGTTCCGCGCGCTGGACCTGGGCTCGGACGTCGTCGTGGGCGGGAACGCCTTCGTCCAGGACGACATCGTGCGCACCGTGGATCGCGACGGTCCGCGCTCGACGCTGATCGCCGCTCTGGGGGCGGTGCTGGTGGTCCTGGCGGTGCTGGGCGCCGGTCGGGCCGCCGCCGTGACGGTCGCCTGCGGGGCGGTGGGCGTCTGCCTGATGCTGGCGGCCGCCGGTGGCCTCGGCATCCGGATCAACTTCCTCGACTTCGTGGCGCTGCCCGTCACGATCGGGATCGGGATCGACTACGCCGTGAACATCGCCGCCCGCCACCGGGCCGAGGGGCCCGGCTCCGCGGGCCGCATCCTGGCGGCGACAGGGCCGGCGGTGGCGCTCTGCTCTTTCACGACGATCGTCGGCTACGCGTCGCTGCTGCTGTCGGACAACCAGGGGATCCGGTCGTTCGGCTTGTCCGCGCTGGTCGGCGAGCTGACCTGCGTGTTCGCGGCGCTGGTCCTGGCGCCGGCGCTGCTGGACCTGCGCCGCGCTTCCCGCCCCGCCGACGCCCGCGCGACCGCCCCGCGGGTGGGTGCGATCACCCTTTCGTGACCACCTGAAGGGCGCGGCGGACGACGCGGTCGAACACCTCGGTCTGCGCGCCACGCGGCGTCTCGCCGTCGGGCGGCGTGCGGCGCCGGTAGATGCCCTCCGCGTCCATGTCGTAGGCGAAGGCGTTGTCGGCCAGGGCCGGCTCGATCACCTCTTGCCGGATCTGCTCGCGCAGCGGCTCCGCGTCGACGGGGAACAGGATCTCGACGCGCCGGTGCAGGTTGCGCGGCATCCAGTCGGCGGATGACAGGAAGAATTGCTCGTCGCCGGGCACGCCGAACACGAACACCCGCTCGTGCTCGAGGAATCGCCCCACGATCGAAAGCACCCGGATGCTGTCGGATACGCCGGGGATGCCCGGCCGCAGGCAGCAGATGCCGCGCACGACCAGGGTGATGCGCACGCCGGCCCCCGAGGCGCGGTAAAGGGCGCGGATGACCTCGACGTCGACCAGCGCGTTCATCTTCGCGAAGATCGCCGCGGGCTTTCCGGCCCGCGCCCGCTCCGCCTGGGCGTCGATCTTGGCCAGGATCGCGTCACACAGGTCCGTCGGTGCGACCGCCAGCTTCCGGTAGCGGGCCTTCTTCGAAAACCCCGACAGGCCGTTGAAGAAGTCGGACAGGTCCTCGCCGAAATCCGGGTTCACCGTCAGGACGCCCAGATCCGTGTAGAGGCGGGCGGTCCCTTCATTGTAGTTGCCGGTCGCGAGGTGCACGTACCGCCGCAGCCCCTCGCTCTCGCGCCGGACCACCAGGGCGGCCTTGGCGTGCGTCTTGAGCTCGGCGTGACCGTAGAACACGTGGGCACCGGCGCGCTCCAGCGCCTTGGCCCAGGCCATGTTGTTCTCCTCGTCGAAGCGGGCCTTGATCTCGATCGCCACCGCGACCTGCTTGTGGTTCTCGGCCGCCCGAATGAGGTGGCGGACCACCTCCGCGTTCGCGCCCGCGCGGTAGAGCGTCATCTTGATCGCCAGCACGTCGGGGTCCTCCGACGCCTGCCGCAGGAACGACAGCACGGGGCCGAACGAATCGTACGGGTGGTGCAGCAGGATGTCGGATTTGCGAACCAGCGCGAAGATGTCGGCCTTATCGGGCGCTTCGTTCGAGAAACGCGGTACGAACGGCGGGTCGCGCAGCTCGAGCCGCGGCAGCGCCGCCAGCGACATCAGCGCGCGCAACCCCAGGGGGGCCGACAGCTCGTAGACGTCCTCGTCGTCGATGGCCAGCTTCTCCATCAGCAGACGCCGCACGCGCTCGGGGATCCCGCGTGACACTTCCAGGCGGACGCAGGCGCCGAACCGGCGGCGCCGGACTTCGCGGTCGACGATGGACAGCAGATCGGCGGCCTCTTCCTCGAGGATGTCGAAGTCCATGTCCCGCGTGACGCGGAACGGGTAGGTCCCCAGGATCTCCATCCCGGGGAACAGCTCGTCCAGGTTGGCGGCCAGGAGCTGCTCCAGCGGCAGGAAATCCGTGCTGCCCTCGGCGCCGGCGGCACCTCGGCTCGGGTCCAGCCGCTCGAGCGGCAGGAAGCGCGGCAGGATCTCCGGGACCTTGATGCGCGCGAACTTGCGTTCCTTGGTCTCGGGGTCGCGCGCCTCGACGGCCAGCGACAGCGACAGGTTCGACAGGAACGGGAACGGGTGGCCCGGATCGACGGCCAGCGGCGTCACGACCGGGAACACCGACCGCCGGAAGTACTTGCGCGCCTGCCGCTTGGTGTCGGCGTCCAGCGTGTCCCAGTCGCGGATGTGGATGCCGCGCGCCGCCAGGCCGGGCAAGAGCTCGTCGGCCAGGAGGCGCGTGGCCGTGTCCAGCTGGGTGCGCACGATCTGGCCGATGCGGGTCAGCTGGTCGCGCGCGCTGAGCCCGTCGGGGCTGGCTTCGACCAGCGCGGCCGCCTCGAGCTGCTCGTGTAGCCCCGAGACGCGAATCATGAAGAATTCGTCCAGGTTCGACGAGTAGATGGCCAGGAACTTCAGTCGCTCGAGCAGCGGCCACCGCGCGTCACGGGCCTGGTCCAGCACCCGCTCGTTGAACGCCAGCCACGACGTTTCGCGGTTGATGTAGAGCGCCGGGTTCGTCAGGTCGGGCGCGGCCGACGGCGCCGTCCCCGTCGCGGCGGCGGGCTCGGGGCGGTCTACGCGCAAAGGTTTTTCGTCGACCTGA
>JBJMQQ010000166.1:0-16198 GCA_045802645.1 Polyangia bacterium
CCACCCAATGAACATCACCGGCAGGCTGTCGCCCAGGACCAGCACCAGCATCGCGCCGCAGAACAGATTCAAGTACGCGAAGAAGCGCGGGTAGTCGGGGTCGTGCTCCATGTACCCCGACGCGTAGATGTGGATCAGGAAGCCGATGAACGTGATGATCAGGCACAGGACGCTGGAAAGCGCGTCCATGCGGAACGCCAGGTCGACCTTCAGGGAGCCGGCCCCCATCCAGGTGCCGACCACGTCGGTGAGGCCGCCCGGGCCGGCCCCCGGCAGCGCCGTGAAGACGGCGTCGAACACCACGATGGCCGCGCAGGCGATGGCGCCCGCGGCGACGACCAGCACGGTGTCGCGCCGCCACTTGCGGCCGAACAACATCAGGATCGCGGCGCCCAGGAAGGGCATCAGCGGGATGAGGCGAAGGTTGAAGCTCACGGCGGGTCCTCAGCGCTTCATCAAGGTGATTTCGTCGAGGTTGATCGTCTGGCGCCCGCGGAACAGGCCCACGAGAAGCGCCAGACCGACCGCAGCCTCGGCTGCCGCGAGCGCGATGATCAGGAACGCCAGCACATGCCCCTTGAGGTCGCCCAGCTGCCGCGCGAACGCCAGCAGCGCCAGGTTGCCGCCGTTCAGCTGCAGCTCGATCCCCATGAGCACGATGAGCGCGTTCCGGCGCAAGAGCACGCCGGAGGTCCCGATCAGGAACAGCGCGAACGACAGGATCAGGTAATAGTTCGTCGGCATGACTAGTGGCCGCCCTCGTGCGCGGTCTCGCCGTCCGACGGGCCGGGCTCCGGGTAGTCGTGGCTGGCCATGTGCTCGATCTGCTTGCGCTGCTCGGCCGCGCGTTCGGCGCTGACCTCTTTCTGGTGCGAGCGCGAGATGACGACGCCGCCGATGATCGCGACCAGCAGCAGCACGGAGATGGCCTCGAACGGGTACAGGAAGTCCCGGAACAGCATGTCGCCGACGGCGGCCACCGTCCCGAACCCGTCGGCCGGTGCCGCCGGTGCGCCTGCCGGCACGCCAACCGACACGATGTCGATGAACTTCACGAACAGGTACACGGCCGCCAGGACGCCCAGGATCCGCAGCGGCCGCAACGCGAGGGGCGCGACCTCTTCGCGGTTCAGGATCATGACGACGAAGATGAAGAGCACCATGATGGCGCCCGCGTAGACCAGCACCTGCAGCACGGCCAGGAAGTGCGCCGACAGCGTGGCGTACATGGCGGCCAGCCCGAAGAACGTGGCGACCAGCGACATGACCGCGGTGACCGGGTTCCGCCGGGTCATCGTGAAGATGGCGAAGAACGTGATGAAGGCGGCCAGGATCCAGAAGGCCGCTTGATCGCCGATCGAGGCGCCGCCCGCGTTCACACTGCCTCCCGTACCGGCGCGACCGCGCCGCCCGGCAGCCCGATCTTCTTGGGCTGGATGCGGGCCTCGAAGTCGCTGCGGAACTTGGTCAGGAAGCCCAGCATCGGCCAGGCCGCCGCGTCGCCCAGCGCGCAGATCGTGTTGCCACCGATGCCGTTGGCGATGTTGGACAAGAGCTCGACGTCGCCCGGTTCGCCCTGCCCGCGCGCGAGGCGCTTGCAGACGCGTGCCAGCCAGCCCGAGCCCTCGCGGCAGGGCGTGCACTGGCCGCAGGACTCATGCGCGTAGAACTGCATGATCCGCGCGCACAGCGCGACCACGTCCGTGCTGTCGTCGAACACCACGATGCCGCCCGAGCCAGCCATGGTCTTCAGCTTGCGACCGCCGCCCAGGTCGAACGGCACGCCCGGCCGGACCTCGACGTCCTTGATGCGCGGGTCGTTCATCAGCGCGTCGAACTCGCAGGGGACGTCGATCTCCGAGGCGTCCAGCGGCGGCATCGAGCTGCCGCCCGGGATGACCCCCTTCAGCTGGCGCCCGCCCGGGATGCCCCCGCAGACGTCGTAGATGAGGTCGCGGAACGTGATGCTCATCGGCAGCTCGAACACGCCCGGCTTGTTGACGTGGCCCGAGACGCACACGATGCGCGTGCCGCCCGACTTGCCGACGCCCAGGCCGGCGAACCATTCACCGCCGCGGGTGACGATGTCGGGGATGTTCATGATCGTCTCGACGTTGTTGACGACCGTCGGCGCGTTGAAGAGCCCCTTGATGGCGGGGAACGGCGGCTTGAGCCGGGGCCAGCCGCGCTTGCCCTCCAGCGAGTTCAAGAGGCCCGTCTCTTCGCCGCAGATGTAAGCGCCGGCGCCCCGGTGCAGCGTGATGTCCAGGCCGAAGCTGCCGCCGCCACCCGCCGTGGGGTGGGTCTTGCCCAGGAAGCCCGCCGCGTAGGCCTCGTCGATCGCCGCCTGGACGATCTTCGCCTCGCGCATCATCTCGCCGCGAATGTAGATGTACGCGTGCTTGCAGCCGAGCGCGTACGACGCGATCATCATGCCTTCCAGAAGAAGGTGCGGGTCCTTGGCCAGGAGCTCGCGGTCCTTGCAGGTCCCGGGCTCTGACTCGTCCGCGTTGACGACCAGGTAGACCAGCTTCGAGTCCTTGGGGATGAAGGACCACTTCATCCCGGTCGGGAACCCGGCGCCGCCGCGGCCGCGCAGGCCCGACTTCTTGACCTCGTCGACCAGCGCCGCCGGCTGCAGCGTCAGCGCCTTGCGGAGCGCCTCGAACCCGCCGCGCTTCTGGTAGGTAGCCAGCTTGTGGCTGTCCTGCACCCCGAACGCCTTGGTGACGATCTTGACGTCGCGCAGCTCCTGCCAGGTCGCCATGTCAGCTCTTCACTCCGCCGGGGCCGATGCCGAACAGGGTCTTGTTGGTGACGCCGGTCTGCGACGTTTCTTTTGGATCCTTGGCGCGGTCCTGCCAGCGCCGCCGCAGGTCGTCCAGCGCGGTGTCGACCTTGGCCGGGGTCAGGTTCAGGAAGTATTCGTCGCCGCAGATCATCATCGGCGCGTCCGCACAGGCGGCCAGGCACTCTTCCTCGACCAGCGTGAAGGCGCCGTCCGGCGTCGTCTGGCCGGCCTTGATGCCCAGCTTCTTCTCGATGTGCTCGAGGATCTGGTACCCGCCCCGCAGCATGCAGGAGATGTTCGTACAGACCATCAACTCGTTCCGCCCGTGCTTTTCACGGTGGAACATCGTGTAGAAGGTGATGACGCCGTAGATGTGGGCGGCGGGGAGCTCCAGCGTGCGGGAGACCAGCTCGATGACCTCGTCGGGGAGGTGACCGAACTCTTCCTGCGCGACGTGGAGCACCGGCAATAGGGCCGCCTGCTTGGTCGGATACCGCGTGAGCAGCCTCTCGACCCGTTGCTTCGACTGAGCTGAAAACTCGAGCGGCATGGGTGGCTAAGCCGCGGCGAAACTAAGAGAAACCGGCGAAGGTGTCAACACTCCTAAAGACGGTCGACGTACAAGCGTGCGACGGCGGCCACCGTCGCGTCCGGAGGGCCCAGATCGATGATGGCTCGCTTCAAAAGCTCGGACGCGGTCTCGGCGTCGCCTTCGCGGTAAGCCACATAACCAAGCCAGGCCACCGGCAGGGAAAGACGGGGGTAAAGCGCGATGGCCCGCTCCAGCGCCGCCCGCGCCGCCGGCCGGTCATCGAGCAGCGCGTGGGCCGCGCCAAGCCGGGTGTACGTGAAGGCGGCCCGGTAAGGCTCGCTCTCGTCGGGGCACAGGGACAGGGCCAGCTGCTCGCGCCGGATGGCCTCACGCAGGGCCTGCGCGTCCCCGTTCGCCATTCCTTGACTGAGGAGCCCGCCGCCGACCGCGCTCTGGGCCCCGCAAGAGCGCGGGTTGGCCGCCACGGTCGCCAGCCAGAGCGTGTGGTCGTCCCGCCAGTCCCGATGGCGCAGGTTCGTCAGCACCAGGAAGCTCGCCAACCCGATGGCCAGGCCCGCACCGGCCGCCCGCAGCAGGCGCGGCCGCTGGTCCGCCAGCGCCGCGAACCCGGCCGCCAGCGCGAGCGCCACCCCGCAAAGCGGCAGGTAAAGGAAGCGTTCGGCCGCCGGGATCGGAATCGGCATCAGGTTCGAGACCGGCAGCAGCGCCAGCAGGAACCACCCCAGACCAAAGGCGACCACCCGCGCGCCCCGGCGCACCGCCACGGCGATCAGCGCCAGGTACCCCAGGACCACCAATCCGGCCAGCACGACCGGCCCCCAGGGCTGCCGCCCGAACCGGAAATACCCGGTGTACTCGGCGCAGAGCGGCCAAGGCCAGACCAGCAGCCGCAGGTCGTGCGACCAGATGGCCGGCAGCCCGATCAACGTCGCGCCGAAGGTCCCCCCCGGGTACCGGGCGTACGCGACCGGCGTCTGCATGGGACCGAACCGCAGCGCCAGATAGACGACCGTGACGACCCCGAACGGCACCAGCTCGCGCACCGTCCAGACCAGCCGCGCCCGCCCGGCCGCCGGCAGCCGGGGCCCGTCGGGCCGCCGCCGGTCCCCGTCGAAGCCCGCCAGCCGCAGGATCATCAGCAGCGCCGGGGCCATGACGGCCGATTCCTTGGACAGCAGGCCCAGCCCAAAGCAGAGCAGCGCCAGCGCGCGCCGCCCGTCCAGCGCCAGTACCAGGGTCGCCAGCGTGAAGACGGTCACCAGCGAGTCCTCGCGGAACGACGCGTTGTCGACGGTCTCCGTCGTCAGCGGGTGGACCACGAAGAACAGGCCGGCCAGCAGCACCCACCGCCGCCGCTCGGGCGGAAGCAGCCGGCGACCCAGAGCCATCAGCAGCCAGGCGGCGACGATGTGCCACAGCAGGCTGTCGACCTTGAACACGGCCGGGGCGATCGAGACCGCCGCGTCCAGCATGTACGTGAAGGTGCAGACCGGCCGCCAGGTCCCCTCCAGGCTGTAGGCGAAGTAGCTCTTCGAGAACAGGACGCCGAAGGCCCCCGACTGCAGGAACCGCTGCGCGCCCAGGATGACCAGCCCCTCGTCGTAGGTGAAGCCATTGCGCAACGACCCGGCGAACGCCGCCAGCGCCGCAATCGCCACAATCGTCGCCGCCCCGCGCGGCGTCGCCCACCAGCGTGGTGTCATCTGCGGCCTGATTGTATCCGGCTTAGCTTCTGCCGAAGTACAATCAACCCATGTGCGAGCTCCTGGGGATGGAGTGCAATGTCCCGACGGACATCGTGTTCTCGTTCACGGGGTTCGCGATGCGGGGCGGGAAAACGGGGCCGCACGCCGACGGTTGGGGCGTGGCGCTCTACGAAGGGAAGTTCGCGCACACCTTCCTCGAGCCCAAGCCGGCCTGCACCAGCGCGATGGCCGAGTTCATCCGGCAACACCCGATCAAGACGCTGCTGTCGATCGCGCACGTCCGCAAGAAGACGCGCGGGCGCGCCATCGTTCAGAACACCCACCCCTTCAAACGCGTGCTGTGGGGGCGTCACTGGGTCTTCGCGCACAACGGCACCCTGCCCCACATCAAACGGCGGCAGCTGCAGACCGACCTGCCGATCGGTGAGACGGACAGCGAGCACGCCTTCTGCTGGATGCTGCAGCGGCTGCGCAAGACGTTCCCGGGCGGCTATCCCAAGGACCCGCGCCGCCTCTGGCGCGCCGTCGCGGAGATGGGGGCCGAGCTGGGCGCCGAGGGCAAGTTCAACTTCCTGCTGGCCGACGGCAAGTACCTCTACGCGCGCTGCGGAACGAAGCTCTGCTACATCCTGCGCCGGGCGCCGTTCGGGCGCGCCACGCTGCGCGACACGGAGATGGCGATCGACTTCGCCGAGGTGACCACCTCGCGCGACCGCGTGGCCGTGGTGGCCACCGAACCCCTGACCCGCGACGAGATCTGGCACCAGGGGACGCCCGGCAGCATGTGGGTGTTTTCGGGCGGCCTCCTCCGCGCGACCCTGCCCAGCGGCCGCCAGGCCGACCGCGAGCCGCGCGCGCGCCGGGCCGTCGCCGGCAAACCCGCCAAGACGACCGCGAAGACGACCGCCAAGCGCGCCGCCTGACCGCGGGTTCGATCCCCCGTTGCCGGATTTCGGCGGCTGCGGAGTATGAAGGGGTCGATGGACGAACCGGCTGTCGACGAGGCGTACCGTCTGTACGCGGCGTCGATCTGGCGCCGGTGCGCCAGCATCGTCCGGAGCGAAGCCGCGGCCATGGACATCACGCAGGAAGTGTTCGTACGGTGCCTCCGTCACCACCGGAAGCTCCGCCCCGGCCGCGAGCTGCTGGCGTGGCTCTATCGCGCGGCCACCAACCTCTGTCTGAACGAGCTCCGGGCTCTTCGCATCCGCGCGCGCGGTGAACCGGCGGGCGAGGTCGAACCCTCGGATTTCCGCGAGCCGGAGGCCGCGGCGCGCCTCCTGACCGGGGAGGTCCTGAAGGGGCTCGATCGCCGCGTTCAAGAGATCGCCATCTACGTGTTCGTCGACGGAATGACCCACGCCGAGGCGGCGGAGGTCGCCGGGGTGTCCGAGCGCACCGTTCGCAACTGCCTGTCGCGGTTCCTGGCCCACGGCCGGGAACGGCTGGGCCTGGACCTGGGAAAGGAAGGAGTCTGATGGACGCATGCCCGTCGTCGTTCGCCTGGGACGACCACGACATCCACGGGACGCCGTTCCCGGACGCGGTGGCACGTCACGTGGACGGGTGCCCCCGTTGCAGTCGGGTTGGCAAACGCCGGGAAGCTTCGCGACAGGCGTTCGCCACCCGCATCGCCGCGCCCCTGCGCCAGCGCCTGGCGACGGTGCCGCGCCGCCGCTGGACGCTGTGGCCGACCTCCTTGGTCGTGGCGGCCGGAGCCGCCGCAAGCATCTTCGCCGTCGTCCAGCTGAAGCATCCCGACACAGGCCCGTACATCGGTGCCAAGGGCGACGTCGCGGTCGAGCTGGCCGGCCGGCGCGGCGGGCGAGTGTTCCCCGTCGACAGCGACACCGTCGCGGAGCCCGGCGACGAGCTCGAGCTCACGATCCGCGGCGCGTCCGGGTTGCCGTACGTGCTGGTGGGCAGCGTCGACGGAACCGGGTGGTTCTCGCCGTTCTACCCGACGACCCTGGATGGCCGCAGCCTCGCGGTGCCGCCCGGCGGGCACCCGCTCGAGCCGCCCATCGTGCTGGACGACGCGCCCGGCCCGGAGCGGATCGTGATCGCGTTGTCGGCGGCGCCGCTGACCGTGCGTCAGGTGGCGCCCTGGGCCGAGTCCGCGGTCAACCACCCCGGTGTACCGGCGCCCCAGAACCTGGGCGGGACGCCGGTCGCCATCCGCTGGGTGACGCTGCGCAAAGGGAGCGGAGGCCGGTGATCCTGCCCGCGACCGCTCTGCTACCCGCCCTCCTCCTGACCGCGCGGATCGCCATCGTGTCGTCGTCCAGCCAGGCCGACGGACAGATGACGCTCCGGTACGCCGAGAGGGACGCGCAGAGGACCGCGGCCGTGCTGCGCGAGCTGGGCGCCTTCGACCCCGCCGACATCTGGCTCTTGCCCCGGACCTCCGGTCCGGCCCTTCGCGACGCGCTGGATCGGGCTGAGCGTCGCGCCGCCGTGGAGCCCGGCTCGACGATCGTCCTTTATTACTCGGGGCACGCCGACGGCGAGGGCCTTCTGCTGGGCGACGAGCGGTTCTCGTATCTCGAGCTGCGGCAGCGCCTGGCCGCGTCGAAGGCGCAGATTCGCGTGGCGATCCTGGACGCCTGCAACTCGGGCGGCGCGACCCGGACGAAGGGCGGCAGGGCCAGCAACGGGCCGCCGTTCGCGCCCGTCGAACCCATGCGCGTGCAGGGCGCGGCGATCCTGGCCTCCAGCGGCGCGGGCGAGCTGGCCCAGGAATCGAACGAGATCGACGGCTCGTTCTTCACGCACCATTTCATCTCGGGACTGCGCGGCGCGGGCGATCGCGACGGCGACGGAAAGGTCACCCTGGGCGAGGCATACGCCTACGCGTACACGCGGACCATCGCCGCGACGGTCTCGACGCTGTGGGGGACGCAGCACCCGTCGTACGACTACCGCCTGTCGGGCACGGGAGACCTGGTGCTGACCACGTTGACGCGCGAACGCCAGGCGATCAGCTTCGCCGCCGGCGCGCACGACCACTACGCCGTGTTGAACCAGGCGCGCGAGGCCGTCGCCGAAGTGCAGAGCGATCCGCAGCATTCCGTCCGGCTGATGCTGCCGCCGGGGCGATACCGCGTCGCCTTGCGCGCGCCCGGGCACCTGTTCGCCGCCGACATCGACCTGCATAGCGACAGCGACGCGGCCGTCGACCCGTCGACGCTGCACGAGGTCGGCCCCGAGTTCGCGTCCGCCAAAGGCGGAATGCCCCCGCCGCGCCACGCGTTCTTCGCGGACTATGCCCTGGTGGGCCGCTCGCCCGCAGGGGGCGCGGTCACCTCGGAAGTCGGCGTCGGCTACGCACGGAGCTGGACGCGTTGGTCGCTGGCTCCGCGTCTCAGCTACGGAGAGAACGGGCCCGACGACAAGAACATCTCGTACCGGCTCCGGCGTTTCACGGGGTCCCTCTACCTGTTGCGCCGAATCCCCGTCGGCGCGTTCGACCTGCAGCTGGGCGTGGCCGGCACGCTGACCTATGCCGACCAGCAGGTGTGGGACGGGCGGGATCTGACGGCCACCGTCCCGGGGCTGCTGGGCGCACTGGCCGTGGAGCTCCCGCTGGGATCGACGTTCGCGATCCGTCTGGCGTGGGACGCGGGCGCCGAGCTGGTGCCGATTGACGGAACCTGGCGCGCTCACGCGGCGCTGCGCGGCGCACTGGGCGTCGAGGTTCGACGATGAACGTCGCTTTGCCGGGCCGAAGCGCGTCGCGGGTAACAGAGGCCAAGGAGGCTCGTATGAAACGTTGCGCTAACTCGATCGGACTCCGATCGGTCCTTTGGTCGTCCGTTGCCTTGGCGTCCCTTCTGGGCGGCTGCGGCGACTTGACCGAGGGCAACTCCACCCAACCGATCGGCGCGCTGTCGTTGCTGTCGTCGTCGGACAACGCCCTCATGCCGATAGAAAGCACCGTCCAGCGGAGCACGGTCACCGGCAGCGGATCGATCGGCACGGTGACGGTGGTCTCGTTCAGCGTGGCGCTCGACGTCGCCGTCGATGCGGTGGCGATCGCGCCGGACGGCGCGCCCTGGTTCACGAAGTACGGGCAGCTGGTGCGGGTCGGGGCGGACGACAAAGTCGGCATCCTCAACATGCCGTCCGGCGCCGGCTACGCGCCGGCCATCACGTCCGACGGAACGGGAGCGCTCTGGATGACGAACTGGGCTCCGCAGCGGGGGATCGGGCGGCTGGATCCGGTCACCGGCGACCTGCGGCTCTTTGCTATCCCAGACCCGCTTTCGCGCCCGACCGCGGTCGGCAGCGACGGCCATGGCGGCATCTGGCTGACAGGTGGCGACCGGCCCATCGTCGGGCGCCTCGACGCAAAGAACCACGTCTTCGTCGTGGCCGCCGAGAATGTGCCTGCGCCCATCACGATCGAGACGAGCGGCGTCGCCGTCGCGAGCGACGGTCAGGTATTCGTGAGCGACTACGAAAAGGGGCGGATTGGCCGCGTCGTGGGGACGCGCTTCGAATGGACGGACATCGGCCCTCACGCGGCGCCGAGTGGCCTGGCCGCGGACGGCGACGGGTCGGTCTGGTTCGTGTCGCTCGGCCAGCCGAATCAAGTCGGCCGCGTCGACGCGCAGGGGAAGCTGACGACGTACGCCTTGCCATTCTGGCCCAACGCGGATGTGTACACGTACGGCAGCGCCATGGCGCGCGCCCCGGACGGCTCCTTCTGGTTCACCGTCCCCGAGCCCGCGCAGCTCGGCCGCGTCGACACCAATGGGAACCTGTCGTTCATCCCGCTGGCCGATAACGCTCTGCCACGCGCTCTGGCCTTCGATCCCCAAGGGCGTTTGTGGTTCACGAGTGTGCCCGGATTCGGGCGCATCGAATTCTGAGCGCGCGCAGGTGCTACGCTGCGGCGGTGAGCTCCGCCGATTCCGGGCAGCAGGTTGATCACCCCGGCCGTCGCCAGTTCCTCCGCCGCGGTGTGATCGGCGGCGGGTTGCTGGTGGTCGCCGGGGTCGTCCCGTTCGCGTTCCGGTCGACGCGCATGCGCGAGCCGCACGGCCCGCTGCGCCTGCTCTCGCCGGCCGAGTACGCGGTCTTGGCCGCCGCGGTCGCCCGCATCGTGCCGGGTGACAGCGCCGGTCCGGCCTGGCCCACGGCGGAAGCCCTGGACTGCGCCGGCAAGATCGACGCGCTGCTGGCGCGCGTCCACCCCGACATCGGGAACGACTTTCGAAGATTGCTGCGCCTTCTGGAGAGCAGCGCGTTCGGCGCGCTTCAGGCCGGCTCGCCCCGCCCCTTCACGCGCGCGGCCCCCGCCGAGCAGGACGCCCGGCTCGAGGGATGGCGCACCTCGCGCCTCGACCTGCTGCGCAGCGGGTATGAGGCGCTGAAGCGCCTGGCGCACGCCAGCTACTACGCGTCGCCCGAGACCTATGCGCTGGTCGGGTACCCGGGGCCACCGCAAGTTCCCCAGCCTCCGGAGGTGCCATGAGCAGCCCCGGCCGCATCCGGGCGGGCGCGGACATCGTCGACCCCACGTTCGAGGTCGACTACGTCGTCGTCGGCAGCGGCCCCGGCGGCAGCACGGCCGCCGCGGTGCTGGCCGCGGCCGGCGCCAAGGTCGCCGTCCTGGAAGAAGGCGGCCACTACACGCGCCGCGACTTCAACATGCAGGAGGGTTGGGCCTACCCGGCGCTCTACCAGGAGCACGGCAATCGCGCGACCGAGGACCTTTCGATCATGGTCTTGCAGGGACGGTCGGTCGGCGGCGGCACCACCGTCAACTGGACGTCGTCGTTCCGGACGCCGGAGCGGACGCTGGCGCTGTGGGCAGCCCGCCACGGCGTGCGGGGGCTGGACGCGGCCACGCTGGCCCCGCACTTCGACGCCGTCGAGCAGCGGCTCGAGCTCGGCCCCGGCAACCCGGACGACGTGAACGCCAACAACCGCAAGCTCCAGGACGGGGCCGCCAAGCTGGGCTGGCACCCCGAGCTGATTCGCCGGAGCGTGAAGGGGTGCGCCCGCCTGGGCTATTGCGGCATGGGCTGCCCGCTGGATGCCAAGCGCACCGCCCGCACGACGTTCCTGGCCGACGCCGTCGCCGCTGGCGCCGACGTCTACGCCGACTGCCGTGCCACGCTGATCGAAAGCGATCGCGGGCGCGTCCGCGGCGTCATCGCCGAGGTGCTGGACAGGGAGACGGATCGCCCGCGCGGCCGTCTGGTCGCCTACGCCAGGCGCGGCGTGGTGCTGGCCGGCGGCGCGATCAACACCCCCGCCTTCCTACTGCACGCCCACGCGGGCGCCGACAGCGGCCAGGTCGGCCGGCGAACGTTCCTGCACCCGACCGTTCCCGTCGTCGCGTTTTACGACCAGCCCGTCGAGGCGTTTTACGGCGCCCCGCAGTCCGTCGCCGTCCACCACTTCGCCGACCGCGGCGATCGCGTGGGCTACCTCTTCGAGACGGCGCCCGTCCACCCGATGCTGGCCGCCCTCGCGTTCCCGGGGTTCGGCGACACCCACCGCCAGATCATGCAGCGCCTGCCGCACGCGCAGGCGACCATCGCCCTGTTGATCGACGGTCACCACGACGATCCGGGCGGCGAAGTCCGGGTCGGGTCCAACGGGCGCGTGCGACTTCGCTATCCGCTGACCGACGCCCTGAAGGAGGCGGCCATCTCCGCGATGACCGACATGGCGCGCCTGCAGCTGGCCGCCGGCGCGCGCGAGGTCTGGACGCTGCACGAGACGCCCGTCGTGATCCGCAGCGAGGCCGACCTGCCGCGCATCGCCGCCGCCCCGTTCGGCCCCAACCGCGGCATGCTGTTCTCCGCCCACCAGATGGGCGGCGCTGCGATGGGCGAGGACCCCGCGCATTCCGTCGTGAGCTCCCGCGGGCGACATCACCAGATCGAGAACCTCTGGATCACGGACGGCTCGATCTTCCCGACCGCGCTGGGCGTGAACCCGCAGCTGTCCATCTACGCCCACGCGCACCTCTTCGCGACCGAGATCGCCAAGACCGCCAGATAGACGGCCCGCTAGGTCAATACTCGACGGCGACGCCGACGTTCAGGTCGATGTTGAAGGTGAACTTCGTGAAGCCAAGCAGGGCGTTGGCTTCGGCCTTCAGCGCGAACGACGGCGTCAGGTTATAGAGGATGCCGCCCGTGCCGCCCACGAAGATCGGGCCGGACGCGACGGTGTCGACGCACGTGGTGTGCATGTCGGCGCCGCAGTGGGGCTCGGACGGGAAGGACGTGATGTGCCGGATGGTCCCGGCGCCCAGCATCCCGCCGACGAAGGGGTGCAACTCGCCCGAGTCGAAGAGCCAGGCGGCGCGCGCAAATCCAGACGCCGCGTAGCTCGCCGGGTTACAGACCATGCCCGGGCACTCGCCAGGAGTCGCCGAATGGAACTCCGTCGCCCCGCTCACCAGCTGCAGCCGGAACTGCAACGAGACGATCAGGTTCGGATTGACGAAGTAGCCGACCTCGGGAACCACCTGCCCGAGGCGCGCCCAGGCGAACCCGGCCGGGCTCACGTGGTCGGCGCCGTTCACCTCGCCCGTGCCCGTCGTCCAGCCGAAGCCGCTGCCCAGGCCCAAAGCGAAGAACCAGGTGGGGCCGCCCGTCGCGGGTTCTTCCGGCGCGGGCTGGGGCGGCTTCTTCTTGGGCGGCACCAGCGCCGCCCCGCCCGGGCCGCGCAAGCTGACCACCAGCGGTTCGGTGGCAGAGCCTTTTCGCGCCAGGACGTGATCGTCGTCGCCGACCGCCTCGATGAAGTACGAGACCTTGGCGCCCTCGGTCGCCGACGACGGGATCTCGCCCATCCAGTTGCCGGGCGACTGCTCTTTCATGTCGCGCTTGCCGAAATCATCCGAGCCGTCGGCGCTGAACGACAGCACCATCTTCTTGGCCTTGACCGACGAATCCAGCGTCGCGTTGACGGCGATCGACTTGCCCTGCAGCGCGCGCGTGATCGGCTCGTGGGTGATCGCGTCCTCGGCGGGCGCGGCGGCGGCGCCCCCACCGCTCGCGGCTGCGCCTCCACCACCTGCGACGGCCTGATCGTACGCCTCCTGGATCTCGGGCGTGGCCAGGGCGGTGTCCAGCTTCACGTCCGGCTGGATCTGGGCGGCCTTCTTGAACTCGGCGACCGCGCCGTCCTTGTCCTTGAGCCCGGCGAACAGGACCACGCCCATGTGGACGTGCGTGCGGGCAGCCACCGGGTGACTGTCGAGGCCGCTGCGGGTACAGGCGGCCAGCGCCTCGTCCAGCAGCTTGCGCGCCTTGTCGAAGTTGAGGTTCTGGTACTCGTCGACCGCGCGCTTGTTCAGCTTCACGATCTTGTCGAGCGCGGCGGCCTCGTCCTCGGCGTGGGCCGGAGCTCTGCCGAAGACCAAGATGAGCAGCCCAGCCGCCAGCAGCCACCGGGCGAGGCGCATCGCGGGACGGGTCGCGTGTCGGGTGAAGTGGGTGGTTCCCAAAGCGGCCGAGCTGCCACTGTAACACGCGCCGTCGGAAAGCGCGCTGCCCGGTGCGCAGTGACGTGAGCGGCCGTATAATCTCATCATGCGGAAGTCGAGCCTGATCTCTGCTTGGGGTCCCTGGGGCGGTTTTGGCGCGGTCGTGGCGGGTGCCGCGCTGCTCTGGCACGGAGCGTCGCCCCCGCGGGCGGCCAAGCCTGCGGTGACCAGCGAAGAGATCGCCGAAGCGGAAGGGTTGCGCCCGACCAGCTTGTTGGTCGATTTCCGCGACGACGCGTCGGCCGCGGCCATGGCCGCGCCGGGCTACGCCAGGCAACCGCTCAGCGATTACTCGGCGCAAGACCACCTCTACCGCGTCGAGTTTGCGACCGCGGACGAGGCGTCGGCGGCGCGCGCCAAGCTGGCGGCGAACCCCGACGTCGAGAGCGTCGACTACGATTCACTGGCCACGATCCCCGGGGACGAGCAGGCGCAAGAATTCACCGCCACCGGCAACTCGATGGAGGCTGAGTGCGCCGCAGCCGCTCACGACGGCGGCGGGTTCCCGAACGACGCCTGCTTCAAGTACCAGTGGCACCTGCGCCAGATCGGCGCCCCGGCCGCCTGGAAAGAGGCGAACGGCAAGGGCGCAGTGGTGGCCGTCATCGACACGGGCGTGACCAAGGTCGGCGATCTGGCCCAGACCAAGTTCGTGCCGGGCTACAACTTCCTCACGAACAGCGCCGATGCTTCGGACGATCACGGGCACGGCACCCACGTCGCGGGGACGATCGCGCAGTCGACCAACAACGGTCTCGGCGTCGCCGGCGTCGCGTACGGCGCGTCGATCATGCCGCTGAAGGTGCTGTCGGCGCGCGGGTCGGGCTCCATGGGCGGCATCGCGCAGGCCATCCGCTGGGCGGCTGACCACGGCGCGAACGTCATCAACATGAGCCTCGGCGGCCCGTTCGCGGTGGCCACCATCTCCAGCGCGATCAAGTACGCGCATGACAAGGGCGTGGTGGTCGTGGCCGCCGCCGGCAACGACGGCCGCGGCCGGGTCGGGTTCCCCGCTCGCGCGCCGGGCGTCATCGCCGTCGCGGCCACCCAGTTCGACGAGAAGACGACGTTCTATTCGAACTGGGGCTCGGAGGTCGACATCTCGGCTCCCGGCGGCAACACCCGCGTCGACCAGAACGGCGACGGCCGCCCGGACGGCGTCCTTCAGCACACGATCGTGCCGAACGACATCACGCACACGGATTACCTGTGGTTCATGGGGACGTCCATGGCGTCGCCCCACGTCGCCGGCGTGGCCGCCCTGGTGGTCAGCGCAGGCGTGCGCCGCCCGGAGGCGGTCGAGCAGATCCTGCTCGCGACCGCGCGCAAGCCCCGCCCCGTCGTCACGAATGAGGCGCGGCTGGACGACCACTACGGCGCCGGCATCGTCGACGCGGCCGCGGCTGTCGCCAAAGCCCGCGAGGGGCGTGGCGCCGAGGAGCTCGGCCTGGGCATGGCGACCGGCTTGCTCGCGCTGGCGCTGCTGCGCCGGCGCGGCGTTGCGACCACCCGACTCGGCTGGGGCGCGCTGGCCGCCTTCGTCGTCGGCTCGTCGGGCATCGACCTCGGCTGGGCGATTCCGCTCTCGTGGCCGCACCTCCACGGCGCCGCTGACGCGCTGTCGGGCGGGTACACCGACCTCGCCCGTGGCCCCATCAGCGCGACGCTGGTCTACAGCGCCATTGCCCCCGTCGCCCTCATCGTCCTCCTTTATGGAGTCCGCCGCCTGCGCCCGGTCCTCGCCGGCTTCGGGTTCGGCGTCGCCGGCGCCCTGCTCTTCGCCGCCGTCGGCCACACCGTCTCCCTCCGTTTCATCCCCGACGCCCTCGAGCCCGTCTGGATGGCCGGCCAAGCCACCGTCACCGCCCTCTTCGCCGCCGCCTGCCTGCGCAAGGCCTAGCGCGTCGGCCGCGGGGCTACTGGCCGCGGCGGAGCTCGGTCAGGACGGACTTGGCGACGGCCTTGAGGGTGTCGAAGACCCCGGCGCCGCTGGTTGCGCAGGCCTCGAAATCCGGGACCTTGGTCGGGTTCAGGACCTCGCGCAGCTGATCCAGAGGCGCGGCGTTGGGCAGGTCGCGCTTGTTGTACTGGACCACGTACGGAAGCTTATCGAGGTCGTATCCCTGCTCGGTCAGGTTAAGGCGCAGGTTCTCCAGCGACTCGATGTTCGCTTCCATGCGCTCGATCTGGGAATCGGCGACGAACACGACCCCGTCGACACCCTTGAGGATCAACTTTCGGCTGGCGTCGTAGAACACCTGCCCGGGCACCGTGTACAGGTGGAACCGCGTCTTGAAGCCGCGGATTTCACCGAGCGATAGCGGCAGGAAGTCGAAGAACAACGTCCGCTCGGTCTCGGTGGCGAGCGAGATCATCTTCCCCTTCGCGTCGGGGCTGGTCTTCGCGTAGATGTAGTGCAGGTTGGTGGTCTTCCCGCACAGGCCCGGGCCGTAATAGACCAACTTGCAGTTGATCTCGCGCGACGAGTAGTTGATGAAACTCATAGCGGGTGGCCCAGCCACTCCGTCGTCGGCTGCATCGCCCGGGACCCGTCAGTCGACCCGTCAGTCATTGAAGAGGTTGTCGATGTCGCTGTCCGTGATCTCGGTGAGGATCGACGGCTGGCTCTTCGC
>JBJMQQ010000167.1:0-12575 GCA_045802645.1 Polyangia bacterium
CCATGGTGAAGCGCGGCGAGATGCTGAGCGTCGCGGACGTGCTCGAGCTGCTCGGCATTCCGCTCCTGGGCGTGATTCCCGAGTCGAAGGCCGTGCTGCAGTCGTCGAACAAGGGCACGCCGGCCATCCTGGACGAGACGACCGACGTCGCGCAGGCCTACCTGGACGTCGTCTACCGGTACCTGGGCGAAGAGCGTCAGCACCGGTTCATCGAGGAGCAGAAGCGCGGCTTCTTCGGCCGTCTATTCGGTTAACCCCGACGCAGAGGTCAATGATGAAGTTCCTCGAATACTTCCGGCGGGCACCGAAATCGGCCACGCTCGCCAAGGATCGGTTGTCGATCATCGTCGCGCGCGAGCGGGCCGGGACGCATCCCAGCCCCGACTACCTGCCGCAGCTGCAGCAAGAGCTGCTGGCGGTGATCGCCCGATACGAGAAGATCGATCTCACGCACGTCACGGTGAACCTGGACAAGAGCGGTGGGTGCGAGGTGCTGGAGCTGAACATTCAGCTTCCGGACGCGCCGCCCGCGGCTCCCCGTCCGACGCACCATACGGTCGCCTGACGGCGGTTGACCGGGCTCGCGCTGGCGGCTAACGTCAGCGCCCGCCCAAGTCGCGGCTGGAGCACCATGGCAGGAACCGCCCCCCTCGCGCCCGCCAACACCGTGCGCGCCCCTCAGGCCGCCGTTCACCCGAACTACACGGCGCCCCTGGCGGTGCTCACGACCCTCTTCTTCATGTGGGGGTTCTTGACGTGCCTGAACGACATCATCATCCCGCACCTGAAGGCGGTGTTCGAGCTCAGCTACGCCAAGGCGATGCTGATCCAGTTCGCCTTCTTCACGGCGTACTTCGTGATGTCGCTGCCGTCGGGCCGGATCGTCAGCCGGTTCGGCTATAAGAACGGCATCATCATCGGGTTGGGCGGCGCCGCGTTCGGGTGCCTTCTGTTCTACCCGGCGGCGTCCATCCGGTCGTACGAGCTGTTCTTGCTGGCGCTGTTCGTACTGGCGTCGGGGATCACGCTGCTGCAGGTCGCGGCCAACCCGTTCGTCGCGGTGCTGGGCAAGCCCGAGACGGCGTCGTCGCGCCTGACGCTGACCCAGGCCTTCAATTCGCTGGGGACGACCATCGCGCCCTGGTTCGGGTCGCTCTTGATCCTGTCGACGGCGGCCAAGTCGTCCGCCGAGATCAAGCAGATGACGCCCGAAGGCGCCAACGCGTACCGGCTGGCCGAGGCGGCGTCGGTCCAGCATCCCTACGTGGGATTGGCGGCGGCTCTGATCCTGCTGGCCGTCGCGATCGCGCTGTTCAAGCTCCCCAACATCGAGGACGTCACGCCCGCCGCGCCGGCCGAAGCGCGTGGCGGCCACAAGAGCGCCTGGGGGTACCGCCACCTGGTCCTCGGCGCCGTCGGCATCTTCGTCTACGTCGGCGGCGAGGTCTCGATCGGCAGCTTCCTGGTCAACTACTTCAAAGAGCCCTCGATCGGGGGCCTGACCGAAGCGGCCGGCGCGCAGCTGGTCTCGCTGTACTGGGGCGGCGCGATGATCGGGCGGTTCATCGGCACGTTCACCTTGCGGCTGTGGAAGCCGGGCAAGGTACTGGCGGCGCACGCCCTGGCTGCGGTCGCGCTGGTCGTCATCAGCATGGCCACCCAGGGAGAGGTCGCGAAGTGGAGCATCCTCGCGGTCGGGCTCTTCAACTCGATCATGTTCCCGACGATCTTCACGCTGGCGATCGACGGCCTCGGGGAGCACACCAGCCAGGGGGCTGGCATCCTGTGCATGGCGATCGTGGGCGGCGCCATCATCCCCGTCGTCCAGGGCGCGCTGGCGGACGCCATCGGCATCCACCACTGCTTCATCCTGGCGGCCGCCTGCTACGTGTACATCGCCTGGTACGGCGCCAAGGTTCGCCCCGAGACCCACGGCATCGCCGCCGACTGAGTGGTATAAGCCCGCGTCGTGCGAAGCGATGCGCTGAAGAAGGGGATTCACCGCGCGCCGGCGCGGGCGATGTTGAAGGCGACCGGCCTCACGAACGCCGACCTCGACCGACCGCTGATCGCGGTCGCCAACACCTGGACCGACGCCACACCGTGCAACATGCACCTGCGCGCGCTGGGCGAGAAGGTCAAGGAAGGGATCCGCGCCGCCGGCGGCACGCCGATCGAGTTCAACACGGTCGTCGTCTCCGACGGCATCAGCATGGGGACGGAGGGGATGCGCGCGTCGCTGATCTCGCGTGAGGTCATCGCCGACTCCATCGAGCTGGCGGTTCGCGGTGCGATGTGTGACGGCGTCGTGGCCCTCTCCGGCTGCGACAAGACCATTCCCGGCACCATGATGGCGCTGGCCCGGCTCGACGTGCCGGGGTTGATGCTCTACGGCGGCTCGATCATGCCCGGCGATTTCCGCGGCAAGCCCGTCACCATCCAGGATGTCTTCGAAGCGGTCGGCGCGTGCGCCGCTGGGCGCATCACCGAGGACGAGCTGCGCGCGCTGGAGGATGTCGCCTGTCCGGGCGCCGGCGCTTGCGGGGGCCAGTTCACCGCCAACACGATGGCGATGGCCGGCGAGATGCTGGGGATCTCGCCGGTGGGGCTCAACGACGTGCCGGCGGTGGACCCGCGAAAGCCGGGCGTCGCGGTGCGCGCGGGGGAGATCGTCATGCGGCTCGTCGCCGAGGACCTCCGCCCCAGCAAGATCCTGACCCGGGCGGCGTTCAACAACGCCATCACCGCGGTCGCAGCGACCGCCGGGTCCACGAACGCCGTGCTGCACCTGATGGCGCTGGCGAAAGAGGCCAACGTGCCGCTGACGCTGGAGGACTTCGACGCCATCTCGGCGCACACGCCCATCATCGCGGACCTGAAGCCGGGCGGGCGGTTCTTCGCCGTCGACATGGACCGCGCCGGCGGGGTCCGCCTGGTCGCGCGACGGCTGCTGGAGGCGGGGCTGCTGGAAGACAGTCTCACCGTCAGCGGCCGCAGCATCTTCGAGGAAGTGAAGGACGCCCAGGAGCTGCCTGGCCAGCAGGTCGTGCGTACCGTGGCGAACGCGCTGAGCCCGTCGGGAGGCTTCGCGATCCTGCGCGGCTCGCTGGCGCCCGAAGGGGCGGTGGTCAAGCTGGCCGGCCACGACCGGCGCAAGCACACCGGCCCGGCGCGCGTGTTCGACTCGGAAGAAGACTGCTTCGCAGCCGTTCAGCGCCGGGAGATCAAGCCCAACGACGTCCTCATCATCCGCTACGAAGGGCCGCGCGGCGGCCCCGGAATGCGCGAGATGCTGGCCGTCACCGCGGCGCTGGTCGGTCAGAAGCTGGACGACAGCGTCGTGCTGATGACCGACGGCCGCTTCTCCGGCGCGACGAAGGGGTTCATGGTCGGGCATCTTTCGCCCGAGGCGCAGGTCGGCGGCCCCATCGCCTTCGTGCGCGACGGCGACCCCATCACGCTGGACGTCGACACGCGACGCATCGACGTCCAGGCCGACCTGGAGTCGCGCAAGGCCGGCTGGAAGCCGCCCGCCCCGCGCTTTGAGAGGGGGGTGATGGCCAAGTCTGCGGCCGCCGTCTCGTCGGCGGCCGAGGGTGCCGTCACGCTCCCGGTCGTTCGCTAGACGGGCGCGCGACGGCGGCGCGCCCGCTCAGCGCTCGACGCAATAGGACCAGGTGTATGTGTTGTCGCAGCGCCAGGGCCCCCCGTTCTGCCAGAAGCCCGGGTCCGTGCCAGGCGTCGCCCCGGTGATCACCGAAGTCGACGTCGTCGACGTCCAGTTCGAGCACGTGCTGTCCACCGTCCCCGTCGCCGTGAGTGACGTCGCGCCGGTCCAGACGGCGCGCGTGGGAACGTAGGTGCCGTCGCCTTGCTGCCATATGCCGCTGGCCAGGGGGGTCAGCCCGCTCGCGCCTGCGGCGACCAGATCGCTGCCGAGGCCGACCAGGATCCCGTCGGGCCGCACGTACTTGGCGGTCATCGTCAGCAGGGATGACGCGGGCGCCGTCGTCGTGGCGCGAAGCGCGCTGACCGTGCCGGTGCCGGGCGGCTTCGAGGCGGCGCAGCGGGCGTCGGCGTCGGCACCGGCGGCGATTGGACCGTTGGTCAGGAAGATCTTCTTGCCGGCCACGGGCGTGACCACCAGCGGTGAGGTCCTGGTCTTCATGAAGCAGTAGACCGCCCCGGTGGCCGCGACGCCGTCGCAGGTGCCCGTCTCCCAGTAGTACCAGACGGGTGGACCAGAGCTCGAGGAACCGCCGGTGATGTTCGCGGAGGCGCTCATGCTGGTCCACCCGGCACAATTCGACGCCGGGTCGACGGTGCCGTCGTAACTCAGGCCCGTCAGGACCGCTACGCCCGGCCGGAGCACGCCGTGCTCATCAGCTCGGATCGGGTTCAGCAGGCGGTTCGCAGAAAACAGGGACGCCAGGTCGTCGGCGACGGGCGCGCCGTCCGTGCGGACGAACCCGCGCGCATTTCCAAGCCTGGTCACCGGCGAGCTCTGCGCGTCACCCACCAGCGCGACGAACGCGTTTCCGGAGGCGTCATTGATCCCGGCGGCCGTCGCGAGCTGGTTGCAGACTGCGTCGTACGCCGCCGCGCTGCCGAGGTTTGGTTTCAGGTCCGTTCGCGACGTCACGAACACCAGGTTGTATCCGCCCATTCCGGCGCTGCCCGCGGCACCACCCGAACCGCCCGGACCAACGCCGCCCGCCCCGGGCGCCCCGGCGCCGCCGCCAGCGCCCGCTACACCGGCGCCCGCTGCTCCGCTGCCCGCTGCTCCGGCTGCGCCTGCTCGGCCTGCCGTGCCACCGCTTGCTCCGCCGGCGCTGGTACCGGCGCTTCCTCCGGGGGAGCTGCCTCCCGAGGCGGTCCCTGCGGCGCCGCCGCGTGCGCCGCCGGCGCCTGCCGTGCCGCGGCCACCTGCGCCCGCCGATGCAGAGACACCCGCGGTCCCGCCCGCGCCGCCGGTCGCCGACCCCGCGGCGCCGGCGCTGGCGATCTGACCCGCGGCGCCGCCAACTGCCGCGCCACCCGCGCTGCCCGCCGCGCCGCTGTTGCCGCCGCTGTTCGCGCGGCCGCCCGAGCCGGCCGCACCCGCATGCCCCCCGGTGCCGTCGGCGCCGACCTGCGCGCTGCCGCACGAGGAAAAGACGCCGCCGCCCAGCAACAACACCGCGACCGGCACAACACCGACGATCCTCCACCTGCCCATGGCCGGCATCATCGGGGAAGCCCGCCGGACGGTCAACGCCGGTGCGAACGGATTCGTGGTATCTGACCAGCATGTCCCTGGCGGCGGCGATCAAAGGGAAGGGGCCGAACGGGCTCGGGTTCGCCTCGACGGCGGAGGAAGCCACGGCCGGGTGCGATCTCACGGGCAAGACGATGCTGGTCACCGGGTGCAACTCGGGCCTCGGGTTCGAGACGATCCGCGCGCTCGCGTTGCGCGGCGCACGGGTGATCGCGGCGGCGCGCACGGTGGACAAGGCCCGCGAAGCTTGTGCGCGGCTGAAGGGTGATTTCCTGCCGGTCGCGTGCGAGCTGTCGGAGCCCGCGTCCGTGCGCGCGGCGGTCGCGTCCGTGCGCGCCGGCGCCGCGCCGCTGGACGCCATCGTCTGCAACGCCGGCGTCATGAACATCCCGACGCCGCAGCAAAAGTTCGGCTGGGAGCCGCACCTGTTCACGAATCACATCGGGCACTTCATGCTGGTGACGGGGCTGCTGGATCGGCTGTCACCGACGGGGCGGGTGGTGGTGACGGCCAGCCGCGCCCACCGCCGCGCGCCGCCGCCCGGGATCGACTTCGACAACCTTTCGGGCGAGCGCGGCTACGTCCCGATGCAGGCCTACGGCGTCTCGAAGCTGGCCAACGTCCTGTTCACGCGCGAGCTGGCCCGCCGGCTGGGGCCGCCCGCCCAGAACGGCGGTCAGACCGCCAACACGCTTCACCCGGGGGTCATCGCCACGAACATCGGGCGGTCGCTGCCCGGGGTCGCGCAGCTGGCGATGCGCGTCGCGGGGCCGCTGATCCTGAAGACCGCCGCGCAGGGCGCCGCCACGCAGTGCTACCTGGCGGCCAGCCCGGCGGTGGCTCAGGTCACCGGCGCGTACTACGCCGACTGCAACCCGGCCGACACCACGCCGCAGGGCCGCGACATGACGCTGGCGGCCCGTCTCTGGGAAGCTTCCGAGGCGCTGGTCGCCCGGCTGCCCTGAGCCGCGCCGAATCAACGCGGCAACTGATCCCCCTAGCGTGAACATGCGACGACTGGTTTGCGCGGCCGCGCTTTTGCTCGGGTGCAGCGCGGCGACGGCGGCGTGGGCGCAGACAGTCGACGTCACCGTCGACGGCAGCAGCCCGGGCGCGCCCATCGAGCGCATCTGGGCGTTCCACGGCTACGACGAGGCCAACTACACGACCCTGCCGGAGGGGCGGGCGTTGCTGCAGACGTTGGGCGCCATTCACACGACGCCGCCCCACGTCCGGATGCACTTTCTCCTCAATACGGGGGACGGCACGCCGTCGATGAAGTGGGGCTCGACGAACGTGTACACCGAGGATGCCGCCGGCAGTCCCGTCTACACGTGGACGCTCACCGACTCGATCTTCGACACGCTGACCGGGGCCGGTGCGCTGCCGTTCGTCGAGATCGCGTTCATGCCGCAGGCGCTGTCCGCGCACCCGACGCCCTATCAGAACAGCACCGTGACGGCGCTGGACGGCGGTGCGTTCTATCCGCCCAAGGACTACGCGAAGTGGGGGCAGCTGATCAGCGCCTGGGCCGGTCACCTGAACACGCGGTACCCGAATGTGGCCGGCTCGTGGCTGTGGGAGCTGTGGAACGAGCCGGACATCAGCTACTTCCACGGCACGGCGGCCGAGTACCAGAAGCTCTACGACTATACGGAAGCGGCAATTCACACGGCGATCCCGACGGCGCCGCTGGGCGGGCCCGCGGTCGCCGTCCCCACGTCGTCCTTCCTGCCGCAGTTCCTGCAGCACTGCGCGACGGGCACCAACGCCGTCACCGGGAAAACCGGGACGCGGCTCGATCTGGTGACCTTCCACGCCAAAGGCGGCTCCGCCGTGGTCAACGGTCACATCGAGATGGACCTTGGCCACCAGCTGACGCTGCACAAGGCCGGGTTCTCCGCCGTCGCGGCGGTCGCGCCATTCAAGAAGCTCCCCATCTACGTGACGGAGGCCGACCCGGACGGCTGCGCGGCTTGCGCCGGCACGGCGACGTCGGCTGACGGCTACCGATTCTCGCCAGCCTATGGGGCCTACGAGGTCGCGATGATGAAGCACACGCTGGAGCTCGAGGACACGCTGGGCGTGAAGGTCGGCGGCCTCGTGGCGTGGGCCTTCACGTTCCCCGGTAGCGCCTACTTCTCGGGGTACCGCGTGCTCGCCACGAACGGCATCGAGATGCCCGTCCTGGGCGCGTTCCGGTTGCTCGGCGCCCTGGCCGGGGCCCGATTGCCCGTCACCAGCACCGGCGCCATCCCGGTCGCGTCGATCGTCGCCAGCAGCGTTCGCGCCGCCGCCGACGTCGACGCGATGGCCACGCTGGACGGCGGCAAGCTCCAGGTGCTGCTGTGGAACTACCACGACGACATCGTGACCGCGCCGCCGGCGACGGTGCAGGTCGCGGTGAAGGTTCCCGCCAGCTTCGGCAGCGCCGCGACGGTGACCCACCTTCGGATGGACGACACGCACGGCGACGCCTACACCGTCTGGAAGTCCCAGGGCAGCCCGCAGCCGCCGTCGCCCGCGCAGCTCCAGGCGCTGCAGGCCGCGATGTTGCCGCAGGCCCTCGGCGCACCGCAGATGCTGCCGGTGACTGGCGGAACGGTGACGGTGACGTTCTCGTTGCCGCGTTTCGGGGTCTCGCTGCTGACGCTTTCGCCGGCCGCAGGCGCGGTCGATGCGGGCGCCGGGGCGGTGGACGCCGGGCGTCGCGACGGCGCGGTCGGACCGACCGGCGGCCGCGGTGGCGGCGCCTCGGGCACCGGCGGGCAGGGTGGCTCGGCGGGCGCCGATGGTTCGGGCCAGACCGGTGGCGTGCCAGACGGCGGGGGTGGTGGCAACGGCAACGCCGGCTCGGGTGGCTGCTCGTGCGACCTGGCTGACGGCGTCGCCCGTCCTGCCGTGTTGCTGCTCTTCTTACTTTTTCTGTTTGTCCTGTCCGCCAGGGCGCGGCGCGCCAGACCTTAGGTCGTTGCTGGCAACGTTGCGCGCATCGCAACACTGAGTTGCAAATAATTCACACACCGCAACGGACGGGTCAGGTATCCTCGGTGTGTGCGGAGCTGCGACCCAGCGTCAACATTGGGGTTTTTGGCGTCGTCGTGACGTTGATATCTCGGGCGCGTTTCGTTGCTGCGAAGCGCCAGTTAACTTTTCCGGCGCCGGTTGCGTAGAAGCTGATCCTAGCTCAACATTTCCAGCGACCGATCCGATGAGCGGGTCGGCGACAACTGAAAACTGAAGATTGAATCAGGAGAGAAAGGCAGGACGGGAACTATGAGGAGCGTGGTGACGGGGTTGATGATGTTGGCGGGGGCGGCGGTTCGAGAGAAGGGACACGGGTTCGATGACTTCGGGTGGCGGCGGGAGATGCAGCAGGCGCGCGAAGCGCAGGAAGCCGATGCCGCGACGGCGGAGACGGCGACGGGTGATGGGCACCGGATGACCACGCAGGTGGTGGCTGGGCCGCCCATCGGGACATGGGGTCCCTCGCACGGCGCGCTCATGAGCGTGACGGCCAGCGAGGTCGAGGCGGCACCGGGGGACTGGGACATCGCGTGCGAACGCGAAGCCGGCGACCGGCTGGTGTTCGACCGCGAATCGGTGCGCGCGCTGGGCGGCGAAACGCTGTTCAGGTGGGCGCCGACGGGCGGGGAGGCGCCGGGCAGCGACGACACGATCTACACGGCGCTGGCTGACTGCCGTGGCAAGACGATCGAGGCGAGCTGGCCCGGCAAGCGCACGGACACGCGCGCAGGCACGTGCGGCCGCCATTTGATCGAGGCGGTCTGCAACGGGCGCGCGACCGAAAAGGCGCCCAGCGCCCCGGGGCTCCGCAAGGCCTCGGGCGGTGGCGTTCGTGCGGGGCGCGCGAAAGCCAGCGCGCCGCACGTCAGCGCGACGCCGTAGTCGCGTTGAACGCGCTGGCCTTTGCCAGCGTAGTCGCACGGCGGCGGCGCGAGATCTCGCGCGCGCCGCCGGAGATCTCCGCAAAAGTCCGCCACGGCTGAGCGGATTTGCCACGGTCGCGGTTGCGTCGCGCGACCGCGGGGCCCACAACCAGAAGTGTGGACGGCATGAGGTTTCGACCCGTCTTTCTTTTCTGGCTGTTTTCGTGGTTGGCCATGGGCAGTGCCGTGCTCGCGCCGGGAACAGCCCACGCGGAGGACGCCGCCGCGACGGTTACCGCCACGCCAGCGCCGCAACCGGCGGAAGGCCGCCGCATGGGATGGGTCGGCGTCGGCGTGCGGCTGGGCTACACGCAGCTCCATCTCACCCCGCCGTCGTCGTTGGTCAGCAGTTACAACTCGACCACGGGCTCGACGTCCAGCACGGCCGAACACACCGTGGATTCCAGCGGCAGGACGCTCACCCCGACGCTGCACCTGGGTGGCGGCGGGTTCTTCTTCAAGCTGGACGTTCCGATCACGTTTGCGTCGCAGTTCATCGCGTACGGTCTCGGCCTCTACCCGATCAACTTCGGGATGTACTTGCCGCACGCGGCGCTGTTCCCGTACGGCTCGTTTGGGTTCGCGACCAGCATCGTGCAGTCGCGCGACACGGCGGATCCGCTGACCTCGAACAAGATCATCGGCGCGGTCGCGCAGGTCCGCGCAGCCGTCGGGTTGAAGTACTTCCCCGTGCACGCGCTGGCGCTCTCGGGCGAGGTGGGTTACTCGCCCTGGGCGGCCGGCGTGATGCTGTTGCCCCCGGGGGCCGGCAGCAACACGACGCGCACGCAGGGGGGCTTTGGATCCGTGTGGGACTTCTCGCTGGGCATCGAGTGGCTTTAGTCGCGGGGCGCTGAGCGGAGTATCCTCTCGCCCATGACGGACCTGGTGCTGACCTTGTTGGGGCCGGATCGGCCGGGGTTGGTGGAGCTGGTCGCGAAGGTGATCGCCGATCACGGCGGGAACTGGCTGGAGAGCCGGATGAGCCATCTGGCCGGCAAATTCGCGGGAATCCTGCGCGCGGAGCTGCCGGCGGACCGGGTCGCGTCGGCGACGGCCGCCCTGCAGGCGCTCGAGTCTCACGGGCTGAAGGTCACCGTCGAAGTGGCCGCCCGCGCTGGTTCCCGCGCGCCCGACCAGAGCATGGATCTGGAGCTGGTGGGCCTCGATCGTCCCGGCATCGTGCGGGAGATCTCGCAGCTGCTGGCCAGCAACGGCGTCAACGTCGAAGAGCTGGTCACGAATCGGTCCAGCGCGCCGATGTCGGCCGAGATGCTGTTCGAGGCGCGGGCCCACGTGCGCGTTCCGCCGGCGACCGACGTGGCTCACCTCAGGGCCGAGCTCGAACGGGTCGGCAGTGACCTGCTGGTCGACGTCAAGCTGACGACCCGCTAGATGTCGTCGACGCGGCTGCTGGTCCTGGGGGTGGTCCGGATCTTTCAACCCGTGCACGGCTACGACGTGCGTCGCGAGCTGCTGTCGTGGCGCGTCGACCAGTGGGCCAACGTGGCGCCGGGGTCGATCTACAACGCGCTCAAGACCCTCACGAAAGAGAAGTTCCTGAAGGTGACCGGCACTGGTCAGGTGGGCGGCCGGCCCGAGCGGACGCAATACAGCCTGACGGGCGACGGCGAAAGGGAATTCCAGGCGCTTCTGCGCGCCACCTGGTGGCGGGTGTTGCCGCCTCTCGACGACCTCATGCCCGCGCTCTGCTTCATGCCGACGCTGAAGCAAGAAGAGCTGGTCGCCGCGCTGGAGCACCGGATCTCTTCCCTGGAAGGGGCGATCAAGCACCTCGAATTCTCGCGCGACGAGATCAAGCCGCCGGATCCGCCCGAGCACGTCAAGGAGCTGTACGACCGGATGCGGACGCTCCTGTCGGCCGAGATTCCGTGGGCGCGGACCTTGATCGACCGCCTGGGGCGCGGCGTCTACGAGCTCGGCGACCGCAAGCCGCCGCCACCCGCGCGACCTGCACGCGGGCGGCGAAAAGCTTCGGCTTGACCTTCTTACTCAAATTTGAATAATCACCATGGAGCAAGGCCATGGCGAACGGGGCGGAGCTACTTCAGGGTCTGCGGCTCACCGGGGACGAACTCGGTGACCTTGGCGCTGACGTGCGCCTTCTTCAACGCCTCGCGCAGTTGATCCGGCGTGCCGGCCAGGGCCGGGAAGGTCCCGTAGTGCATCGGGACCACGGTCTTCACCTTCAGCATCTTGGCGGCCAGCGCGGCGCCCGTCGGGTCCATCGTGAAGTGGCCGCCGATCGGCAGCATCGCGATGGTCGGGTGATAGCGCTCGGCGATGAGGGCCATGCCGGCGAACACGTCGGTGTCGCCCGCGTGGTAGATGACCGGCCCCTTCGCAATCTCGATGACGAAGCCGACCGCCGGGCCGCTGTACTTCGGGCCCGCCTTGTCCTGCCCGTAGCCGCCCGAGTGCAGCGCCTCGACGACGTGAATCGTGGCGTCCTTGATCGACGTCGTGCCACCGATGTTCATTCCTTCGGAGTTGGGCGCCCCGATCAGGCTGGCCAGCTCGTACGACGTGATCAGCTTGGCGCCGGTCTTCTTGGCCAGCTCGGCGGCGTTGCCGACGTGATCGAAGTGGCCGTGCGTGACCAGGATGGCGTCCAGCGACTTGGGGTGCTCGATCTTCGGCGCGTTCGGGTTGTCGAGCCAGGGGTCGACGGCGATCGTCGCGCCGGCGGGGGTGGTGATCACCCACGCCGCGTGTCCCCACCACGTCGCGGTGGTCGCGCCCGCAGCGGGAGGCGTCGCCGGTTTTGCGGCGGCCGGTTTGGCGGCGCCACCAGCGTCGGGCTTGGCGTCGGCGGCCAGCGCGGCGCGCGCCAAAAACATCGCAAACGAAATGGCGACAATCTGGAACCTGCGGTTCTTCATGGTGTCGGTCCTCTCCAAAGCGGGGGGGTTACGGCCGCCAATGTAGACGATCAGACACGAACCCTGGGAGGGTTCCTTGAACCTCCCGCGACGACTCCGCTGGGCAAAGCCCAGCTCCGTCAACGCGATCGCGCTGTATGGCGGCGAACCGAAATCGGCGGTCGCCTTGACTTGCAGAGGACCGTCGACTATTGCCGCCTGGTCGACGGAGCCCTGTTCCGAAGCGGACAGAGGGAAAGGACGTCATGAAGGCCATTGTTTCGGTTCGCGACGCGGTCAAGAACTACAAGCTCGGCGAGGTGGCTGGGGGCGATCCAGGGGCGCAGCCAGTCGGCGTCGATACGCTCGGCCGCCGTCGCGATCGACAGGTGCTGGCCGCGCGCGACCGCCTCGAACCGGGCCTGGCGGGGCAGGGGGCCGGCGATCGGGATGATGCCGGCCAGCGCCTCGCCGGGCGGCAGCGTC
>JBJMQQ010000168.1:0-11415 GCA_045802645.1 Polyangia bacterium
CATCTCCAAGACGGTGAACCTGCCGCACGACGCCTCGATCGAGGACATCGAAGAGGCGTACATGCAGTCGTGGAAGCTGGGCCTCAAGGCCGTGGCCATCTACCGCGACGGCTGCAAGCGGACGCAGCCGCTGTCGACCAGCAAGACCGACCCGGGCCTCGCGAAGGGCGCCGTGGCGGCCGAGCCCATCAAGAACGGCCCGCCCGCAGCCGTGCGCCGCAAGCTGCCCGACGAGCGGCAGTCCATCACGCACAAGTTCTCGGTGGCCGGCCACGAGGGGTACATCCACGTGGGCCTCTACCAGACGGGTCAGCCCGGCGAGATCTTCGTGAAGATGGCCAAGGAAGGCTCGACGATCTCGGGGCTCATGGACAGCTTCGCGACGGCGATCTCGCTGGCCCTGCAGCACGGCGTTCCGCTGCGGCTGCTGGCCGACAAGTTCTGCAGGACCCGCTTCGAGCCCTACGGCTTCACCGAGAACCCGGAGATTCCGCGCGCCAGCTCGATCATGGACTACCTGTTCCGGTGGCTCGGGTCGAAGTTCATCCACGAGACCCCCGTCGTCGAGACGGCGCCGCCCGCGACCGAAGCGCAGATCGAGCGCGTCGGCGAGGTCGTCGCGGCCGCGCAGAAGGTCGAGGTCATCGACGTCAGCGCGAAGGTGACCAACGGCAGCAACGGGCACAACGGCAACGGCCACACGGCGTCAGTCAACGGCAACTACAGCTTCATCGCCCGGACCGACGCGCCGACCTGCCCCGAGTGCGGATCGATCATGATCCCCAACGGCAGCTGCCACAAGTGCGTGAACTGCGGCACCACCAGCGGCTGCTCGTAAGCGCGCAAATCGTCTGACCGGCGGCCGGTGGATCTTCGGATCCACCGGCCGTTTGTATTTGTATTACTTGCTGGTGGTCGTGACGTTCGCGACGGGGAACTGAATGGTGCCGCTGCCGCCGCCGACCTCGACGTTGATGTGAACCGAGGAGATCGTGCCGAGGTTCCAGCCCTGCTTGGCCCACGCGGCGAAGTGATCGCTGACGGTGATGGTCCCGCAGGTGCGCGCGGTTTTGCGGGTGCTGATCATCTGGGTCCAGCCGCCCGAGTGACCGGCTTCGCAAGCGTTTGCGCCGCCGGTTCCGGTCGTCTGCGTCGTGCTCAGGTAGTACGTCTCGCCATCGATGACCGTGGTGATGCTGCCTCTCGCGGATAGGCCGTTGTACGAGTCCTCGTTGATGTACCACTCGACGCACGGGCTGTGCATCCAGCCGTACATGCCGATCATCGAGAAGCCGCCGCCCGTGCCCGACTTCTTTTCCGAGAACTGCGCCTGAATGGTCCCGTAGGCCGTGTACGCCTTGCCGGGGTTGAAGTCCAAGCCCAGGTGCGCCAGGAAATCCATGCTGTTGTTCCAGGTGGTGGAGAACGCGTGCGCGTTGGGGAACACGGTGATGCTTCCGCCGCTGCCATTCGTCCAGATGCCGTAGTTCATGCCGTTGACGGAGCCGTTCACGTTCGTGCCCGTGTATGTGTTGCCGCCGCTCGGAAGGGTGGCGGTGCAATCAACGGTCACGCCACCGTCGCCCGTGACGGTGCTGCCGCCCGTCGCCGTGCTGCCGCCCGTGCTGCCGCGCCCAGCCGCACCGTTTCTGCCACCGCCGGCGGTACCGCCGGTTGCACCGCGACCGGCGCCACCGGCGGTGCCGCCGGTCGCGATCGTTCCGCCGGAGCCGGTCACGCCGCCCGAGGCCGTCGTGCCGCCGGAAGCGCTCGTGCCGCCGGAAGCGGTCGTGCCGCCCGAGCTGGTCGTGGTCCCTCCCGAGCCCGTCGTTCCGCCGGAACCGCTTCCCGTGCCGGGACCGCTTCCGCTGGAGCCGCAACCGGCGAGCACCCAGCACGTCGCCAGACCTGAAAGGAGGACCTTGAATCTCATGTGACTCTATTCCCGGGAAAGTGCCGCGTGGTCTTGCGCCATGAAGCTGGCGATTCTTCGATGAATACGGTGCTGTCGCGGCACTGATGGCGACCGGCGATACAATTGGGCGATGAACCGGTCAGGGCCGTACATCGACGTCAACGTCGACGAGCATGAGGACCTTCCGGAGGGGTGCGAGCTGCGCTTTCACGCCGTCGGTCCGTCCCGCCCGATCGCACGCATCCGCTACGAGCCGATGACGGGACCCGAGGGGGATTTCGCGGTGACGAGCGCGGGCGGCGCGGCGGCGCTCGCGACGCCCGTCGACGATTCCAGCGCGGGGACCGCGGTGCTGATCACGGGCGACACGCGCGGCCTTCGGCTACGCCGAGTGAACGCCGAGCACACACGAGATGCCGAGCCCGCGATCGCCGAGCCCTACCTGCTGCTGTCCGCGGACGCGATCCTGGACTGACGCGCGTCAGTGGTCGGCGCCGGCGTCCTGCGTGGTCGTGCAGGGTGCGCCAGCGTCGCAAGCGCAATCTTGAACCGCGCAGGCAGCGTCAGGGAATCGGCCCGCTCTCACCACCAGCGCCGTCAGCGTGGGATCGGTGGGGCACGAGTACAGCGTCGTGTCGCTTGTTGCCTGAAACCCGACGAGCGTCCCGGATTGATCCGTGACCGCATAGAAGGGACCACCAAAACTCGGGCTGGTGAAGACGTTGAGGCCGCAGGCGACCGTCCAGCTGTAAGGCGAAGAGCTGCCCGAACAAGCCACAGGCGCCGCATTTCGACAGTCGTGGGCAGCGCAGTAGCAATCGAGCGACATCTGCAACGCGTGCGTCGTCGGATCGATGTAACAGCCGCACGAACCAGCGTCGGCCGGCGCATGGGCGCCGCTGCTGCAGCCCATGACGGCGGAGGCGACGACCGCGAAGGCGGCAAAAACACGACGCCCTACGCCCCGCACCACCAATCACATTCTACCCTCGGCGAAAACAGCTCCCAAGCAATTTCGAAGGCGCGTACCAGCGAGGCAGGAGGACTCATGACCACGACCACCGATTTCAGCACCGTCTCCGTCAACGGCGTCGAGCTTGCCTACCGCGAACAGGGCCAGGGCGAGCCCCTGCTGCTGCTGCATGGCTTCTTCGGCTCCAGCGCCGACTGGGTGCACCTGTTCGACCTCGAGGACCTGGCGCGGAGCTATCGGCTGATCATGCCGGATGCCCGCGGACATGGGCGGTCGACGAACCCGACCGGCGCGTTCACGCATCGGCTGTGCGCGGGGGACGTCCGCGCGCTGCTGGATCACCTGGGGCTCGCGCGCGTCAAGGCGATCGGCCTGAGCCTGGGGGGCGGCACGCTGTTCCACGTCGCGACCGAGGACCACGACCGCATCCAGGCGATGGTCCTCATCGGCGCGCCCAGCTATTTCCCGGTGCAGGCGCGCGCGCTGACGGCGCAGGTCACCGACCGCGACGCGGACCACCCCGAGGCCGAGTGGCGCGAGCTGCGCGCCCGCCACGTCCAGGGCGACGAGCAGATCCGCGCCCTCTGGCGCATCGCGCGCGGGTTCGCGACCAGCTATGACGACATGGCCTTCACGCCGCCACTGCTGGCCACGATCCGGGCCCGGACGCTCATCGTGACCGGCGACCGGGACGGCCTTTACCCGCTGGAGATGTTCGTCGAACAGTATCGCGCCATCCCGGGGTCGGCGCTGATGGTCATCCCCGACGGGGGGCACCACGCCGTGTTCGGCGCAGCGCGGCCTGACTTCGTGCGCGCGGCCCTCGCCTTCTTGCGCGCCTGAAGGTAGCCTTTTTCCATGTTCACGTTCGTCACCGGCGGGCTGCGATCGGGCAAGTCGGATTACGCGCTCCGGCGCGCGTCCGAGCTGGGACCGCCACCGTGGCTGTACGTCGCCGCCCACATCGAGGGCGACGACGAGCTGAAGGGTCGGCTGGCCAGCCACCGGCGCGATCACGACACCACCTGGAAGCTGATCGAGGCGCCCGACAAGCTCGCGGCAGCGCTGGAGCCGGCCACGCTGGAGGGCAGCGGAGCGGTCGTGCTGGATCGCTTCACCGTCTGGCTGTCGAAGCGGATCGAGGGGACCGACAAGAGCCGGGACAACGATCTCCTGGCCGAGGTGGCCAGCCTGGCCGACCGCCTCTACCGGTCGCCAACGCCGGTCGTCGTCGTGACGACCGAGATCGGCCTCGGGTTTCTCCCGGCGAACGTCCCCGACCGCCGCCTGATCAACGTGGCCGGGCGCGCCAACCAGATGCTGGCAGAGCGCGCCGGGTCGGTGGTGCTGATGGTCAGCGGCGTGCCGTTCCGGCTGCGCTAGCGCCCCGACCATGCCGCTCATCCGTCGGACGTTCCCGGTCGGGGCGCTCGGGTGCAATTGCACGATCCTGGCCTGCCCGGATACGCGCCAGGCGCTGGTGATCGACCCGGGCGACGACGCCGACGTCATCCTGGCCGACCTCGCCCGCGACGGCCTGACCGCGGTCAAGCTGCTGCACACGCACGCCCACTTCGACCACGTCATGGGGACGGCGGACGTCGCGGCCGCGACCGGGGCGGAGGTGATCCTCCACCGCGACGACCGCTGGCTGTACGACCGCACGCTCATGCAGATCGAGGCGTTCGGCGGGTTCCGGCGCCCGAACGGGCAGCCGTGGCAGCCGCCGCCGCCCCCCACGCGCGAGCTGGCGGGCGACGAGGCCCTGTCCTTCGGACGCCGCGAGGCGCGGGCCCTGCACACCCCCGGTCACACGCCGGGGTCGACGTGCTTTTACGTGGAACGGGCGCAGACGGACGCGGGCAGTCCAGGCGTGGGCGGCGCCGAGGCCCCCCTGCTGCTGGCCGGGGACACCCTCTTCGCGGGATCGATCGGGCGCACCGATCTGTGGGGCGGCTCCCTGGAGACGATCCGGCGGTCGATCCGGGAGCGGCTCTTCGCATTACCGGGCGAAACGCTGGTCATTCCGGGCCACGGCCGCCCGACGACCATCGCCGAAGAGCGTGAGTCGAACCCATTCGTAGGGACTGCTCACTTTTCATGAAATCGGCGTATGCTGGCGGCCTCTTACGGGACCGGATCGCCCCCTCAGCGAGGATGTGCACATGACCCGATTCTCTCTCGTGCTCTTCGCCGTGGCCTTGACGCTCGGCACCACGCCGGCGTTCGCCAAGGCCAAGAAGAAGAGCGCAACGACGACCGCACCGGCGGAAGACAATGAGCTGCCCGGCGAAGCGAAGCCGGCCGCTGACGAAAAGCCAGCCGCCCAAGCCAACGACGAAGAAAAGCCCAAGGTCATGCTGGACTTGGGCCAGGAAGCACCCAAGACCGACAGCCTGGGACACGTGCACTTCGCGTCACCGAACGGCGAGGGGCTGGGTCGCGTCACGGTGAACGCCCCGGCCACCCAGAAGGTGAAGGTCTTCCTGGAGGGGCGCTACTTCGGCACCGCGCCCATCACGATCTACAGCGTTCCGAAAGGCGACTACATCATCGAGGCGCTGCCCGAGAGCGGGAAGCAGATCTCGAAGCCGGTCACCGTGTCGGAGGGCGAGAACACGAACGTCGACCTGTCCGGGCCCAAGGCCGAGACGGGGGGCGGCGGCGGGATGATGAGCGGCAGCGCCATGACCCCGGGCCGCCGGACCCTGATGTGGGGGTTTGTGGCTGGCGCCGCCGTCGGGCTGGTGGTCGGCACGACATTCGGGATCCTCGAGCTGCAGGCCGAAAACCAGTACCAGAACACGCCGTCGAACAACCAGGCGCAGCTGGACAGCATCCAGCAAAAGGGCCAGCGCGACGCGAACATCGCGGACG
The DNA here is from genome assembly GCA_045802645.1 of Polyangia bacterium. Lineage (GTDB taxonomy): Bacteria > Myxococcota_A > Polyangia > Fen-1088 > Fen-1088 > JADGRB01. The sequence continues at coordinate 5,766 of JBJMQQ010000168.1, forward strand.
TGGGTTGGGTCGTCGCCGCCGTCGGCGTCGTCGGCGCCGCGATCTGCGCGCTGCCGCTGCTGTTCGGGCCCAGCGAAAAAGGCGCGCCTGCCGGCGCCTCGTCCGCCATGGTCGTGGCCCCAGTCGTGGGCCACGGCATGACGGGCGGCGCCCTGATGCTCCGCTTCTAAGGGCGGACGCGGACGTCTGGTTACCGGCCCAGCTTCGCTGTGTCGATCACGCGCACGCCCGGCGGGGGTGACCAGCGGAATTCGCTGTCGGGCACCCGCGTGTTGGTGCGGATGTCCGCGAAGGTCAGGTCGTTGACGTTGCCCTGACCGTCGGTGATGACGCTCTCGCGTACGTCGAAGGTCTTGGGGTCGACGATGAAGAGCAGGCTCTTGACCTGCGGCTCGGCGACTTTCGGCGACAGGGCCAGCGTGTACTCGCCCGCGGCAGCGTACGGGCTCTTGTCGACCAGCGTGATGTCGAACTCGTTGGCCAGCTTGCCCTTGCCCGTCAGGAAGGCGAGCGCCGCGGGGAGCTGCGACGCGCTCAGCGCCTGCTTGAACGCCTGCTGGTCGTCGGGCTCATAGAGCCACAGCGTGTTGCCGTCGCTGACGTACGTCGCGCGCTCCGGCTTGTCGTAGTCCCAGCGCATGCGGCCGGGCTTCTTGAACATCACGGCGCCCGCCGAGTTGGTCTTGCGCCCCATGGCGGCGCTGGTCAGCGTCTGCGTGAAGCGGGCCCGGAAATCGCTGGCGCTGTCGTATCGATGCTGGACCTTGTCGACGATCGCCCTGACGTCCAGGCGCCCGGCGGCCGCCGCCCCCGAAGCCGCGGGGGCGGCCGCGAGCAAGACACCGGACAAGACGGTCAGCAGCGCGGGGGCAGGCATGCGTTGATCCTAGCCCTGGCGGCGGTCAGACGCCCGCCGACAGATACTCGCCCGGCGGCGCCAGGACGTCGCGCGGCTTGGCCCCGTTGGTCGGCCCGACGATGCCGTCGCGTTCCATCTGCTCGACCATCCGGGCCGCGCGGTTGTATCCGATCTGCAGCCGGCGCTGGATGTACGAGACCGACGCCTGGCGGGTGTCGCAAACAATGGCGATCGCCTGGTCGTAGAGCTCGTCGTGGAAGTCGTTGGCGGGCGCCCCACCCTCTTCCGCGTCCTCTTCGCGCGGCTTGAGGATGTCCATGTCGTAGACCGGCTTGGCCTGCTGCTTGAGGAAGTCGACCACCCGGTGGACCTCCTCGTCCGACAGGAACGCGCCGTGGATGCGGCGCAGCTTGGTGCCGCGGTCCGAGAACAGCATGTCGCCGTTGCCGAGCAGCGTCTCCGCGCCCGACTGGTCCAAGATGGTGCGCGAATCGATCTTCGACGCGACCTGCAGCGCGATGCGGCTGGGGAAGTTGGCCTTGATGAGCCCCGTGATCACGTCGACCGACGGCCGCTGCGTCGCCAGGATCAGGTGCAAGCCCGCCGCGCGCGCCTTCTGCGCGATCCGCGCGACGCTGGTCTCGACGTCCTTCGGCGCGACCATCATCAGGTCCGCGAACTCGTCGATGACGATGACGATGTACGGCAGCTTGGTCGCGTTCGGCTCGGCGGCCGCCTTCTCGCGCGTCGCCTGCACGGCCGCCGCCGCATCGGACAGGTCCTCGTCGCTGGGCGGCTCGAACGCCACGATGCCGGCCGTGTCGCCCTCGGCGGCGTCGCCCACCGTGATCTCGGCGTCGGCGTCCAGGTCGACCTCTTGCTCCGTCCCGTCGGGACCGGCCAGTACCACGCGGATCTTCTTCTGCTTGGCGGGCGGCGGCGCGTCGGGCACGGCCGCGCCTTTCGTCTCGGCGTCGATGCGCGCGTTGTAGCTGGCAATGTCGCGCACGCCGGTCTTGGCCAGCAGCTCGTAGCGCCGCTCCATCTCGTCGACGGCCCAGCGCAACGCCAGGTTCGCCTTCTTGGGATCGGTCACGACCGGCAGCAGCAGGTGCGGAATCCCCTCGTAGATCGAGAGCTCCAGCATCTTGGGGTCGACCATGATGAAGCGAACCTCTTCGGGCGAGGCGTTGTAGAGGATGCTCGTGATCATCCCGTTCACGGCCACGGACTTGCCGGAGCCGGTGGTGCCGGCGACCAGCAGGTGCGGCATCTTCGAGAGGTTCACGCTCACCGCCGCGCCCTTGATGTCCTTGCCCAGCGCCACCTGCAGCTTCGACGGAGCGCCCGCGAAGCAGCTGTCCTGCAGGATCTCTTTCAGGTAGACGATCTCGCGCGTCAGGTTGGGGACCTCGACGCCGACGACCGCCTTGCCGGGGATCGGCGCCACGATGCGGACCGCCTGCGCCTCCAGCGCCATGGCCAGGTCCTTTTCGAGGTTCGCGATCTTGCCCGTGCGTGTGCCGGGGGCCGGCGCGAACTCGTACATCGTGACGACCGGGCCCATGTGGATCTCGCGGACCTTGCCGCGCACGCCGTAGTTGGCCATCGCCTGCTCGAGACGCTCGGCCATGTCATAGAGCTGCTGCTTGTCCATGTCGGGCGCCTGGGGCGGGATGTACTCCAGCAGATCCGTCCCCGGCAGTTTGAACGCGCCGTCGCCCAGCTTGATGAAGCCCACCTTCTTCTCGGCGGTGCGCTCGGCGGCCTCGGCGTCGGCGGCCTCGGCCTGCGCAGCTTCGGCTTCGTGGCGCAGGCGCGCGACGGACGCGGGCTCGACGATGATCGGCGCGTCGGGCGGCGGCGTGGGTGACACGGCGGCCGCGATGACCGGTGAAGCGACGGCCTCCTCTTCCTCGTCCTCCGACTCTTCGGGCGCCATCCGCTCGACGGCGGCCAGCTCGGCGACGACGGCGGCGACCGCGGCGCGCTCGGCGTTGGCGGCGGGGCTCGGGAACCCGCGCAGGGTCCTGGCCTGCTCGCGCGTGGGCTCCTCAGACTCTTCGTCGGACGCGTCCGTCACTCGATACGCCTCGCCGACGCGAACGGCGTCGCTGGGCTCGGGCGCGACCGGAGCCGGCACACCCTCGTCGTCGTCCTCTTCCAGGGCAGCGCCGCGGACCGGCTGGCTGATGGCGATGTCGGGGGGCAGCTCGTCGGGATCGACGTCCCGCTCGCGGTGCTTCTCGCCCGCGTCGTCCTCCTCGGGGAAGGCGGCGCGGCCGACGCGCCAGCCGGCAACGGCGCCGGCGACGATCGCGCGCTGCGCATGGCGGCCAGCCCAGGCCACGACGACCAGCGCCTGCGAGAGGCTGATGTCCGTGACCAGCAGGATGCCGACCAGCAGCATCGTGGTCGCCGCCAGCCCGGCCCCGACGTCGCCGATGAAGCCGGCCGACAGCTCGCCCAGCCACTCGCCGAACAGGCCGCCCGGTCCGTGTTGAGTGACGGTATCGCCGGCGAACGGGAGGTACATCAGCACCGACAGCCCGCAGATGAGCAGCGCCGCCCCCAGCGCCTCGCCGATGCCGTCGATCAGGCGGCGGCCGCGAAAGCACCGGACGGCCTCGACGACCATGGCCGCCATCACCAGATAGCCCCCGAACCCGAACAGGCCGTAGAACGCCGACGCGATCGCCGTACCGCCGGGACCCATCAACGGGTCGCCGCCTACCTGCATCGAGATGACCGACAGCCCGCTGAACAGCGCGCCGGCCAGCAGCAGGATGCCGGTGATTTCGCGGCGGCGGTCGGGACGGTTCGATCGGGCGGAGGGCTCGGCGGGGGACTTGGCGGCCATCTTGGGGTCCTCGTAGTCAGAGGTAGTCGTACGCCTACATCAGACTACTCCAGCCCACAGAGGTCAAATTTCCCCAGGTCTGCGACGCCGCGGTGCGGCAGCCAGCCTCAGCCCGCGGCGGGATCGGGCGGCCCGGGCGCGACAGCGTCAGCGGTCATCTCCAGCACCTGGCCGTCGCTGTTCGTGAAGGCGTCCTCGATGGCCAGCTCCTCGGCCGTGGCCCGGGTTTCAGGAGCCGGCGCCTCCTCCGGCTGGCGGGCAAAGTGGTCGAAGACCGCCTCGGCCGCCGTTCGACTCATCCCGGAGACCGCCGCCAGCTCTTCGACGGTCGCCTGCCGGACCCGTTTGACGCTGCCGAAGTGCCGCAAGAGCTGCCGCTGCCGGCCCGGCCCGATGCCGGGAATGGTCGACAGCACCGAACGCAGCGTCAGCCGCCGGCGCTGACCGCGGTGGAAGCTGACCGCGAACCGGTGCGCCTCGTCGCGGAGCTGCTGCAGGACGAACATCTCCCCGCTGGTCGGCCTGATCGGGATCGGGTCCTTCACGTTGGGTAGAAACACGCGGTCGGGACGGTGGGTGTCCCCCTTCTTGTCGTCCTTGCCCGCGCGGGTCGGGGCGGCGGCGACGGGGGGCGCAGGCCCGGGTGGCGCAGGCGCGGCGGGCACCGCGGGCGGTTCCAGGACGACCCCCTCGTCGTCCGCCGGATCCTCCAGGGCCAGCGGCGCCATGTCGTCCCGCTCCTTGGCCAGCGCGACGATGCTCATCTCGGCGCCCGGCCCGACCGCGACGCCGACATCCCGCGCGGCGGCCAGAGCCATCGCCAGCTGCCCCTTGCCGCCGTCGACGACGATGAGGTCCGGCAGCTTCCAGGGATCGGTCGGGTCGGTGACCGCCCGCGCGCGCCTGAATCGCCGGGAGAGCACCTCGTACATGGACGCGAAGTCGTCGTTGGTGCGCCCGGACGCGCGGGCCGGCGCGCGAACCTTGTACGTTCGATAGCGGGCCTTGTCCGGGCGCCCGTCGACGAAGACGACCATCGACGCCACCGTCGCGAACCCCTGCAGGTGCGAGACGTCGTAGCACTCGATGACGCGCGGGAGCTTGGGGAGCTTCAGGCGGCGCATCAGCTTGCCCAGCGCGAGCTCGACGTCGGCGCGGGCATTGCGCCGGCTGGCGAAGCTCGCGGCGGCGTTCTTGTTGGCCAGCTCGACGAGCCGCCGGCGATCGCCGCGCTGCGGGGTGCTGACGTCGACCTTCCGCCGCCGGCCACCCAGCTCGGCGCGCCGGTCGGTCAACCACTCTGCCTTCACGGGCGCGTCGTCGATCTCGACCGGCAGCAGCACCTCGTCGGGCGGCGGCGCGCCCAGGTCGTAGTAGAGGCCGACGAACGACGAGAGCAGCTCGGCGTCCGGGAACTCCTGGTTCGTGAACGAGAACTGGCGGCTTCCGTTCAGCTGCCCGTTGCGGATCGACAGCACCGCGATCTCCAGCGCGATCCCCTGCCGGTAGTAGCCGATGACGTCCTGGTCGACGAAGTCGGTCGAGACGACCCGCTGCTTTTCCAGCGTCACTTCCAGCGCGCGGATCTGGTCCCGGATGTCCGCCGCGATCTCGAACTCCTGCCGGGCCGCCGCTTCTTTCATGCGGGCGCGTAGCCGGTCCAGCAGCTCGTCGCTCTTGCCGTCGAGAAACAGGCGCACGTCGCGGATCTGCTCGGCGTAAGCGTCGCGCGCGACCGGCAGGACGCACGGCGCCGGGCAGCGCTTGATCTGGTACTGCAGGCAGGGGCGCCGCCGGTTATGCAGCACGTGATCCGTGCAGGTGCGCAGCTGGAAGTGACGATTGACCACGCGCAGCGTCTCGCGGCAGGACGTCGCCGAGTGATAAGGCCCGAAGTAGTAGGCCTGGTCGTGCCCGATGCGGCGAACGAC
>JBJMQQ010000169.1:0-9060 GCA_045802645.1 Polyangia bacterium
GATCGCGAGGCACGACAGAACGCAAATCAAGGCGGTCAGTTCATAGCGACCCGGGATCATGAAACGTGCGCGTCTTGCGGTCCGCCGAGTCGCTTTCTCATCTATGAACCATCGCAAGCCGCTAGCTATGCGACCAGTTTCGAAGCCGTGTTTCAAGGGTTTCGAAACTAGACGCGCCTGAGTCGCTGCTACTTCGCGCAAAACCTGTCGCCTGGCCACCGGCACACGTAGCTGCAATTCACGAGCCGGCCGTACGGTTATGCGGGGTTATCCACCGTCGTCTGTGCGCCAATTGCAAGAACACCTTGTGCATGGCTGTTGCAGTGCCGCGGGGCGCGACGTGACGATGAGCTTGGCGTCTTGATCGCGCGGCAGTGACCCATTGAGCACCGAATCGTCCCAGGGAGGCCACACATGTCATCTTTTGCGCCCGTCGTTGTCGCAATCGCATTGTTACCGACGCTACTGTTGGGATGCGCTGGCGAAGGTGTCTCGGATCCGGGCGCGACCCAGGATCCGAGCGTGATCGCCCTGGCATCGAGCGGGTCACGACCCTCGACCCGCCGCACGCTGAACCCGTCGCAGACAAACGCCCGTCAGAGGCCAATCGGCGTGACGCCAAATGTCGACGCGCCCATTCCGTTTGACCGCCCTGCAGGTGCCGTCGTGCCAACAATTGCTTCAGTCTCCTCGCCCGGCACCGAGACTCCGGCGTTGCCTTTGGGCGGCCAGCCCAACGTCACCAGCGCAGTCGCAGCGGTGTGCAAACCCGCGCTCGCGCTGAAGCTCAATTGCCCTCCGGACGCACCCATCCCGTCGACCTGTACCTCCGCCGACAATCTTCCCGTTGGTTGCCACGCGATAACGGTACCGGGCGCCACGCCCCCCGCCAACGCAATTCCCGCGTGTTGTCTCTAGGAGATGGTGGCCATCATGAAAAGCTCACGACCGGCATTCTTCTGTCTGGCGCTCACCGCTGCGACCTTCGTGTCCGCGCACAACGCCCGCGTCGCACGGGCCTGCAGTACCACGACGCCCATGTCCTTCTACGGCGGATACGTGGACGCCTATGATCAGCCGGGCAACATCTATTATGTGTTTTGGGGATATGGAACCTATGGTGATCCCCAGTCATTTCAGCCGGCGGCCAATGCGATCTTCAACAACGTCGCGCCCCTCGAGTCGCTGGGCATTGGCGCCACTCGTTTCAACAGGGTGACATCACAATATGCCGGGTACGACTGGAACACCGGCAGCTACACGCAAATTGCACCAACGCGCGATGCGTATTTCTTGTGGGACGAGGGTGGATTGCCCGCGCCTGATCCTGTCACAGGCCAGATCACACTGACGGACGCCGACGTATCGGCCGAAGCCGACTTCATGGCCAGCTACTATTCCGTTAGTTATGATGACATCTTTGTCATTTTCACGCCGTCAAACGCTCCTCCGCCAATTTCTATTTTCTGCGGGCAGCATTTCGTCACCTCTAACGACAGGATCACGGCTTGGGTAGCGTACCCACAAGGGGGGTGCAGCTTCAGCAACCAACAGGCCGCGGTGATGCATGAAATTACAGAGGCCATCGCAAATCCCGCGTACAACGATGGAACAAGCTACGAAGGTTGGGACCAGGGCACCGGGGCGACCTGTGAAATCGGCGACCTCTGCAACGGCATCCAGTACAAAGTTCAGACGCAACCAGCCAGCAATTCGCCATCGCAGATCACAACTCAGCAAGAATTCAGTAATGAGGCGGTGGCCGCCGGGAAAAGCGGCTGCATTTATGGGCGTTCAACCAAGGCCTATGTCGTCGGTTTGTTCACGAAAACCAGCACCTCTCTCGTGTCGACGACGGTGTCTGCAAATACGTCCATCAGCTTCCCGAACTCACCCGGGTGGGGAGCTCCCACGGGCGTGACCCTGACGGGGAGCCCGGCGGCCGCGTCCTGGGGCGAGGGCCATATTGATGCGTTTGTCCGTGGCACCGACGGGAAGATGTATCACGCAACGACGGACGACGAGGGAACCACTGTCACTTGGGAGCAGCTGAACTCCAGCGCCAGCTTCACGCAATCGCCAGACGCGGTGAGTTGGGGCGGCGGTAACGTCCAGGTGTTCGGTGTTCAGGGCACGAATATCGTGAAGAACACCAAGGATTACGGATCCTCGTGGTCCGGGTGGACAACCGTCAACAAGCCCGCCGGGATCAATCCTTCCTCGAAGGTCACGGTGGCTTCCTGGGGCGCTACCAACGCTTCGGGTGGATTCCCCAGCAACGTCCGGACCGTTTTGGCCGCCTTTCGAGGGAGCGACGGAAAGATCTGGGTAGGGAACTCGGTCAGCGGTGGTTCCTTCACCTGGTCGAGCTTCACGCGGCCGGCCACCTTGACCGGTGATCCCGACATATCCGCCTGGGCACCTCCGCGCTTCGATCTGTTCGTCCTCGACACTTCTGGCAACTTTTGGGACATGTATTCCACGAACGGGACGACGGTCGCCGGCAGCGTCAACTTCGGCCACCCCTCCGCCGGAGGATTTCAGGTCGGCGCCGGCGCCGCCGGGATGGGCGATGGCCGGTTGCTGGTCGGTGGGCGGGTTGGAACGAACTCGGCGTATCTGCAGTTGTGGAACTGGGCCACTGGCAGTTGGGTGTCGACCATCGCTCCGTACATAAGCGGGATCGACATCACGTCACCCTGATTGATCACTGACCCTGTTGGCCCAGACTGCTGGCCATGTGGCTAGCAGTCTGGGCAGCGAGTAGCGGCCAAAGCGCTCATGTAGAGCACAGCCCGAACGTGGCCGCGGCCACCCCAAACGAAGCGGTGTCCCGTGTGCCTGCCGTTGTCGCGGTTCAGCGGCCCAACGCCGACCAGGGGAGAGCGAACCGGCCACTGTCTGGTAGCTCCGGCCGCCTTCGAGTCCTCGCCGCGTCGCATGTTCATCGTCGATCAACCGGACCTGTACTGCAGCATCCAGTCGACCGGAACGTACGATTTCTGGTTGGTTCCGCTCTGACAATCGCGAGATCCGCGTGGGGACGTTGAGCGAGACGAGGCGCTAGAGTCGACCAAACATCGAACTGAGACGGCGATCAGTTCATCCGTCCAAACAGCGTCGCACGCACTCGAGCAACACGCTTGGGAGCGCGGGCTTCTGCAGGAACGCGTGTCCGGGCAGAAGAGAGAGTTCCTGCCCGGCCATGTCGGCGCTGTATCCGCTCGTCAGGATGACCCGCAATTCCGGCTTGCGCAGGTGGAGGCGCTTGGCCAATTCGCGACCGCCGATACCTCCGGGCATCACGACGTCGGTCACCAACAGATCGATGGTGCTCTGGTCCCGCACCAAGACTCGCAGAGCTACGATGACGTTCGACGCCTCAAGGACGCGATAACCGGCGCGTTCCAGCGTGCGGCGGGTCAGCAGACGTACGGCGGCGTCGTCCTCCACCACCAGGATGGTCTCGCCGCCGCCGTGTGCGACCGGTCGGGCAGGTCGCTCGGGCGCTGCGCTCGCGACGTCGTCCGTGGCGCGCAGCAGCACCCGGAAGGTCGTGCCTTTGCGCACCACACTGTCGACGGTCAGCGAGCCCCCGTGTTGCTTGACAATGCCGAACGCCGTGGCCAATCCCAGGCCGGTCCCCTTGCTGGGATCCTTGGTTGTGTAAAACGGTTCGAAGATGCGCGGAAGATGCTCCGGCTCGATGCCCGTCCCTGTGTCTGTCACGCTGAGGCAGACGTAGGGTTCGCGCGCTGCACCGGCCGGCGCGCTGCCAGCCTCGGGCGCCAGCAGATGCTTCGAGGTCTCGATCGTCAGGCGTCCTCCCACCGGCATCGCGTCGCGCGCGTTCACGACCAGGTTCATCAGGACCTGGTCCAGCATCCCGGCGTCGGCCCGGGTGAGGAGCGGGCGCGGATGCAGCTTCAGCTGGAAGTCGACATCCTCACCAAGGATGCGTTCCAGCAGCTTGGTCAGGCTGACCACGACGTCGTTCAGGTTGATGACCCGCATTTGCAGCACCTGGCGACGGCTGAACGCCAGAAGCTGCCGTGTCAGATTGGCGGCTCGCTCGGTGGCGGTCATGATTTCCGCCAACAGGTCGCGCACCTCGGCTGGACGATCGAAGCTCTCGAGCGCCAGGTCTGCCTGCATCATGATGGCGGCCAGGATGTTGTTGAAGTCGTGCGCGACGCCGCCGGCCAACTGGCCGACAGCCTCCATCCGCTGCGACTGCCGGAGTTGCGCCTCCAATTGCCTGGCCTCCGTGATGTCCTCGGCGGTCCCCACGAGGCGCTGCACCTGGCCGGTGCTGTCGCGCACCGGATAGGCCCGGTCGTGAATCCAGCGGATGCTGCCGTCGGGGCGCAAGATCCGATAGGTCTCGTCGCATTCTCCGCGCGTCTGGGTGGTCGCGGTTGACTCCGCCACCCGGGCGCGATCGTCGGGATGAACGGCGGCCAGCCAGTCACCGGGCGACCGATACAGGTTGGAGCAGGAACGCCCCCACAGCTTCTCGTAGGCTGGGCTGATGTAGAGGAACTGGCGCCGGGACGGATCGGTCATCCAGAACACCTCCTGGATGTTGGCTGCCAGCTCGCGAAACCGATCCTCGCTTTCGCGCAGCCGCAATTCGGTCAACTTGCGCTCGGTGACGTCCATTCGTACGCCGATCAAGCGCATCGCCTGGCCATGCTCGTCGAAGGCGAGGATGCGCCCCACCACGTGAATCCAGCGGTAGGAGCCGTCAGCGTGCCGCATGCGCGCTTCGTACTCGTACGACGTGCCTCGACTGGCGATGGTGTTTTGGATTTTGGCGGCGACCGCCGGCCGATCGTCGGGATGAAGACGTTCCAGCCAGACGGCGCGATCCGAGGCGCCCCGGTCGGGCGGGTAGCCGAGCATCGAGCAATAGACCGGAGAGGCGTACCAGCGATCCGCGATCAGATCCCAGTCCCAGACTCCGATGGAGGCGGCATCGGTCGCCAACGTGAGGCGATCCTCACTCTCCGTCCGCTGGCGGGTCTGCCGGCGAAGCTCCAGTTGCGCCATCACCTGTTTGCCGAGGACGCCCAACGCCGCCTGCTGCCCGCCGGTCAGATCTCGGGGACGTCGATCGAACACGCAAAGCGTTCCCAGCGCGTGGCCGTCGGGCGTGATCAGCGGGGCGCCTGCGTAGAAACGCAGGTGAGGAGGCGCCGTGACCAGCGGACTGCTCGCGAACCGCGCGTCGGCAGTGGCATCGGGCGCGATCAAAAGGTCCGGTTGCGCGATGGCGTGCTCGCAGAAGGACAGCTCAGCCGGCAGGTCATCGCAGGGGAGGCCCGCTCCGCTCGGCGATTCGAAGCGCGTGCGCTGTTCTTCGACGAACGTGACGGCTGCGAACGGCGTGACGCAAATTTGTGCCGCGAGGCCCGTGATCTCGCTTAGCGCATGGCGCGTCGACGCGTCCAGCAGCTGGTATGTCCGCACCGCCTCCAGTCGCTGCGGGTCGCCTCGTGGACGCGGAGCGAACGGTTTCATCCCCATCAGATGCGGCCCTCCACCCTGAGGCCACGGGCGCACGCTCCGCAGCTTTCCATTCCAGAGTAAAGGCGAAGACGGGGGGTCGTCCAGCTGTTGGTGGGAGGCGGCATCTATCTTGGGTGGTTCAGAGCGGAACGGCGCCCGTCATCGCTCGGCAGGCCTGCAGGGCACAGGCGAACGCCCGCGCGGAATCCACCGCGATGATTCGGCCGTCCTCGAGCTCCGCGGTCTCGAGCTGGTTGAGTGACTCCGGCAACGGCGCCGCCGGCGTCCGCTGGCCGGGCTCCAGATCGCCGAGGCCATCGTTCGCGCGCCATCGACGGCCACTACAGCGCCATCGCGCCGGCACAGATAGGAGAGCGTGTTGAGCGGCAACAACACCGAGCCGGTCGGGGTCCACCCTCCGGTCGCGCTGTCGTAGACCTGGCACCCCTGGTCGTTGCACAGGAGCGCACGCCCACCGCCGAGCGCGATCCGGCTGACGGTTCCGCGATCAGAAGGGGCAGCCGCCGCAGGTGCTGCAGGCGATTGCGCCGCCGCCCCGGACGTTGCCCGAGCCCGTGACCCCCGGGGCCGCGTCGTCGCACACCACGTCGGTGTTGGTTCCGACGAAGGTGTTGTTGGCGATGGTGATGTCGGAGTGGGCGCCCATCGGATAGATGCAGGCGAAGTCCAGCGTGAACGAGTTCTGCGTGATGGTGACGTGGTCGAACCCGCTGGGGACGACGATCGTGACGTTGTCGCAGCCGGTGAACGAGTTCTTCGTGATGACGTGAGGAGCGCTGGCGGTCGCGGCCGTCGCGTTCACGACCAAGCAGTAACCGCCCCATTTGCCACCGTCGAAGTTGCACCCACTGGCCGCATTGCGCGTGCCGGCAAACTGAACGATGCCATCGTAAGTGCCCATGTCGGCGTCGTTCTCGAGGGAGGCGCCATTGCACGAGAGCGTCTGCTGGCCAAGCAGCAGAAATGGCAGCTTCTCGCCCGCCACGCCGCCCTTGTAGGTGTCGGCCGAGGATAGCGAGATCTCGCCAGGGGCCTTCTTGAGCGCGTAGGTGAGCGTCTTGTACGCGCAAGGGCCCGTCCCGCCGCCGTGCATCTCGTCGTCGGTGCCGAGCGCGTGGTCCACGAACCGGGTGCCGCCGCCGGCCTGGGGCGCCGGACAGCCTCCGCCGGCGCCGCCCTGTTGTCCAAGCGTGCCGCCGCCGCCGCCAACGCCTCCAAGTCCTGAGGCCCCCGCCATCCCCGTATGCCCGGCAATACCCAGGGTCCCCGCTTGCCCGCCAACTCCCGTTCCCGCGGAACCGCCGCCGCCAACCGTCCCGGCTTCGCCGCTGCTTTCCGTTCCCGCCGAGCCGCCGGTCATCTTCCCCGCGTGCCCGCCGCCGCCCACCGTTCCCGCGACCCCACCGGCACCCGTCCCGGGTTGCCCGCCGCGTCCGATCGTCCCCGCCTGTCCGGTTCCCGCGGCACCACCCGTGCCTTCACTGGTACTCACGGAGCCGCAACCAATCAGACCCAGCAAACCGGCCACCTGGACAAGCACCAACGGCAGACGTCGCATCGCAGAATGGTACACCCGCGCAGGCCACTTTGGCGAGGGCCCCTGCCGCGCGATGTTCCGACGATTCCGAATGCGGAAAGGGCCGGTTTCGCCGGGCCTTCAGGTCCGTGTCAGTGGGTCTCGAACGCGCCCGACTCGATCGCTGATACCAGCTTTCGCGCCTCGTCGCGCCGGTATGAGCCATAGTCGCCGTCGGCGAATGGTCGTAGAGCGGCCGCGGCCTGCGGGCCCCGGCCGAGCCGCAGCAAGGCGATCGCGCGGTTGAAGCGGGCCTCCACCGCGAACGGCGGCAACGGCGTCGACGCCAGGTAGCGATCCCACAGCGCCAGCGCGGCCGCGAAATCTCCACGGCCGAAATGGGCCGCATGGGCCTCGCGATAAAGGCCCTCAACGTCGGTCGGCGCCGCCCCGCCGCCGAGGCGGGGCGCGACCCGCCGCACGGCCCGGATCGCAGGCGCAGCCGCCGGCGCAGGAGCAGCAGCAGCGGCCGGCGGCGATGCGAGCGGCGGCAAGGGCATCACCATCGGTTCCGCCCGGGCAACGGTGGCTCGCCCCCCCCGCGCAGCACCGCCAGCAACGGGGCCGGCCGTACGGCGCTTCCAGATCGCCGACAATCGTCCCGTGCTGATCGCCCAGGCTCCGCCCGCCGCGATCAGCAAAAGCAGCGGCACGATTACGGCGGCGACCAGGCGCTGCGCCCGCTTGCGGCCCCGAACAGTGTGCAGCACGCGCGCCAGCGTCGCCCCCCCGCCGTCGCCGTCAATCGCATCTGACGACAGGCGAAGCGCGTTCGTCGCGGAACGAAGCAGCTCGTCCGTCATCGCGCCCTCGCGACGGCGCGGCTCGCCGCCTCGTCACCCGGATGGGCGGTGGTTCCGTGGCCCCACGCAGCGAGCAGCACCCGCAGCTTCTTTCGCGCCAGCATCAGACGCGCCCGCAGGGTGCCGTCGCTCGTGCCGGCAATGGCGGCCGCCTCCGCCGAGCTCCGCTCTTCCACCTCGCACAGAACGAAGGCCACCCGCTGATCCAGCGGCAATGTGTCGAGCGCGCGCGTCAGCGCCTGGGCCAGCTCTCGACGTTCCGCAGGGTTTCGTTCCTCGACGATCGCGGACCGGGCGTGGCGCGCCAGCCGCTCGGTCGCGGCGCGCCGGCGAGCCGCCGACCGCACATGGTGCCGCGCGTGGTTGACCGCCATCGCCACCAACAGCGTGCGCAGCGACGCGTCCCCGCGAAACCGTCTGACCGCCGCCGGCAGCCGCACGAAGACCTCGTGCACCAGATCCTCGGCCTCGGGATCGTCGCCGATCAGCCGACGCGCGAACGCCCGGATGGCCTGATGGTGATCGCGGTAGGCGGCCCGCAGGGCGCGCTCGTCGCCGCGCGCCAGATCGCCCAGCGGCGCCCGGACCGCGTCGGCCGCGCCCGCCATCGGCACCTTCAGCTCGCCCGTGAGCGCCATGATTGAAGCAAGACCATGGTCACGTCTCGGGGGCGCGAAGACAAGCGACGCATCGCCACCTCTCAGAATCCGTAAGCCAGGCCCACATTGGCGTCCAAGTTGAACGTCGGGCTGGGCACGCCCAGCGCCAGCTCGGCGGCCGCGACCAGATCCAGGCCCTCCCACAGGCCGACGTGCACGCCGGCTCCCGGGACGAGGAACAACGGCCCGCCGGAGTAAGAGTCGACGCAGGTCTGGGTGCGGTCGGGTCCACAGATCGGCAACGACGGGTTCGACACGACGTAACGGATGCTGCCGCCACCGAGGGCCAGCGACAGGTAGGATCGGAGCGCGCTCGCCGATCGTGGAGCGAATAGCGCCGCCTTCAGAAAAGCGGCGAACGCCGTGCGCGGCCCCGAGCAGACGGTCTGCGAACCGCAGCCCATGGTGCTGGCAGAGGGGTATAGGTCGCTGACGCCGGAGACGAACTGCACCCTGGCTTGGGCGGCGATCAGCAGGCGCGGCTTCACGA